>JAYUKI010000209.1:0-19721 GCA_043764595.1 Myxococcales bacterium | reverse complement strand
GACGACGGATACTCTCGTATCCGAGGAGGAGCGACAACGCGAGGCGACGCTAAACCGGCGAAAGCCGACGGGATTCAACCTGTTCGGTGCTCTAGGTGCAGTCGCTCCGTTTCGTCATCCTGCCGAGGGTTCGGCCTCGAACCGGCGAAGGCGACGCTCCAGTTCCTCGATGCGGCGGTCGCGTTCGGCCAGTGCCGTCGCCACTGTCTCGGCATCGAGCTTGCGGGGAATGTGCTGGGGGCAGTTTGCGTCCCATGCCAAGACGCGTACGACGATGGCCCTCTCGGGGCGCGCCTCGTAACCCTCGGGCATCAGGCTCGCCAGGAGGCCGGGATCGGTGTCCACGACGGTGGCCTCTCCCCAAATCTTGATGCGCTGTTTGTGCACATAGTCGATGAGAAAGAGGTGCACCTTGGCGTTGTCGGAAAGGTTTCCAATCGAGATGTATTGACGATTTCCTCCATAGTCCGCGAAAGCGAGGGTCGTGTCCGATAGCACACGTAAAAATCCCTTGGGTCCGCCCCGGTGCTGGATGTACGGCTGGCCGACGTCGTTCGCCGTCGCGAGGAAGAAGCTGTTTTGCTCCGCGACGAACGCAGCCAGATCCTCGGTGATTCGGGTCTGGAATCCACCTTTGTCTTCCATTCGAGCATACGCCTTGCGTGAGCCAAGACGGGACTGAATGGCCTTGACGGTGCCCGTGAATGCAATGTCGCTCGAAGGTGCTTCAACGAATTTCATACTCGTCCTCCTACGGTTCGAACGGCGCCTGGGCTCAGGGCTCAGATCAGATCCCGAGCTCGGTGAGGCCTGGATGCCCCTCGGGACGGGGCCCGAGCGGAAAGCGGAAGAGCCTCTCGGCCTCGGAAATGGGAACATCGTTGATGCTCGCTTCGCGTCGACGCATCCGCCCATGAGCGTCGAACTCCCACTGCTCGTTTCCATAGGAGCGAAAGAAGTCACCGTGCGCGTTCATGTGCTCGTACACGAAGCGCACGGCGATTCGATCGTCGGTGAAGGCCCAAACCTCTTTGATGAGGCGGTACTCGAGCTCGATTTGCCACTTGCGAGTCAGGAAGGCTTCGATGGCCGCTCGCCCCTCGAAAAACTCGGCTCGATTCCGCCACCGACTGTCCTCCGTGTACGCCAAGGCCACACGCGACGGGTCGCGCGTGTTCCAGGCATTTTCGGCCATTCGGGCCTTCTGTGCAGCGGCCTCGGCCGTAAACGGAGGGAGCGGGGGACGGATCATGGTCGAGCCTTCCAGGTAACGGGCAACGAATTCTTGAACTACCGCTTTCGCGACGAGACCAATGGGAAGTCCACGTCCGTAGCGAGAGCCGAGTTCACGTAATTGGTCAGCGTGTTGAGTGCGACATGCGCGAGAATCTCGACGATTTGACCGTCGTCGTACCCCGCGTCTTTCACGGCCTGCACGTCGGCCGCACCGACGTGGCCCCGTTCGCGCACGACCTTCGTGGCGAACTTCAAGGCCGCAAACGCCTTCGCGTCCGACGAAGCACCATCGCGGTTTGCCGCGATTTCGGCGTCGTCGAGCTTCGCGAGGTTCTTTCCGAGGTACGCGTGAGCCGATAAGCAGTAGTCGCAGCCGTTGATTTCGGCCACGGCAAGCGCGATACGCTCGCGAGTGCGTGCATCGAGCTGTCCCTTGCCGAGGGCGCCGGAGAGGCCGAGATAGCCTTCGAGGGCAGCAGGGCTGTTGCCCACGATGCGGAACAGATTGGGCACGCTGCCGAGCTGCTTTTTGACGGCTTCGAGAAGCGGCCGAGCGGCAACGTGGGAGGCTTCGATCGAGGCGGGGATCTGGATGTGGGACATGGCTTGGCTCTCTTTTTTTCGGGGCGAGGCGGAAGGCCATCGCCCCCTGAACATGAGCCGTGCCGGTCCTCGCAACAATGTGCCACATTGACACTTCACTATTGCAGGATATGCAATGATTGCATGGATCGCATCGAGGCCATGAGCGTGTTCGTGGCCGTGGCCGACGCGAAGGGCTTTGCGCCCGCCGCGCGTCGCCTGAAGCTGTCTCCTTCGGCGGTCACGAGGCTCGTCGCGGCCCTCGAAGAACACCTGGGCGTGCGCCTTTTGCAGCGAACGACCCGATCGGTGACCTTGACCGACGCAGGCTCCCGCTTCTTGGAGCGTGCGCGACGCATCGCCGCGGACGTGGCCGAAGCCGAGGACGCGGCCCAAGCGGAACGGACGGTTCCAACCGGACGCTTTTCACTCGCCGCTCCGAGCGTTTTCGGCAGGCTCCACGTCGCCCCCGTCATGTGCGCCTACTTGGCCAAATACCCCTCTGTCGTGGGGGAGCTTCTCTTGGGTGACCGGATGGCAAACCTCGTCGAAGAAGGGATCGATGCCGCCGTTCGAATCGGGACGTTGGAGGACTCGAGCCTCGTCGCGCGGACCATCGGCGCGACGAGGCGGGTCGTCGTTGCGGCTCCCAAGTACTTGGCTCGTCACAAGAAGCCTCGGTCCCCCGAGGAGCTTTCACGGCACGAGGTCATCCAGTTCACGAGCCTTTGTCCGACGCCCGAATGGCGATTCACTCGCGAGGCTCGCGAGTGCCGCGTCACGCTTTCTCCAAAGTACGTCACCAATAGCGCGGATGCCGCAATCGGCCACGCCGAGCTCGGCGGCGGGGTAACCATGGTGCTCGCGTACCAAGTGGCCGAGGCCGTACGCCACAAGCGCCTCGTCGTGCTTTTGTCGGACTTCGAGCCACCTCCGCTCCCCATCCAAATCGTCTACCCGACCTCCCGACTCCTGTCGGCGAAGGTGCGCGCGTTCGTGGACCTCGTCGCGTCGACCAGCGATTTCAGCTTCGTGGACCTCTGATTCCCCTTACGAGGTAGAGTCGGGCTTCCCGCGGCCCGCGAAACGAAGGCCGCCATCGAGCCGAAGCCACCATGCACATCACCATTCTGGGCGCTGGAGCCATCGGAACCCTGCTGGCCTATCGGTTCGGGCGCGATGGCCATGAGGTGACCTTGGTCGCGCGTGGCGCCCGTCTCGAGGCCCTTTCGCGAGCGAAAGGCCTGATCCACGTGGGCCCGCTCTCAAGAAGCTCCGTTCCTTCTCCCGACGCGTCTACGGTCACAGTGTCCGTTGCGGACTCGCTCGACCCCACGCGGCGCCCGGACCTTCTGGTCGTCACCGTGCGAAGGCAACACGCCGACGCCATCCTCTCCGAGGTCGCGGCTTCGGGAGCGTTGCGGGTCATGTTCATGTTCAACATTGCCGACGATCTCTCGCGCTTTCGGGATGCGGTCGGGCGCGAGCGCTTCTATTGGGGCTTCCCTGCTGCAGTGGCCCGACTCGACGGCGAAGTGCTTCGTTTTTCAGTGGTTCCTTCCATCTTGCGTTCGCTGCAAATCACGACCCTCGGTGGGCTCGCGGACCATGCCCCAAGCGATCTGGAGCTCCTTCTCCGGCTCTTTCGGGACGCAGGCATCCCATGCGCGAGCTGCTCGGACATGGAGTCGTGGCTCAAGACGCATGCGGCGTTCATGGCGCCACTCATGTCCGCAGGCGTCTTGGCTGCACGCCCGGAGGGACTGAATTGGGCCGCCGCGAGTCTCGTGGCGAACGTCATGCGCTCGGGGTTTCGGGCCGTCGCGAAGAGTGGAGCCCGCATCGTCCCCTCGAACATGGCCCTCCTCCGCCACGTGCCCACGGCCGTCAAAACCTTTGCGTTGTGGAGCCTCTTCCGAGTTCGGCGTGTCCGCGATTCGCTTGCCGGGGACCACGCACGAGGCGAAGCCGAGGCCATGCTTCAGGACCTCGAGGCCCTCTCGGAGCCCGCCACGCCGCTCTTCGGGCGCCTGATCGGGGCGATTCGCGGTGCGGATTGACGGAATGGGGCGGCGCCGGGGCGGGGCCCGCCCGGAGACGCGCCGTGATTGGTCCTTCCGTCGATTCGGATTGGGCTCAGGGCGTGAAAACGAGCATCGTCGCGCTGAACGGGGGGGCCGCATAGCCATACGCATTGATCTTCGTGACGGCCTGCGATGAAGCCAGATATGGGCTGGAATGGGCGGCGTCGATACGGTAGGCATCCACATGGGTGAGCCTCTTTTCATGGAAGGCACGAAGACCGACCCGCCTCGTCGAGGCCGTCTTGTTGACGACGAGCACGGTCACACGATCGGCCGTGTCGCTTCCGGCGTAGACCGAGGTTTGGACCACTTCGGGGTGCTCGACTCGGACGTCGGTGTCCGCGTAGCGCAGGCCCGCTCCATTTGCGTTACGGAGGAGCTTCAGTCCACCGTAAGCATAGGCAAGTGCCGTAGCGCTGCCCTCGGGCCAAAACGCGGCCATCTCGACGCCCTGGCGCTGGAATACACCGAGTGAATCGACGACCCCGAGGCCGCTCGAGATGTGGTTCCGACCTCCAGGATTGTACTCGGTCACACCGACCTTCGTACCTGGATACGCCGCAGCGATGCGTGCCTTCACGCGCGGCAGTACGTAGATGGGTCCACCAAGGTGCCAAGGCTCGGTGATCCACGAGTGCTCGTCGTAGGTCGGATCCCAATAGCTCCGCGGCCCCTGGACGATTTGGTCGATTTCACTCGCCGTCAGCGTGCGGGTGACGTTGTCCAAGTTCCAAACGTAGGTGCCATTCGATACCCCCTGAGGGTACCAATGAAAGTCCCATGTATCGAGGAGGCGCTTGCCCTCGGCCTCGCTTGCGGTCTTCACCGCGGCGAGAAAATCGTCCATGTACCAGCGTGCCGTTCCAGCGTTGGAATAGAGCGTCGTGTTCTCGTCCCAAAACGTGGTCCACCCGTCGTAGTGGTAGTGGCTCGGCCCGACGATGTGCGACGCGGGCGCCATTTGCTTCACCTTGCGGGCGAACGTCAGCATGCGCTGGGTGAATTCCTCGCTCTTTAGGCGATTTCCGACCGTCGTTCCATTCCGAACGATCGCCGCGCCGGTGCCGGCCTGGAGCATCGGAAAATTGTACGGATAAAGGTCCGGCTCGTTGTCGATGCCGACCAGCAGCCGCCCCGGGCCGGGGGCGGTAATGTCTTCGGTGGGGTATTTGCCCCGAAGGTATTGGAGGTGCTCGTCGGTGTAGACCATTCCGTCGTTGAGATCGGGGCTCGAGGCGAACGCGGTGGGCTTCACGAATCCGACGCGACGGAAGTATTGGGCGCGATTCCAACCGGGCTGGTCCCAGCTGCCGATGCCGCCCGTCGGCCCGGAGACCCAGTCGTTGAGGACGAAGGGCACCATCACGGCGCGTCCGGAAGGCCTGTGGGCGGCGAGCAAAGCGACGTCCTGCGCGGCGGGAACGTTCGGGTTCGGCGTGCCTCCCGCGAGGGTCATGTCGTTCACGAAGCCGTTGTTGAGCGATCCGTTGGAGACGTTGGTCTCCCAGTTGTACGAGTTTCCGCGGTCGCCGCCGCGACGTACCAGGGTCACCGAGGCGAGGACGTCGGCTGGGATGCTCGACGACGCGAATCCATTGATGCCATAGATGAGCGGCGAAATGGGCTTTCGGTCCAAGGCGGTCTTCACGAGCGTCTCGACGTCGACCTCGCCGGGAGCAAAAGTGTCCGGATTGCCCGTCGGCGGCGTGACCTCGGCCAAAAGCGGAGGTGCGGCGTGGTAGGTCTCGAACCGGACTTGGTCGACGTAGAAGGAATAGAGGGAGGTCGACTCGTTCTTGAACGTCACCTGCCTGTAGGCGCCCGGAACGAGGGCGGTGACCGGGATCGTCACGCGATGCCACGTGTTCGCCTTGAAGCCGCCCGGAATGTACGAGACGAGCTTTTTCGTAGGCGATCCATCGAGTCCGATGTTCATCGAGCTCATTCCCGCAGGCGGCGCACCGGAGCCGCCAGAGATATCGAACGATACCGTGGTGTGCGTGCCGGCCGGGAACGCCGGCAAGTTCCAATCGTACGTGAACGTGAACCCGCCCCAGGCGGCGGTATACGTCGCTTTGCGCGAGCTAGCCCCCGTAGTTCGGAAGGTGTTGGTCGCGCTCGTCACCGACCAGCCACCTACGGAGAAGCTCGGCGCCGCGGAGTCCGTGTAGACGAGCCGTTCGGTCGGGGCCTTGTCCGTCCAGCTCAACTTGAGGTCGTCGAGGAAGAACGTGACGTTCGCGAGCGTGCTTTGGTTGACGATGGACACGCTCCGAATGGGACGATTCTCGGGATTGAGCGCGGTCATCGGGATCGTGACGCGGTACCAGGTGCTCGGCGCCACGTTGCCCGAGGCGACGAGGTAGGGCTTGAGCAGCACGGTCGTCGTGGGCGTCGACGGATCGTCGTCCTCGACCGCGACGCGCAGAGTGTCGATGCCGGCATGCACGGTCGCACCGGCATTGAAGGCAAAACCGAGCTCGGTCTGGCCGGCGCCCGCGTACTGCGGACTCGTGGTCGAAACGTTGGCACCAAACGAGGAGCCACCCGTGGCGAGCTTCACCGAGAGCGAGGTCGTGCCCTCGGCTTTCGTGGCGGTGGTCGGCGTGGCCGTAAAGCCCGATCCCGCCTGCACGAATGGCGCGACGAAGGCATCCGCATAGATTCGCGACGTTCGCGCGGCTGGGCGCGGAAGCACCACCACTGGAGCCCCCGCGGTCGGAAACAGGGAGGCGATGGCAGGCACGTCGTCCGCGCGTACGAACGAATACCCGTTCGCCTTCAGAATGGGGACGATGTACTTCACCATGTCGACCGTGCTGCCGTTCGCCCAAGAATAAGGCTCGTGCAGGAGCACGATTCCTTTTCCGGCACTTGCGATCTCCGCGAGGTACGCGTCACCGCACTGGGCCGTAGTGGCATATCCCGTGCCGTTGGCCTTCGTCGCCCCGGAATAGAGCTGGCCCTGCCAACAGGCCCAATCCGCCGCCCGACTCGGATACTGATTCGACGTACCGCCGACATCCCAACCGACGGGTCCGGCGTATTTGTTCATCGCCGAGGTCTTCAGCGCGTCGTAGACGCCCGTGCCGTACGAGCCATACGGAGCGCGAAACAGGAAGTGCGCCGAGGGTATGTACGGTCCGAGCGAAGTGTCGGCTTCGGCGAGCTCTTGGACGACGAACGAAGCCCCCGTCGGCAGCACTTGAGCCACCAAGTCCCGGTGCGTGACGGTGTGGTTCGCGACAAGGTGCCCGTCGGCCACGAGCCCGGCAAGAAGGGCGGCTGCGCCCGGGTAGGGAGTGATGCCGTTCGGATTGGGGAGGGTCGTCGTCGTGACGTTGCCGCCGTTGACGAAGAACGTCGCCCGAATGTTCTGGGACTTGAGATACGTGGAGAGCTCCGTGGTGCGTGCGCTCGGCCCGTCGTCGAAGGTCAGCGCGAGGGTTTTCGCCGGGAGGCTCGTCCCCGTCACACTCGCGGACTGGAGATCCTGCGCAGTCCGGTCGATGACCTCGAGGTCATCGGTCGACTCGACGTCCATCGTGCACGCGGAGGCCATCGCCGTGGCCGAAAGGAGGCCCCCATAGGCGAGCGAGGACCAACCGCGAGCTCTCGGGCGAAGCCCTATCCGTGTACGCATGGGTAGGCAATTGCACCTTCCGTGCCGCCCGGCTTTGCGTGCCGTTCTGCCCCGAGCCAGCGCGCGAACTGCATTCTCCCGCAGTGCTTGCGTTCGCCCTCGGCCTGATGAGTCGATTGGGGAAGGTCGATGCCCTTCTTCCGCTTGGTCGATCGTCATGGACGAGCCGGTCGCCTGCGGCCCCTTGCGTGTTCGCGTTGGAATCGAAACTTGGATTCCGTTACCTTCGCCCCATGCTCGTACGCTTTGCCGACGACGTCTTCACCATCACGCGCGAACAGAAGTTCTGGGGTGTCGAAACCGGCACTCGAATGACCGTCGTTCGACTCTCGGACGGCGGGTTGCTCGTTCATTGCCCCGTCGCACTCGACGATGCGACACGCGCCGAACTCGACGCGCTCGGCCCCGTGAGGGCCGTGGTCGCCTCGAGCCTCTTTCACCACCTTTACGTCGGCGAATGGATGAGGGCCTATCCGGACGCGTCGTTTCATCCTTGCCCCGGGCTCGCGGAAAAGCGCTCGGACCTTCACTGGGGCACGACCCTTGGCGACGAACCCCTCTTGCCGTGGGGGGCGGACGTCGATCAAGCAGCCTTCACGTCTCGGTTCGAGCGCGAAGTCGTGTTCTTTCACAAGAAGTCGCACACCCTCATTTGCGCAGACGCCCTATTGAACTTGTCGGAGCATCCCTCCCGCACGACCCGATTCGTCGCGATGCTCATGCGAAATACGGGCCCCGGGAAGGGATACCTCGAGCACATCGCCGTGCGGGACAAGGCTCTTGGCCGACGCCAGGTGCAGCGCATTCTTCAATGGAACATCGACGGCGTCGTGCTCGCCCATGGAGAGCTGCTTCACCATGGCGGCTCGCGCGCGGTGCAGGACGCCTACTCGTGGATTCTGTGACGCTCGCGAGGGTACCCGGGAGTCAGGTGGTCTTCTTGCGCGGCCGCTGAGCTTTCTGCGGAGCTTCCGTACGTTCGACGATGACGGGAGGGCGCGCAATCTCGGGTTTGGAAGCGACTTCGGGGAGCTTCTCCGAGGGCGGTGCTTCGGGAGTACTTGGCGGCGTGCTCCGAGAGGACTCCCGAGGTTCTGGAACCTGCGGAGCGGCGTAAACCACCTGTGCAAGAACCGCCGGAGCCACGGGCTCCGGAGCGGGCACCCTAGCCACCGACGCTTGAGATTCGGCGAGCGCCTGCGCGGCCGCGAGCTCGGCGTGCTCGGCAGGGCTAGGCTCGGCCGGGTCCGGCAGAGGCTGATCGAGCAGCGGGTGGTTGTCCTCGTCGACCTCGGTGGAGGCCGTTCGCGGGCCGCGACGTTTCGGCTTTTGGGCCAGAGCCGAGCTCTCGAGGAGATCCGTCAAAGGAACGAGAGCGGCTTGTGCAAGGAGTCGCGCTTGGCGACAAGGCACTTCGAGCCTCTTGGCTGCCGCATCGAGCTCCTCGCGCAGGGTCTGGGCCTCGAGCTCTCCTAGCGGGGCCGAGGTGAAAATGCCGAGCCACGTAGTGACCGCGCGCTGCAGCTGATCCATCGCGGGGGCGACGACGAGATAGGCCGGCTCGGCAAGCATTCGACGCGCGTAGCTCGAGGCGAGGCGCTTCTCGAAGTCGCGCCAAAAGGCCTCGAACTCGGCGCGCTCACAGCGACGAAGGGCTGGTATTTTCAGCTTCCAGTAGAGCGCCTCCAGAAGTGGCGCGCGATTTCCACCGGCGAACGTGATCCCCGCATGAAGCCGCTCGAGGGCGTCGACCGCAGCGCCTTGAAGGATGCGCGCGTGGTCGGCACGGAGCGGCTCGAGCTCGGGCAACCGAAGGGCGCGGGTCAAGAGATCCCCGAGGCCCAACCGTGCCGACACCACGCGACGACAGGCCACTTCGAGCCACGCCTTCTCGTCCGCCAGACCGGGCCGTTTCGATAGCTCGCTCGAGGCCGCTTCGAGACGGACTTCGAGCTGTTCCGAGTGAGCGACGAGGTCGAAGGCTTCGAGTCGAGACACGGTCATGGTCGTGTGGAATAGCACGGAGTGGGGCGCTCGTGCATCGACCCGCCCGCGCCGATGCGGCTCCCTCCCTCGGGCGCTCGAGACCGTTTCAGGGGTTCGGCTGCCCGAACGACGCCCGGGAGTGAATGCTGATGCCTTCGGCCAGAGTGGCGAGCTCGTGGGTGCCAACCTGGGCGATCTTGAGGGTGTGGAGGGTCTCGCTCCCCCCCATGCTCATCGGGCGTATCTTTGGCTTGATGCCTTTGGTTCCGAGCGCGTGGTAAATGACCAACGAGCCCGAAGCGCCGACCGGGTGCCCGAGAAAGCCGGGTGCATCGACCACCGCCGAGGCTTTGGTTCCGATGTCGATGCGCCGGAGCTTCTGCTCACCATCCACGACGAGCACGAACGTGCCGTCGGTCGACACGACGGGATACCGACCAACGCCAATCGCTTCGTCCTTCTTCGTGGCCAGGTCCCTCACGTGGACGACGGGAGTCTTGTCGCGGAGGGCCCAGTCTTTTCCCATCGCCTCTTTGGCGGCGGGAAGCTTTTCCGCCTCGGCCTTGGAGTCGAACGCAACGTAAGCGATGCGCTCACCGGACGAAAAAAAGGACATCCCAACGTCTCCCGCCATGACGCCGATTGGACCGCCTTTTCCCGAGTCGACGTTCCAGACCTCCAAAGCACCCAAAAGAAGATTTCCACCGGTCCCTCCGGTTTGAACGCTGGACGTGCCCTCGAGAATGGCCACGTTTCCGCCCGTCGGGGCCATGGCAATCTAGTCCCCTGTTGCATTGTCCCAGAGGGTTCGACCCGGGCGGGCCAAGACGACCCGCTCCTCGCTTCATCGAGTGCAATCACCTTTAGCGCGTGGCCTGGAGCCTCGTCCGTCACGAAGGCCACACGTGGCCGGCCCCGACGCACGAGGCGGCCGCGCTCTTGGTCCCGGGTCGCACCGTCTTTTCGACTTTCGTCGGAAGCTCGACGTCCATCAATGCCCCGCCTGGAATCGTGAATACGACGTGCCCTTTCAGGCCGGACCCGACGGTGGGCGACTCGGGACCTTCGATCGTGGGCTCATCCGGCGCGGGGACACACGAACGACAGCCACTCGACCCCAAGACCGCCAGCACGAGACCCAAAACGCGAGAGAGCCGCATTGGACCCACGCTCCACGAAGCGCGCAAGGACGCTCGAACGGGAGCACGAGCGGGGCCAATGGACCGAAATTTGGATTAGAACTCTGCGCCAATCACGAGACGCAGGCGGTAGTACGCTGCGGCGCCCGCAAACCCCTTCGCTTTTGCGGCGCTTGCGTCGATTCCGGCGTAACGAACGTCGAAACCGAGTGGGCTGGCCGAGACGAAGAAATGCTTCCCAATGGCGATATTGGCGCGAACGTCGGCGCCACTCGACACCGTAGCGAGCGAGCCAGGGGCATCGGACGCACCGAGGTAGCTCACGTTCAGGATCATCGCCGTGGGCTCGACCTCGAGACGAAACGCCGGCTTCTTCAAGAGCGGGATGGCGAGGCCCAACGTCGTGGGCTCGACGCGAAGCCCGGTGGCGCCCGTGGCCGCGGAGAACGCGACGGTGAGATGGTAGCGGAAGTACCCGCTCCCGAGGGCAAGCTCCACTCCCAGGTGGTGCGCCCCCGTGGAAACCCCGTGCAACGGGTCGTCGACCGCTCCGGACCGCGAGGCGTCACTCACGAGAATGGTTGGCGCGTAGACGAGCCCGACGTGAACGTTGGGCTCGTGCACCGGAGCCTGCGCCACGGCCCCCTTGGTTGCCCCTTCGGTCTCGGCAGAAGCCGCCGAAGGGGAGAAGACGGCGACGACGATTGCAGCGATTCCGAGCCCGTGGCTTGCCCTCATTCAGCTCAGCATACGCGACCGCGAGGCCCTTGGGAGCCGAACCGAAGCTGCGTGCGTCCCACGCCCGTTCGTCCGCGCGCCGAACGACCGCTCAGCGCGCACGTTCTTCGACGAATTGCCATTGGCGAGTCACGGTATTGCGTCGAAGGACGAGCACGACTTCGGCGACCTTTTTCGGGCCGTCCCCGAACATCGGCACCAGGAAGACCGAGACCTCGAGGTGGTTGGCGTCCGCCGCAGGGTGGAAGATCGCTTTCGTTCCCGGAGCTTCCTGGCGCTGCACGAAGGCCATGCTCTGTTCGGCAATCCAGGTGCGGACGAACTTCTCCCCGCGGGTCTGCGCGCGCTCGACCTTCGAGATCTCCGATTGCGCAATTTCTCCCTCGATGGCCGAGTTGCGAATGTACTCGAAGGGGACGATGGCGTCCGCGCGCTCGACGTCACCAAGGACGGCCTCGAGCTCGGGCGTCGCATTTTCGAGGGCGCGGAGCGTGGTCGTCGTCGCGTAGTCGCGATCCAAGAGCGCAAGTCCGGTCGTCCGCTCACGCAAGGCGTCGCGCTCGTTCAAGAGCAGCGCGGCCATTCCACGGCGAATGCGCTCGTCTTCATGACCCACGATCGGAAGAAGAGCGGCCGCACTTTCGACCTCCACGACCTCCTCCTCGACGTGCACGAGGGCCTGGTATTCGCGCTCCATCACACGATGCACGTTGATGCCCGCAGACACGAGGTGGGTCGGGAGGATCGAAAACGCCAAGAGCCCGAGCACGAGGGCGTCGAGCTGACGCCGAACGAGCCACGTGAACGTCCGACGACGCAAGAGCTTCACTCCGACTTGAACGAGACCGACGACGACGAGGCCCGTGCCCATCATCCCCAGAATGCGAATGCTGGACAGGCCACTCGTGGTGATGTGGATACCGAGCCGGCGGAACGTCCCGAGCGCCAGGACGAGGCCTTGGCCTAGCCAAGCGAACGCGAGCACACGAGCAAGCTTGGCCTTCGCGTCGTGCGCGAGGGCTCCTCGGAACATGATGCCCACGACGAAGGTAAGCACCGCGATCGCGACGGTCAGCCACGCTGCGCCCTGATGGGCATAAGCACGCTCACTCACGCCCGGCGGGGGCGAGCCGGCCCAGAGGTACGTGGCGTCGAGTGCATTGTACATGAGAAAGAGCGCATTGAGCGCGACGAGCGCGTTCTGTGCGACCGAGCGAGACCCCTTGCTCGCGTCGTCGTCGCATTCGGCCGCTTCGGGCGCCGAAGACGTGGCCATCGCCGGCCTGAGAAGGAGCAACGCTCCACCGAAGTAGAAGAGCCAGAGGACCGCTCGCATGCCCGAAGGGAGGTGCACCGCACGTTGGGCCGCAACGAGCCACTTGGCCACGAGTGGATTGGCGAGGCCGAAGATTCCGATGAAGATGGACACCAAGAAGAACGGCACGAGAACCGGGGCAAGCCTCTCGCCCGCGCTCTTTTCGCCACCGCCCGAAATGCTCCTGCGGAGGCCCTCGACCGCGCCTGCAAGCTTTCTGGGCAGGGTCACGAGCGTCCCTCCGAACGCCGCGGCAACGTCCGTCAGGAATGCCGAACGGCTTCGGAGGGTGATGGCCAGTGCAAACACGGACACGAGCCCGAGCACGACGGTTCCGACGTTCGGCGCGTACGCACATCTCCCGGCGATCGCGAGGAGAATGGCCACGATGGCACCGAACCGGACGGAAGCGCGGCGCACTCGCGCGGCAACGACGATGAAGATCGGCACGGCCACGAAGAACACGGCGGAGCCAAGCCCACGAATGGCGATATCGCGTGCTCGAAATAGGGCAACGTCGGCCAAGACGGCCAGCAGGATGGCCACGACGAGCTCTCGTGGACGAGCCGGCAGGGCCCGCGGTGGTCGCTGCACCTCGTCGCGCGCCTCCCACTTGGGCTCGGGGCGGTAAGGGTGCGGATTGCGCGACGGAGCGTTGCGCTCGTACGACCCGGGCGTCGTCGAGGACACCATCGGAGTCGCGGGGGACGATGCGGCGAACGGCAGAGGAGGTTGACTCGGCGAAGTGGAGTGCATGCTGGACGATAGGCCGCCATCCGGCCGAGTCACGCCCAAGACCCCTCGTTTCACCGACGTTTCATCGCGAAGGAACCGCCGAACGCCGCGTGTTCACACGATTCACGCGGCGTTCACACGCGACCGCTCGGACGTCACACGGGGATGGCTTCGATGACGGTCACCGACGGCGTGGGGAAGACACGAGACCGCCGGAACCCTGCCTTCTCGAAGAGACCATCGTACTCGGCCGGCGTTCGCTCGAGCCCGCCCGTCATGGCCAGCATGGTGATATCGAGGCCCTTCGAGAAGTGAGGTCCGGGCGCCTCGGGCACCACATTCTCTACGATCACGACCTTCGCGGTGGGAGGCGCCGCCGCACGAATCGCCTTGAGAACGGCAAGTGCCTCGGGATCGCCCCAATCGTGAATGACCTCCATCAGAAGGTAGGCATCGCTAACGGGCAAGGCGTCCTTGAAGAAGTCGCCGGCAACGAGGGTAAGCCGGTTACCCCCCATGGCAGCGGCCCCTTGAATCACGTGCGGAAGGTCGAACAGCACGCCTTGCGAACCGGGCACGGCATCCAAGACGGCGCGCAGAAGGTGACCGCCGCCACCACCAATGTCCGAGATCGTTGCGAATCCGGAGAAGTCGTACGCCGAGAGGACCGTTCCAATTTGCTCGTGTGCCTTGGCGCCCATGGCGGCGTCGAAGATCTTTCCCTCTTCCGGGTGAGCGCCGAAGTAGCCAAAAAAGCCGTCGGGCGCGATTTCTGTGGTCGCGGGACGCCCGGTGCGTACCGAGTGTTCGAGCAATCCGTACGACGCCCAACACAAGGGCGAGCCAATCATTTGGGCATACGGGCGCAGCGACCGCGGATCGTCCGAACGCAAGAGGCGCGAAGCGTCGTTGTGGGCATAACCCTCGGCGCGAATCTCGAAGATCCCGTGCGAGGCCAGCAGACGAAACACGCGAGACAGAGCGGCTGGGTTGGCCCCCACACGCGAAGCGATGTCCGCGATTGGGGTGGGAGCATCTCCGACGGCGTCGGCGACGCCCAAGCTTGCGACGACGTGTACGCACCGCGACAACCAGTAGGTCGTCGCAGCGTGCATGATGGTTTCGGCGGGATTCATTCCTGACATGTGGCCTCCGTTTTCACGAGCTGCGACCTTGGAACAAGCCATTCCACGAACGAAGGGGGCGACGAAATCGCCCGAATGTCTCGCCGGGTCGAAGCTCGCCCATGATCCGTCAATCTACACGAGAGCGATCGGCGCCGGTCAACAACCGAGGCCCGTGGGCTTCCGTGGTCCTGGTCGGCGACTCGGCCGGAGTGGGCACACGTGGAAGCGCTACCCCCAGAACTTCCACCAAGGCTTCTTTGCGCGAATTCGAGCGGCCTCGATCTTGGCGAGGGCCTTTGCCCCGTCTTTGCTGTCCGGATCGATCTCGAGGAGCGTTCCGAGAGTCTCGGCGGCTTCGTCGAGACGGCCCATGAGGCCGAGAGCCCACGCTTTGTGGAAGAGGCCGCGTGGATGGTCTGGAGACAGCACGAGGAGCTCTTCGGAAGCCTCGAGTCCGGCTTCGGCCCGCTCGAGCTCGTTGTTTGCACGGGCCTTTTCGACGAGCAAGACGGCGCGTTCGGTGGCGTCGACGGCCTCGAGGCCGCGGCTCGCGACGGCAAGCGCCTCCTCCCACCGCTTTCGCTTCGTGAAGAGTCGGCAATAGTTTTGGAAGTGCGTCGTGCGGGAAGGTTCCTGACGGATG
The DNA here is from genome assembly GCA_043764595.1 of Myxococcales bacterium. Lineage (GTDB taxonomy): Bacteria > Myxococcota_A > Polyangia > Polyangiales > Polyangiaceae > JAAFHV01. The sequence goes on along the minus strand of JAYUKI010000209.1, from coordinate 4,493 downwards.
GCCTCCTCGTAATCGGCAATCGCCAATTCCACGTTTCCGGCGGCCTCGTGGAGGTTTCCACGATTCGCACGAGCGATAGCGTGGACCTCTTCGGCGTCCGCTCGTTCGATGAGCGCGTCGTAGATTACGAGGGCGCCCTCCGGGTCGTCTTGGTCACTCAGGGCACATGCGAGAGCTATGTCGAGCAAAGGGTTCGGCGCTAGGGCCAGCGCGCGCTTGTAGCACCGCGCCGCGGCCTGGTTCAGGCGAAGGATTTGGTACTGCGTACCCTTCGACTCCCAGAGCTTCGCGTCGTCGGGATTCGTCTGGAGGAGCGCATCGAGAATCGCGAAGCCGTGGCGGTAGAGGCCTTGGTCGAAGGCACTCTCGGCCTTCTCGAAGGTTCGCGTCGAAGGATCGTCGATTCCAAGGAACGCGAGCATTTCGTCGTGCGCCATTCCACAGTCCGGACATGGCTGGCCTTCGCCGGGCTCGGCGCCGCAGTTCAGACACGACCCCTTGACCGGCTCGACGGGCCCGACAGGACAGAGGTCGAGGCTCTTCTCGTGGCACTCCGGGCATTGCCAAATGACCCCGTAGGTCACTTCCTTGGATTCGGGGTCTTTGTCTTCGGGGTACTTGAGCGCGCTCGCAAAGGTGCCGTCGACGTCGCAGGATTCGCACTTGTAGGGTTGCGTGGACACGGAGGTGGCGCGAGCATACTCAAAACCGGGAGCTTTCACGACACGCGTGCATGTTCGAGGAGCCTCGACGACCGGAAGCCCCAGGAGCAGACGGCCGATGGCCAAGAGAGGCTCGCGAGCTGCCGAGACGCGTCCGGGGTAAGGCGCCCGGTGGAAATTCGTGTGTCAGCTTCCGTCGAGACCGACGCGAGGCTTTTGCGCGAGGAGCGAGCGGCGAGCACCGGAAGCCTACTCCCGTAGTCTGAGGAGCGGAGCGACGAGGCCACCTGCCGCAGCGAGAGGATCGGCGGGAGATGGCACCCATTTCGACCAGGGCGCCTAAGCTCGACGAATGCGCATTGCGAAGCTCGCGGTCCTTGCCCTCATGGCGCTTGGATGCAAAACGGAGCCTCTCGCGCCTTCCCACGAGAGCCCCGCAAGAAGCGCGGAAACAGGCCCGATCGGAGCACCTCTTTCGAGTGCGCCCGACGCGGCGACCTCCGAGCGCGACGCGGCGATCGCCGCCGCGAACGAGCTTTGCCATGAAGATGCCGACTGCACCTTGTCTTCGTTTCCGAGCTGTTGTTCGTGCTGCCCATGTGGACCACTCGGGGCCATCACGGTCTCGCAAGCGGCTCGCCGCAGGGCGGAATGTGCCTCCAAGAATTGCCGAGCGTGCTCTGGAATCGAAGGAAAGTGCGCCCCCTGCGTCGATCCGGCGAAGGAGGGAATGCGCGCGCGCTGCATGGCCTCCACGTGCACCGTCGTAGAAACCAAAGTCGAAACGTCGGTCCCATGCAAAACCGACGACGACTGTTGGCTCGACGAAAACCACGCGCCCATCGCACGTCCCGTGAAGCTCCGTGGGAAGAAGGTCCGTCCGTGCACCGACTCCGAGCACGCTCCGTCATGCCGCGAAGGCCTCTGCGTCGCACGCCACTTCAAGTGCTGAAGGACTGGAATGCGGCTCGAGAATCCCGCCTCGCACGCCATGGGGTCGCGTCGATTGTCCTCGCACGGTTGTTCGGGCATGGTGCGACGGTGAGCGACGAACACGAACACGAACCCACCGAACCGACCGAATCGACCGAATCACGCGAAGACCGACGTTGGCACGCCGACGGGTGGCTCGCGGAGGTGTTCAAGAACGAAGACGACGACGGGTGGGCCGTGAGCATGACCCGCGACGGTGAGCCCGAGCCCACGATCGTGGTCCCTTGGACGATGGGCCGCGACAAGAAGAACCCGAAGCCGCTCGACAAGGGCGGATTCACCGTTCTCTTGAAGAACGCCACAGAGACACGAAGGCGCACCGAACAGCAGCGCCATGCTCGTCTGCATCGGTCGGTCGACATCGTCGTCGACGACAAGCGCGTGCGCGTGGAGCTCGATCTCGTCGAGGACGAAGACGATCCGCATGCGTGGCTCTCGGCACATGCGGGTGGCGAACAAATCGCCCGCTCGAGGGTCGAGCCGTCCTTCAAGCTCACGTCGTCGAGTGCGACGAGCTGGCTTGCAGGCGAGTCCTAGTCCGAGCGCCCGTTCTCGAAACGTGGGCCTTCAAGTCCTCGATATTGCAGGGTTGACGCAAAACTCCGGGTGCCCGGACTAATGCGTCAATTGCGTCAATCCGGACACGCACGAGGGTAGCCTGGGGCTCAGCTCTCCATGTCGATCGCGATGACCTCGCCTTCGGAATCGAAGGTCACCACCAAGAGGTACTGCGTCGCTTTCGCGTCGATTGTGTAGTCGAAGACCGCGCAGCGATCGGTGTCGTCGGGGTAGAGGCCCACGCGCGCGAGGCGGAGCGCAGCAAGGAACGAGTCGCGATCCACGGCCGCTGGCTTCTTGCCGAACATGGAGAGCAAGAGCTCCGGGGAGAGCTCCTCCAAGTGGTGATCCATGTAGAGCACGACCGCCGAATCGGGAGCTTCGTCGTGGTCGATGCGGAGGCACTCTCGAGCCTTCGCATCGAATGCCGCGAGCTCTGCGACGAACAGTGCCGCTTCGTCGACGAGCGTTTGCACCTCGGCGAGAGGGCCGCCCATCACGGTGAGCTCCACGTCGACGTCGTGCTTCGACACCGTTCGCCGCCCTTCCCAAGAAATGCCCCCGCTCGAGTCGAGGTCGAGCGCACCAAAAACGGGATGCTGAAGAGCGGCCATGAGCGCCTTCTACCCCGGAAGATTCGCGAGCGGGTGGACGAGTGCCACGAAGCACATGAAAAAGAGCGGCCGAAGCGCTCCAAAAAGGACACGGGAGCGTCGGGCCGGGTCGAGGCCGAGTCTGCGAGGTCAAGACCCCCGCAAACTTCGTAGCGAAGCGGAGAATTCGAGGACTCCGAGGCCCGCATCTCGCAGGAGCTCGAGGGGCTGCGCCCCTCGAACTCGACCGCCTTCCCTACGCTCCCGATAGCTCACGCGAAGACAGGGGCCGCCGCCTTCGCGAGCACTTCCGCGACGAGGCCATCGACGCCGACCTCGCGAGAGAGAGCGCCGTCGCGGATCGTCACGGTGCCGGCCTTTTCTTCGCGTGCGCCAACGACGAGGACCCACGGCGCAGCAAGGTCGTGGGCCTCCACGACACGCCTTGCGAGGGACCCCTCGTCGAGCATCACTGTGCGAATGTTCGATGCGCGAAGTCGCGCCGCGATCGTGTGCCCATACGGACTGCCTTCGTTCCTGCCGGCCTTCGTCACTGGCAAAACCACGACCTGGACCGGCGCGAGCCACGCCGGAAGCCGTGCTCCGTGGTGTTCGAGTAAAATGCCCAAAAACCGCTCGAGACTGCCATAAAGCGCTCGGTGGAGCAGCACCGGCGTGCGGCGCTTTCCGTCGGCCCCTACGTATTCGAGCCCGAAGCTCTTTGGCATCACCAAATCGACTTGAATCGTTCCGCATTGCCAACTTCGGCCATGGCGGTCCCGAAGGGAAAACTCGAGCTTTGGCCCATAGAATGCACCTTGTCCAGGTTGCTCGACGAACGGTACGTCGAGCCGTGCGAGGACACGACGCAGGGCATCTTCCGCCACACGCCAGGTGGAGTCGTCTCCTGCACTGTCCTTCGGACGCGAAGAGAGCGCGACACTCACTCCGTCGAGGAACCCGAACGCTCGGTAGAATGGCTCGACGGCACTGCAGAAACGCTCGATTTCGGCCTCGACCTGGTCCTCCATGCAGACCACGTGGCCATCGTCCTGGGTAAACTGACGGACCCGCAAGAGGCCTTGAAGCGTTCCACTCGCTTCGTCGCGATGTACCGTTCCGAGCTCGCAATACCGAAGTGGAAGCTCCTGGTACGAGGGAGGCCTTCGCATGGCCACGTAGATGTGTCCGGGACAGCTCACGGGCTTTACCGCAGCGTCGACGGACTGATCTTGCACGTGGAACATGCCGTGGAAAAAGTGGGACCAATGCCCGCTCCTTTCCCAGACCGAACGCCTCATGATTTGTGGCGTTTTGACCTCTTCGTAGCCGTGAGCACGGCATTGCGCGCGCACGGCTTCTTCGAGGGCGCGGTAGAGCGCATGGCCGCGTGGGTGCCAAAAAACCATGCCTGGGGCCTCTTCGCGAAAGTGGAAAAGATCGAGGCGTTGTCCCACGTGCCGGTGATCACGATCGTCGTTCATGGCGGTCTCCAAAGGGTCGGAAAAGCCCGATCCGGAGCCATGAGCCCTGCGCACACTCGTTTGGAAACGTTCGCGCCGCGCCCACGACTTTGGCCGGGTCGGGCGGGTTCGGAACGTCAGCTCACGTGAAAACAACGCGAGTCACGACCGAGCCGCCCTTGCGGGTTTCGGTGGTCGTGGTCGTCGTCATCACGAAAAGCATC
>JAYUKI010000208.1:0-1595 GCA_043764595.1 Myxococcales bacterium | reverse complement strand
CGTCCCGGCGTCTGTTGAAATTGAGTGGCGGTTGATTGGCGACTACGCGACCTTCGTGGCCGCGTCAATGGTAGGAGCACCGAGCTTTGCGTCATGAGTGCGGAGTTCTGCGACGAGCTTCGGCATTCCGGCGTGGCCGCGCAACTTGCGGAAGGTCTTCGCCGCCTCGACGAGCGAGATTGCGAGCCAGCGAAGGACCATCTCGCCTCCTTGCCACTTCGCGACGTTATGCGTGGTCTTGCGAATGCGTCCATTCAGGAACTCGATTGGATTCGTGGTGGAGAGCGTTCGCGCGAGGCTGTTGGGTAGCTGAAAATGCATGACGGTGAGTGTCTCGTCGAGTCCCTCACGGAGAGACGCGGCCGCGGAAGGATGCTTTCGTTCGAGCTGCCGGGCGAGCCCTTCGAGCACGCGTTTTGCTCGGGACGGGCTCCCGCTTCTGTAGGCAGCGGACATCGTTCGTCCAATCGTTTTTTTCAGCTCCTCGGGAAGGTGGTCCTCGACGTTCCTTCTCTTGTGCACCTGACATCGTTGGATGAGCGCGCGATTCCCGTACTTCGCGCGAATGCCCTTCGCGAGAGCCTTACTGCCGTCGATGACGAAGAGCATCGTCCGATCGGTGCGTACTCCGCGCGCCTCGAGATCGGACAGCAAGCCGCTGCACGCCGTCGTGTTCTCCGTCGCTCCTTCGTAGAGACCAAGCGTGTGTTTTTCGCCGCATTCGTCGATGCCGAGTGCGACGAGCACGAGGTGCTCGCCCACGTGGATTCCATCGATCATGATGGCGCAGAGCGAGAGCTTTCCAAGGTCGGCGCTCATCATCTCGGCAAGTTTGTCGCGCGTCGCAGAGACGAATCGACGGCTCACCGCGCTCTTGCTCGTTCCGCGAGAGCTTTGGCCCGGCGGTGTCGGCTCGATCGACCGAACGTACTTCCGTGTCGAGACGCCGAGCACCATCTGCTCGACGGCACGCGGTGTCAGCGGATCGGCTTCCGAGAAGCGTTTCCAAGTATCGAGCGGGAGCTCACTGCCTTCGACGCTCCGGACACGCGGTCGACGAACCCGGACACGCCGACCTCCCATCGACAGCTCTCCGTCAACGTGGCCTGCTCGTGTCGCGAGTCGCTCGGGCTGATGCTCGTACCTCGGGCCGCAGAGTTTCGCGCGCTCCTCTTCAAGCATCGCTCCGAGCACGCTCATTCCGGCCTTCACGATCGCGTCGTGCAGCGTCGCGTGTGCGTCGATCATCGCAGCGAACACGAGGTTCGGCTTCGACTCTTGGCGTGGGTCGTTCTTCCTGGCAGAGTTCTTCATCGGCGGTTCCTTTCGGGTAAGCACCTCGATCATCCGATCGAGGCCGGTGGAACCGCCACTTCAAATTTCAGCAGTCAGCGGGACGAAGCCTGATCGCCGCAACAAATTTCAGGGTGGCTTCGGCGGCGGTACGCGCAAGATAAATCCATGTATGTGTCGCATGAAACCCTTTATCGCAGCCTCTTGTTACGGCGCGCTCTTCATGACGTCCTAGCCCCTCTTCGCACCCCGGCTGGGTGAGGCGCATCGCGCTGGAGCGGAGAGGCTCGTTCGGGATGGTC
>JAYUKI010000207.1:0-1597 GCA_043764595.1 Myxococcales bacterium | reverse complement strand
TCGCTTGGGCTTCGCTCCCGAGGGGCGCCGAGCCGAGCGTCATGCCCGCGCGCACCACGCCGTCCGAGCCGATGGCCACGCCCTTCACGTCTCCGCCGGAAAGCCGCTCGAGAGAATCGAGGACGAACTGCCGGGTACCGACGGCGTGGGCCTCGCCCGCCGACGCGAGCAGGACGAGAGGAAGCAGGACCTTGAGCGCAGAAGGGACGGAACGACGAGAAAGAATCATGATTCTCCGGGCAGAGAGGCGAGGCGAAGGTTCGGACGAAGAGGGATCGAGCGGGCTCAACGAAGCACCGGACGCACGCGGATCTTCACGCGGTCGGTGCCGTCCACGTACTTTTCCATCGGGTGCACGGTGCGTGTCCACGATGCGACCGCGTCGGGGCCGGCGTCGGTGGAGGCCGGGCGAAGCAGATCGAACGCGAACGAAGGAAGCTCGGTGGCGACCTTCCCAGCGAACGCGACTCCCGGCGAGCAGACCTTGTATTGAATGACCAGTGACTTGGGCGTGAAGTACTGCTTCTGCGAATTCGACAGCAAATCCGAGAGGTTCTGTGGAGACGCGACCTCGGGCGAGATTGAGTACCCGGGCATGATCTCGAGGTCGACCTCCTTGCCTTCGAGGTCTTCGCGAATCGGCACCTCGAACACGCGGGTGACCTCGGCGCCGTAGAGCGGCTGGAGCCTCACGCGGATGCGCGCACGCCCGCCGGCATCGACCACCGGATCCAACACCTCGGCGCCACGAAGGCGGTAGAGATCGCGGGTGTAGTCGATGGTGAACGTGCTCTCGATCTTGTCGATGTGCGCGTGCTCCCAGGGGTTGTTGAGCACGTCGCCCACGAAGCGGATCACGCGGGCAAAATCGCCGCCTTCCGGCATTCCGCCGCTGGCCACGCCGAAGTCCTCGAGATCGAACGTTCCGCGCCCGCGGACGGTGACTTTCGTGGACAGCTTCCACGTGACGTCGCGCCGCTCGTTCGTGGTCGCCTCGATGACGGCGCTGTAGACGGCGCCCGTGAGCTGCGGGCTCATGAACCGGTCTTCGGCCACCTCGGTCTTCCACGAGGTCTTCGGTGCACCGACCGCGCCTTTGACCTCGACGGAAAGGGGAAACACCGGTGCGACGATGCGCTCGTCGAGCACGACCGAGCTCATGCGATCTTGCACGAGCGTGCCGAGCGGCTTGATGAGCTCGCCGATCTTGGACGAGTGCTGATCGCTCGCAAAAATCCACAGAACGCGCGCGAGGGCGGTGGGCAGTGCGCTCGTGCCGGCCTCCATCATCGGGTGTCCGAAGCCGGTGGCCTTCGACCCTTCGACATGCGTCACCGTTCCGAGGCCCATGAACGAGACGTCGCCGCGCACGAGGGCCACGCCCAGCGAGCCGCCGTCGACGAAGTGATCCGGTGTGCCCGGTCCCGTCTGCGTGGCGCCGCCACCGGCCTGCATGGGCTCGAGCCCGAGCGGACCGAAGACTTTTCGGACGTAGGCCGCCGTGCGATCGCCCACTCCACCCATCATCAGCGGAGTGGCCGCGGGCACGAGAGGCCTCGATGGATCGGGAGCGAAGCGTGCGTGCATCTGCTTCGTG
>JAYUKI010000206.1:0-5275 GCA_043764595.1 Myxococcales bacterium | reverse complement strand
GTGGGGCATGGCGGTTCTTTCTGGTCCTTTTGCGTCAACGCGCTCCGACATTCCGCGCCGTTGACAATGCGGTCAATTGTGTCACTCGTCAATGAACGATATTGTACAGCCTAGAAAGCAAGGTATAGGCTTGTCAATGACAGGTTGTAACGTTGTAAATCTGGTCAATCGATTGCCGGAGTATTGCCGTCCTCATGGGAAAAGTAACGCAACCCGCTAAGATCGTGGAAGGTCTCGTCGAGCGAAAGCGCGAGCGCGAGCGCGAACGCGAGCCCGCGAAGCCTCGCGAGAGCCGCGGCGCCGACAAGGGCTCGAAGCTCGGTGCGAAGGTGCGCGGCCATCGACGCTCGAAGAACCTGAGCCAGGTCGATCTCGCGGAGCGGCTCGGCATCTCCGCGAGCTACTTGAACCTCATCGAGAACAACCGCAGACCACTTCCCGCTCCACTGCTCATCAAGCTGGCGCAGATCTTCGACCTCGACCTTCACGCCTTCGCGACCGACGAAGACTCGCGCATGATCGCGGACCTCACCGAGGCGTTCGCCGATCCGCTCTTCGAGGACGAAGACATCACGTCGGTCGACGTTCGTGAAATGGCCACGGCGAGCCCCACGGCATCGCGCGCAGTGCTCTCGCTCTACAGGGCCTACCAAGCGGCGCGCGAAAACGCGGACGACCTCTCGTCGCGGCTCGTCGGCGGAGAAGACCTCGGCGTGGTCGATCGCTCGCACCTGCCGACCGAAGAAGTGTCCGACTTCCTGCAGCGCACCTGGAACTTCGTTCCCGAGCTCGAGGCCGGCGCAGAGAAGCTCTGGCGCCAGGCGGAGCTCACGACCGAGGACCTCTACCCAGGCCTCCTTCGCTACCTCGAGAAGGTCCACGGAATCTCCGTGCAGATTGCACGCTCTGGCTCCGAACGAGGCATTTTGCGCAGGTTCGACGCTGAAAAGAACGTCCTCGTCCTGTCCGAGCTCTTGCCCACGCGCACGCGCACGTTCCAGGTCGCCCACCAAGTGGGTCTGCTCACCCAGCGCGACGTCATCGATCGGCTCGTGAACGACGGACACCTCACGACCCTCGAGTCGCGCGCCCTCGCACGGATCGCGCTCGCAAACTATTTCGCTGGCGCCGTGCTCATGCCGTACGACGCCTTCATCTCGGCGTGCCGCGAGGAGCGCTACGACCTCGACGTCATCGGCCGGAGGTTCAAGGTCGGCTTCGAACAAGTGTGCCATCGCGTGACCACGCTACGGAGGCCCGGCAACGAGGGCATCCCGTTCCACATGATCCGCATCGACGTGGCCGGGAACATCTCCAAGCGCTTCAGCGCGTCCGGAATTCGGTTCGCGCGCTTCTCGGGAGCGTGCCCGAGGTGGAACATTTTCGCCGCGTTCCTTACGCCGGGAATGATCCGCATCCAGCTCTCACGCATGCCGGATGGAGTCGCGTTCTTCTGCATCGCGCGAACGATCCAGAAGGACTCGGGCGGCTACCACGCGCAAAAGCCCGTGCAAGCCATCGGGCTCGGGTGCCAAATTTCCCATGCCAAAGAGCTCGTCTACTCGGACGGCATCGACCTCTCCAACCCGGACACCTGCATCCCGGTCGGGGTCACCTGCCGACTGTGCGAGCGCACGGACTGCGAGCAGCGTGCGTTTCCTTCGCTGAAGCACCCACTGACGGTCCTCGAGAACGTGCGCGGCGTGTCTCCCTACGGTCCCGCGGGCGACAGCAAGGCCCCATGATCCTCTGGAAAACCGCGGTGCTACGCCCTACGGTCGCGCCATCGTGAGCTCCACCCCCGAGTCGCTGGTGTCCAAATACGAGGCCGAGGTCGCCCGTCTCATCGCCCTGAAAGTCACGCTCGACGTGGAAGAGGGCCGAATGAAATGGTGGCCCGTGGTCGGCCTCGTCGCTGGGCTCGCCGTCGGCGTATTGGTCAAGCCAATTTACGGATTTCTGCCGTTCGCCCTCGGCATCGTGATGTTCGGCACGGGCGTCTACCTGACCGGGGTCCACAAGATGGAGCGCGACTACAACCTGGCTAGGGCCAGGAAAGAGCTTGCGCGGCTCAAGGCCGAGGAAAAGGCGGCTATCGCAGCCCGTATTGCTGTTGCGGTCGTCCCTGCAGAGGGGGACCTCCCGCAAGCGTCGGGCACCCCATCGGCCTGAGGGCCCTCGGCCGCCGCGCTGTCTCCACCGCGGGATTCGCCCATGTTGAGCCACATACGGTCGTCCCCGTGTGCTTCGCGCTTGCAAGAAAGCGCTGGGGATATTCTAGTGGTGGAAATGGACGAGGCAGTCGCGCGATCGCCCGCGGCACGGGTGGCCAAGTGGCTCGTGGAGAAGGGCAGGGCCCCCGAGGCCGTAGCTCTGCTCAGCGTGCGCGCGGCGACGGGCAACAACGACAAGGAGAGCCACGAGCTCCTTGCAGAGGCTTTGCGTATCGATCCTGCGTCGCCGCTGGCGAAGCTCGCGTTCGAGCGCATGGAAGGCATCCAAGCCGGCGATCACGAGCCGCTCGAGCAAGCCATCCTGCTTTGGACGGATGCGGCCATCACGAAGCTCGAAGGCGAGATCGCGCGGCCCGCGTTTCGCCGGGCTCAGGTCGGCTTCAACAACAACGTGAAGTACAAGGGCCTCGTCTTCCACATCCAGACGGAAGACTCCGGACTCGACAAGCCCCACATCATCACGCACCTCTTCGCGGACGGTGGCCGCGTCATCAAGAGCCACAAGCGCAGCTATGCGAGCTCCGTCGCTCGCGACGACGTGGCTCCATTCGTGCGCGCCCTCATGAAGGGCCAGCACATGGAAATGGCTATTTTCCTCCGCACGGGGCGCTTCGATCCCGTGATCGAGGGCAAGGCCATCGGCGGGATGTCGGTGCTCGAAAACGAGCCCGAGGTCGAGGTTCAAAAGCTCGCGGCCAAAGACGAGCGGAAGAAGACTGCTCCCGCCGCGAAGCTCACGGTGACGCAATCGCCCGCGTCGAAGGCGCCGCCGCTCCCGCCGGAGGCTCGCAAGACGGTTCCGCAGCAAGCGGCTCCGGTTCAAGCGCCGCCCAGCCAGAAGCCCACTCCGACGGTGCGGCTCCGGGTGCTTCGGGGGCCGGCCCAGGGGCCGCAGGTCTACGAAGGCACGTCGCGTGAGGTCGTGCTGGGTCGCGCCGGCGAGATCCCACTCCATGGGGACCGCTTCTGCCATCCGCGCGAAGCCATCCTTCGGATCGACGGTCCGAACGTCTTCTTGAGCGACCTCGAGAGTGGCAACGGCGTCTTCTTGCGCGTGCGTCGCCCCGTCGAGCTCGAGCCCGGCGACCACTTCATGGTGGGCGATCAGGTGCTCACCATCGAGAAGAACCCAAAACCCGACGACGGCCCAGCCGACGGCCCGACGTATTTTTATTCGTCTCCCAAGTGGACGTCTTCCTTCAGGATCGTGCAGATTTTCGAGGGCGGCGGGAAGGGCGCTTGCGTGCTTGCGCGCGGCACCACGATGCAGCTTGGCCGTGAGCTTGGCGACTTCGTGTTCCCGAACGATCCGCTCGTCGGTGAGCCGCACTGCCTCGTGGAAGAACAAGCCGGCGCCATCCTCTTGACCGATCTTGGCTCGCAGTCCGGAGTGTTCGTCCGCATCAAGGGCGACGAGCAGGTCGTTCCCGGCGACGAGATCGTGGTCGGCCGAACACGTCTCATCCTCGAACAGGTCTCGTAAGGCGCCCGGTCGAAATGGGTGTCAGCTTCCGTCGAGACCGACGCGAGGCTTTTGCCCGAGGAGCGAGCACCGGAAGCCTACTCCCGTAGTCTGAGCGGAGCGACGAGGCCACCTGCCGCAGCGAGAGGATCGGCGGCGGATGCACCCATTTCGACCGGGCGCCTAAGCGTTCTCCGTCGAGGGGCGCGGCCCCGCGAGCTTTTGGTCACTCCTGGTGACGATCGAGGCGTGGCCCCGCGAGCTTTTGGCCGTCTTCGAGGGGCCGCGGATCGTTCGGGCCGCCGGTTGACGGCGGACTAGCTCTTCGTGAGGATCCGCATGATGGCGCGTGTGAGCCACGGAGAGACGTTGGCGACCCGCGCGAGGAGCGCGAAATCGAACGGCATCGGCCAGTGGACCTGGGCGCCGTGGACAGCCTTCCAGACGCGCTCGGCCACCTCGTCCGGCGTGATGCGCACCCCGAGCGCCGCCACGCTCTTCGCTGGGGTTTTCTGGGACGAAACCATCCCGGTGTCGACGTAGCTCGGCATCACGTCGGTCACGCGCACGCCCTTTTTCCGGAACTCGAGGTCGAGCGCCTCGGTCAGGGCGCGCACTGCGAATTTCGATGCAGAATACACGGCAAGCTCGGGCTGACCGTAGATGGCCGAAGCCGAGCCCATGCTGACCACCGTGCCTTTCTCGCGCTCGAGGTAGGGGAGCGCCGCGCGAACTCCGTGGATGACGCCCAGGACGTTGATGTCGAGCTGCGCGCGGGAGTCTTCGAGGGAGAGATCCTCGAAGCGTCCCATGCGAAGGATGCCCGCGCAGTTGAAGAGGACCGAGAGCCGGCCGTCGCCGCCCATGTGCCGGTCGAACCCACCGATGGCCGTCTCGAAGGCTTTCGCATCACGTACATCGAGCTTCACGGCGTAGTGCTCGGGACCAAGCTCACGCGCAACGGCTGCCGCCGCCTCGCCATCCACGTCGGCAAGACCGCAAACGTATCCACGCGACGAAAAGAGCCGAGCCGTCGCGCGGCCGATTCCAGCGCCTGCCCCCGTGACGAAGATGGTCTTGCGCTGCATTTCGGACCATTCCTACCAGCCTCCATGCCCATGTCCAAGGGGCCGCCTCGGAGCGGAGCTTCAGGCATCGCGAACTAGGAAATGCTAAGTCTCGGCAAACATCGAACCGAGAGGTGGCGCGTGGCCGGTCGTTACGGAATGTCGTTCGCGAAGGGGCTCATCGAGAAGGGCGACTACGAAGAGGCGGTGGAGGCCGCGACCGGTGAGATCGCGAGCGGGGTGAAGGGGCCCGAGCCGTACTTCGATCGCGCCACCGCGCACGAGCTGCTCGAGAATTTCTCGGGCGCCGTGACCGACTTCGAGGAAGCCATTCGCATCAACGGCCTCGAGAAAGAGCTCGATCCGTTTGCACTCGACGACGCCTATTTTTCGGCACTTCTCGCGTGCGCGAAGCTCGAGGCCAATCCCGAAACGGGTGTAGCCACCGTCGCGCGCTACCGGAAAACCTTGCCGGAAGGGCAGCACCTCGCCGAGAGCCACGACTGGGAAAA
>JAYUKI010000205.1:0-5293 GCA_043764595.1 Myxococcales bacterium | reverse complement strand
AAAACGAGATCAGGAGACCATCGCGAGCGCGCTCGCCCGCGAGACTGCTTCATAGAAAATTAGCAAAGGAAGCGACAACAACTTTGACACTCACCGGGAGTGGGAGACTTGAGCTGGCGTCATGATCGATCTCTCGGGCTCGGGCAGCTGTCGCCTCCTCTGCCCAAGACTTACTGTCGCTGCCCGTTCTCTGGAACGACAGGTTTCCTTGGCGGGGACAGCGTCTCAACAACAACACACATGGGCACTGAACATCGTTCACTGGAACGAGTCGAGGATTAACGTGAGCAAATCGCCGGGAACTTGGCTCTGCGTGGTCGCTATTGCCGCTGCATCAGCTGGGTGCTGTTCGACATTCAAGCCATTTGTGTTCGGAAACGACACCTGCCATGACGACAACCAGACTGGCTACGTCTATGCTGACGGCAGAAGCGCAACATGCCTGCCAACCAAAGATGTAGTATTCATGATCTGTGCGCGGGAGCTCGCCATGTCTCAGATGGAGTCCGAGCGGACCAACAAGACCGAAGGCGCAGTTAAGGGCGAATATGCTGGAGTAGGCGTCGCCGCAAATCTCTCGAACGAGCAAAAGGACAAGCTCGCCGCAAAGTGGGCGGCCGATGGGGAGCTTTCAAGCGCTCGTGCCGCTGCCATCCGACACTGCATCACACTTTCCGATTCCAAGGCACCTTCGGCCGCCGCCGCCCCACCGTCCTCCGCGCCGCCAAGCTCCGCAATGCCGCCCGCGACATCCAAGTAGAGCATGCCAGTCCGGGCTTAGACGAGTCCTCGACGCCATCAAAATGACACCGATACTCGGCGCGGAATGGCTGGGTCTCTTGGGTGATCGGCAGCTCGTCGGCTGCTCCGTCCAAAACTTGGTCGCACTGCCCGTTCTCTGGGGCGGCAAGGTTCCGAGACTGAAACGTCATCGTTCGCGTTCGCGCCGGCATTGTTGGAGATGGACTCGGACGGTGCGGGCCGAGACCACTTCACGCGTCCATCCCTACCGACTACTTGAGCTGCACATGCCCCATCCCGATCACAATGCCATCGTCGCCGCATTCGCGACGGTTGATCCCACCTGCCGGGCTGGATGCCATCGCGGCGATCCTGCGCGCGGCTACACGCATATCCACGGACCATCTCAAGCTAGCCATCCAGATCGATGCTCGACCCACAGCGTGATCGTTGAGAAATTCAACGGCACGGTGAGCGTTCGCCGTCCAATTGGGGCCACCCTTGGTGGTACGCGGCGCACTGCCATCCCGATCGCCCAAGACCCAATGGGGTATTCGGTAGGCCCAGAATTTGGCGACTTTGACATCGGGTTCACGGTCGTAACGATTCTGGCGCGCTGGGCAACCTTCGATAACTTCGCCCGAGCCGTGATCGCCTCGGCAAGGGCATCGCATGTGTGGTAACTCGGTGAAGCGGACACTCATTCCTCGTTCTCTGGGACGATTTGACGAAGTGGGTAAGTCGTCTCTCAGTGCGCAGGCCAGTTCGTCAGAGCCGGGCCGGGTTCGCGCCCGTAGGGCCCTGAGCTCGAGGGGGCTCACCGCCCAACGCCTGATCCATCGCACCGAGGAGGGCCACCTGGTACGCAGCAAGTCGGAACTGGTGATCGCGAACATGCTCTTCCAACTCAAGATCCCTTACGAGTACGAGCGCGTGCTCGACGGGACGACCGCCGCAGGCCGCCTGCGGCCCGACTTCTCGTTCGTCACGGCTGACGGCGTGCTGGTCTGGGAGCACTTCGGCATGCTCAGCCGCCCCAACTACCAGCGGGGATGGGAGTGGAAGCGGGCCTCGTACGCGAAGAACGGCTTCGCCGAAGGCAGGACGCTGTTCACGTCCACAGAGGAGGACGGCAAGGGCCTCGACTCCGTCGAACTCAGGAAGACCGCGCTTGTAGTCAAGGGTCTCCTCGAATGAGCGCGACGAAGAAAGCGGCGCCAAGCCCGGCGAACAAGAGCGCGACGAAGGCGAAGCGAAGCTCCAACGTACCAGGCCAGCTCTATGGGTACTCGCTCCAGATCACGCGTGTTGTTGCGCACTTCCTTCGCGCGCAGCAGGGTCAGTCGGTATCCATCGAGCACCTCGACGACGTCGCAACGCACACCGACGGTGGCGGCGATCTCGTCGAGCAGGACAAGAGCGGCCTCGCCCACAACCCCGTGACCGATCGGAGCCCCGAGCTCTGGAAGTCGCTGGCTAACTGGGTCCGGGCGATCCGAGCGGGTGCCCTCAGGAACGACACACGCTTTCTGTTGTACGTCGCACAGGGTCATCGCGGGGATTTGATCGGCCGCATCCACGACGTCACAACCAAGACCGCCGCGGACGCTGTCGTCGTGTCCATGCGCGCAACCTTCGGTACCGAGAAAAAGCTACCGGAGGGCCTTGCCGAACACGTGAGCGACGTCCTTTCGGCCTCGGACGAGGTGCTCGCGCGACTGTTCATGAACGTCGCGCTAGAGAACGGCTCGGGCGCACCGAACGATGACCTCGGAGCGATGCCCGGGATGGCTGCCATCAGCAAGGCGAAGAAGAGCGACGTACTCACTCACCTGCTGGGGTGGGCGAAAAAGAGCGTGGACAAGCGAATCGAGCAAGGCCCTCCGGCGGTCATCGCGTGGGAAGAGTTCCACAAGGCTTTCGTTCAAGCCGCCAAAAAGTTCGACCGGGCCGAGAATATCCTCGTTGCGAAACCGGTGGACGTGACGGATGCCGAGCTGCAGAAGGAGCTGCGCGACAGAACCTACGTTCGCCAGCTTCAGGTCGTGCAGTGCGACGACGACGCCATGGTACGAGCGGTACACGACTACCTGCGCTCTGTTACCCACCGCACCAACTGGAGCGAGCACGGCGACGTCATCGAAAACAGCTTCGACGAATTCGAGAGCAGCCTGGACCGGGCATGGACGAGCCAGCGGTCGGTGGTCGAGCTCGAGCAGAAGGCGCTCGCCGATATAGAGCGCGGGCGACTTCTCTACGCCAAATGCCAGCAGCTGAAAGTGCCGCTCCAGGGCATGGATGTCCCCGATTTCTTCGTGCCGGGCAGCCTTCATACGATGGCAGACTCGCTCCGGGTTGGCTGGCACCCGCGATACCAAGAAGCCGTCAGTGCGTTCGTAAGCGCGCGGCCGGCGAATGACCAGGAAACGGAGCCTGACGACGGGCCGGTGGCTCCAGGCGGCGGCTTTGGCGGGGGAGGAGGGGCATGACCGCGCTCCTCAACGAGGTGCAGGCGATGCAAAACCCTGCGCTCGGGGCGGCGCTGGTTTGGCGCTTCGCCTGCGGGTTCTCAACCGTGTCGAGCCCGGACGGTACTCCGCTGCCGCTTGCGTTCGTGGTCTTGCCGCTGATGTTCCACGCGAAATCCGCAGAGAAGGTATCCAGCACTCTTGCGGGCTCAGGTCTACGCAAGTTCGAGTCGAAGTTCAGCGACGACGACCAGGGTGACGTGCTCCTTGCCTTACAGCCGCGAATGCTGGCGATGCGAGATCTCTCGCTCCGCTCCCTCCGCATCGCGATTCGGACTGGCCTGCTCACACTCGTCCCCGGAGAGGCGGTCCTCTGGCCACGGTCTCGCTCCGCGCCGCCCGCCGAAGCAAGAGCTGTCGGTGACCTGCTGAAATCGGCAGAAAAGTTCGGCGCCTGGTGCCGCGAAGTCTCGCTCTTCGAGGTCACCGGGCTCCTCAAGGTGGAGATTTGACATGCACCTCCAGCTCAAGAGCCTCGTCCTTTGGCCGCGAAACACGAAGCTCGAGCCACGAGTCGTGTCGTTCGCACCCAACAAGCTGAACGTCATCACGGGCGCTTCGAAGACCGGCAAGTCGGCGGTCATACCTATCATCGACTACTGCTTGGGTTCGGAGCGATGCGCTGTGCCCGTCCAGACCATCCGTGATGCGTGTGCGTGGTTCGGGATCGTGGTCACGACACGTGAAGGCGAGAAGCTGCTCGCGCGTCGCGAGCCGGGTGAGCAGCAGAGCACCGGCGATATGTTCCTCCTCGAGGCAAAGGCTGTCGAGATCCCGCAGACGGTGACAGGAAAGAACACCAACGTCGACGCCGTGAAGCGGATGCTCGACAAGCTCGCTGGCCTGTCCAACCTCGGCTTCGATCCCACCGGCTTCGCAGGAGGTTTCAAGGGCAGACCGAGCTTCCGCGATCTTCTCGCCTTCGCGTTTCAGCCGCAGAACATCGTCGCGAACCCCGATGTTCTCTTCTTCAAGGCCGACACGGTGGAGCACAAGGAGAAGCTCCGCACGATCTTTCCATACGTGCTCGGCGCGCTGACGCCGGATGCGCTGGCGCGAAGCTGGGAGATCGAACAGCTCCAGCGTGAGCTGAAGCGCAAAGAGCGTGAGCTGGAGGCGCAGCGCACGGCCTCGACCCACTGGCGCACTGAGCTTCACAGCTGGGTCTCGGAGGCACGCGAGCTCGGATTGGTAGCCCAAGGCGAGGTGGCCCCGAATGCAAAGGACCACGAATTGCTCGCGGTGCTCGAAGCCGTCGTGACGAAGACCTCGGCGGACGCGCAGCTCTCCGATGCGGCACTCGACTCGGCCGCGAAAGAGAACGCCGAGCTGCAAAAGGAAGAGAGCGTCATCTCCTTGCATCTCACCGAGGTGAGATCGCGGCTCGCCAACATGACGACGCTACAAGCTGCCGTCACCGACTACACGGACGCCCTAAAAAAGCAGCGCGACCGACTCCAGCTCTCTCGATGGCTGCGCGAGCTCACCCAGACCGCGCAAGTGAAGTGCCCGCTATGCGGCGGCGACTTCGATCACGCTGCCCGCGAGCTCGATACCCTGTGCGATGCACTCGCTAACGTCGAGGCGACGGCGCGACAAGTCGAGCCGGTCCCGGCCGCGTTCGACAAGGAGCTCGTGCAGGTGCGCGCGCAGGCGCGAATGGTCACCGACAGCCTGAATGGCATCCGCGCGCGCAAGCGAGCCATCGAGGAGCGCTCGGAACGAATTAAGGATGAGCGCATGAGCCGCTCGTCGGTCGACCGGTTCCTCGGGCGAATTGAGCAGGCATTGAAAGTGCTGAGGGCGCCCGAGGGCGATGCCGCCTTCGCCGACGAGGTCGCGGAGCTAAAGGCGCGGCTCGACGAGCGGCGAAGAGGCTTTTCGGACAGCGACGCACGCAACCGGAAGAGGGCAGCCTTGGATCGCGTCTCGAGGACGATGGCGCGCGTGCTTCCTGGTCTAGATTCGGAGCGGCCGAAGGACCCCGCCGAGCTCAACATCGACGACCTCACGATTCGGGTGAC
>JAYUKI010000204.1:0-19860 GCA_043764595.1 Myxococcales bacterium | reverse complement strand
TCTTCCTCTTCACGTTCGCCTACGGCGCGATTCGCTTCGTGCTCGAGGTCCTTCGTGACGACACCGAGCGTGGCTCGTTCGGTCCGGCGCTCGGCGAGCATTGGCTCATCTCGGGCTCGCTCCTGCTCTTCGCCATCGCCTTCACGTTCGGCATCGCGCTCGGCATCAAGGACCCCATGATCCGCACCATCATGCGGGTCCTGTCCTTCGTTCCGGTGGTCGTGGCCTATGTGCTGCTTCGCCCGGCCTCGTTCGGAAAATCCGAAGTGATGCAGCTCTCCACGAGCCAGGGCATCGGCCTCGCCTCGGCGCTCGCGTGTGCGTTCTTCTACGCGAAGTTCTGGGAAGAGGCGCGCAAGAACCCGGCGGGGGCGATGGCGAAATCCACGCTCGGTGAAGGTGCCGCCGTCGCGGTCGAAAAGGGCGAAAACGAGAGCGACGACGAGGACGCGGACGAAGAAGGTCCGCCTCGCCTGCACGAAGACGACGAAGCCGATCTGGGCGACATGACCAGCCCCGCGGTTCCTCGTCCGAACATGAAAAAGAAGGGCCTCAAGAAGAAGAACCCCAAGGCCGAGCCCAAAGCGGATTCGGACGAAACGGACGAAAAAGCCGAGTCGGACGACGCGAAAGCTTCGGACGAAAAAGCCGAGTCGGACGACGCGAAAGCTTCGGACGAAAAAGCCGAGTCGGACGACGCGAAAGCTTCGGACGAAAAGGCCTCGGACGCGAAGGCTTCGGACGAAAAAGCCGAGTCGGACGACAAAAAGGGCTCGGAAGAAGAGCCCAAGAAGGTCGAACAAAAGGCCGAATCGGACGACACGAAGGCCGAGAAGTCCGACGAAGCGACGAAGGCAGAAGACTCCAAAAAGGACTGAGCGCTTCGACGAAATGGCGAACGTCCGTGCCCCTGCGAGGTCACGGACGTTCTTCGTTTTGTCTTCGGAAGGGTGCTGTTTGTTGCTCAGGCCGCGAGCTCGCGCATCCACAGGTGGACACGTAGCCCTCGCACGAGCTTTCGTGCGTCGCTCGAGGGCGGGAGGCCGAGCTCGTCTCGGAGGCCGCTCGGGACCTCGACGCCGGCTGCGGTCACGAGCTCGTTCATGGCCTCGGTCATGGCGGCTTCGATGCTGCTCCGCTCTTGGGCGGTGAGAAGCTCCGAGATCCAGGCATGCACTTGCCACGCGAGCTCGGCGTGGGCGGTCTCGTCGCGGTAGATGGACGACATCAGCCGGCGGACGTCGAGGCGCGAGGCGTGCTCGGATTGGTAGCCCGCAACGACGGCCCCGTAGGTCTCGCGAATGCAGCCTTCGACCGCGTTTTCCAGGGCGATCTCGACAAGCGAGCGCGGCGCGCCGTGAACGACGGGCACGGCCGAGAGGGTGGCGCCTTCGCGTAGGGCGAGCAAGCTCATGCTCCGTGCGTGCCGTACTTCGTCGGCTTCGGCGCGCGCGGCCAAAGCGACGAGGGAAGCGGGGGCGCCGTGATGCACGAGCTCACGCTGCAAGATTTGGAACGCGTCGATCGACACGCGCTCGAGGTCCGCCGCATGGGCAAGCCAGCCGCCGATCGAGCCGTCTCCAGGGACCTCGACGTACCCCTCGGGTCGACGGCCTTCCACGCACGTGAAGCACTCGAAGGAAGGGCCGGGGAGGTCGTCTTTCGTGTATTCCGCACATCCCCAATAGCGGCCGGGACCGGGAGCACCGTTGCCGCATACCTTGTCGCATTCGGCCTGGCTGAGACCGTCCGAAGGATCGACTCCGGCGGGCGTGCCGCAGGGGTGGTGCCACGTGTCGCTGCACGCCTGGCCGGTGCGAACGAGCGTGGGGAGCTCCGTGCAACCTGCATCGACCTTGGGAGGGCCACCGTCGAACACCGGGGGAACGGTGGGCGGGACCGAGGTGCTCGTCGTGGTGGGCGAGGGAGGCGAGACGGTGCTTCCGGTGGTGGGCGAGGGACCGGGGCCCGCTCCGTCAGGGATCTCCACTTTGCCGCCACAGGCGACGACGGTGGTGGTGGCGAGAACGTGGGCGAGAATTCGGGCAACGCGACGCATGCCGCGCCGAAAAGCACGCGGCGTGCCGAGGCAGAGACGCTGGAAGTGTCGGATATTTGGCGGTCTCGTGCGGGATGCCCTGTGCCAGGCTGGGCCGGGTGCCTCGTGGGGTGGCGAAGGACGAGCCCGTTGGGGCCGTTGCGGGGCGGAGACACGGACTCCCTTGGCCTGCCCTAGTAGTTGCAGCACATGCAACATCAAGTTGCATCCTGTTCGGCTTTCGGAAGATTCGAGCGACCCGATACTGGCTTCTACGGTTTTCGATTCACCCGCCGAGGAGCACGCCATGACCGCCCACGACCGTTCGACCGAAAAGAAGAAGACCTTGTTCGTTGCCGCGAGCCCCGCGGTATCGCCCACCACGGGGCTCGTGATCGAGGCCTGGTCCGGTGTCTCGGCCGGGTGCCCGATCACGCGTGGTGCCGGCGCAACTTTGGTCGTCGCGGGAGGTGCGCAATGATTGGCATCGTGGGTGCGGGAAACGTCGGAAGCACGCTGGGGCGTGGCCTCGCCAAAGCGGGACATTCGATTGCGTACGGTGTTCGTGCTCCGGGCGACGAAGATGCACGGCTCCTTCACGAGCGCGCCAAAGTGGTCTCGGTCCAAACGGCCGTTGCCGAGAGCGACCTCGTGATTTTGGCCACCCCGTGGGCGGCGACCGAAGCCGCGCTTCTTTCGGCGGGAGACTTCCAAGGAAAGATCCTCGTGGACGTCACGAACCCCATCGGGCCGGGGTTCGCGCTCACGCATGGGCACACGGATTCGGGCGGCGAACAAGTGGCGCGCTGGGCAAAGAATGCCAAGGTGGTGAAGGCGTTCAATACGACCGGAGCCGAGAACATGGGCAATCCGGTGTATGGCCCGAATCGTGTAGCGATGTACGTCTGTGGAGACGACGAAAAGGCATGCGCACGGGTGCTCGGGCTGGCCGTGGATCTTGGCTTCGATGCGACGGTGGTAGGCAAGCTCGAGAAGGCGCGCTTGCTCGAGCCGATGGCCCTCTCGTGGATTCACATGGCGGTGGTGATGAAGAAGGGGCGAAACATGGCCTTCGGAATCCTGCGCCGCGACGATTGACGGGCGACCCTTTGCAGGACCGAAGGCTCGTGCGTCTCGGTCCTCCAGCTGGCCGAGGCGCCGGAGCCAACGAGGGCTCCGCGCTTGGTTTCCACACGCCGCGCCTCGTCTCGTGCGAATATCGCGACCATGGGAGTGGACCGCGACGCGGCAGCCGGGCATCTCGAGGCGTTTTTGAGGGCGATTGGGCGTGATCCCGATACCGACGCCGAGCTTGCCGACACGGGGCGGCGGGTGGCCGATGCCTTCGTGGACGAGCTTTGCTCCGGGTACACCACCGACGCTCGCGCCCTTTTGCGCGAGAGCGTCATCGTGGGCGACGCCGAGCTCGTGACGGTGCGCGACGTCTTCGTCACGACGACTTGTCCGCATCACTTGATGCCCGCCACGGGCCGCGCCACCGTGGCGTTCGCGCCCGCGGGTCGCATCGTCGGAATCGGCACGATCGTGGCGGTCGTGGAGGCGTATGCGCGGCGGCTCGTGCTCCAGGAAGCCCTGGGCGAGGACGTGGTCGAGGCTCTCGACGTCGAGCTTCGTCCGCGATGGGTCGGGTGTCGTCTCTTGCTCAGCCACGGATGCATGGTCTCCCGTGGCGAACGCGCGCACGGGGCCCGCGTGGAGACGCTCGCGCTCCGCGGTTTCGCCGAGGACAACCTGTCGGGACGGCTCATGGCGCACCAGGTGTTGGGTGTGGGGCGTTCGGAATGAGCGACACGGCCCGAATCGCCCTGATTACCGGCGCCGGCAGTGGCATTGGCCGCGCGGCCTCGCTCGCGTTGGCCGCGCGAGGGCTCTCCGTGGTGCTCGTAGGCCGCACCGAGTCCACCCTCTTCGAGACCGCCGACCACGTACTGTCGGCTAGCCTGGGCGTGCGTACTCTCGTCGTTCCTTGCGACGTTTCGAAGAGCGATGAGGTCTCCCGAATGCGGGATCGTGTTCTCGCGGAAATGGGCACTCCCGAGGTGCTCGTCAACAATGCGGGAGTCGTGGCGAGGGCCTCCGTGGAAGACACCTCGGACGCGGATTGGTCCCAGGTTCTCGGCGTGAATCTCGACGGCACGTTTTTCGTGACGCGCGCCTTTCTTCCCGCCATGCGGGCCCGGAAAATGGGCCGAATCGTGACTGTCGCGAGCATTTCGTCCACGCTGGGAACTCCGAAGCTTTCGGCCTATTGCGCCGCCAAATGGGGAGTGCTCGGCTTCATGAAGTCGCTCGCCGAAGAGCTCCGAGACTCGGGCCTCGCCGCCCTATCGGTGCTGCCCGGCTCGGTGGACACGAAGATGCTCGTGGGGAGTGGATTTGCTCCCTCGATGACTCCGGAAGACGTCGCCGGAACGATCGTCTATGCGGCCCTCGATGCGCCTCTGGCCATGAATGGGAGCGCGGTCGAAGTCTTCGGATAAGCCGGCGCCTTTGCGTGTTGCGTCAGTCGAGGATTCCGTGCGCGATTTCGATGGCCCCGTCGATCGTGGCGTCGTTGCCTTGGGCGGCCGTCGGGTGCCCGACTCTCTCGTAGACCACGCGCCACGTGACGTTCCTTCCCAATCCGTCGAGCGGAACGGTGGCCACGTACGTGTCGCGTCCGTCGGCGAAGGGGCGATTGTCGACCTCTTCGTCGCGCTTCGTTTGGCGATCGAGCACCACCTCGCGCGATGCGCCCCCGGACGTCGCGACGAGGCGGAGCCGACGAAAGAGATCCCCGGTCGGGAAGGCGTGGCCCACGGCGACGCGCGTGAACGTCACGAAGAGGAGGTCGCCGTCGCGCCTTGCCTCGACCTTGGAAGCGCTTCGGACGAGGAGCGAGCTTCGCGAGGCCAAGAAGCGGTGGTCGGTGTGGCGGCCTCCGTCGTGCAGGACCACGCCCATGTGGCAATCGGTGCAAGGCACATGCGACGAGCCCGAGCGCTGGTGCTCGCTGACGGTCTTCTGGAGGAGGCGGGTTTCGCCCGGGTAGGGGAATTCGTGGCACTTGAGGCAGCCCGCGTCCCGCGAGCCCCGGCTCGTCTTGGCTCCCCCGACGTGGCACGTGACGCACGCCACGCCGAGGTCGGACTCGGGCGAGCTCGGTCGCGAGGCGGACGTCTCGGGGGCGTGGCAGGCCACGCAAAACGGCAGCGGCTCGATGGCATAGGCCGTTTGGAACGTGTCGTGGCGAAACGCTTCGGCGTGGTTCGAGGCGCGCCACTCGCGACCAATTTCTTCGTGGCAACCGATGCAGCCTGCGTTTGCGACGGCGGCGCGCGGCTCGCGGACACTGCCAGGCACGTGCGGAGACGTGCGCGTTGCACCGCACGCCGCGGCGAGTCCCGCCGAGAGAACGATTCCACAAAGGGCTGTCGAGAAGCGCACCACGGCGCGAGGCTACCCAAAACGGTGGCGCGTGCGACTTTTCTGGAGCTCGAGATAGGTCTACCGTCGAGGCATGGTCATTCAGCGCTCGCTTCTCGTGGCGACCTTGGGGCTCGTCGTGGTCGGCCTCTCTGGTTGCACGCGCAACGACACGGTCGTCGCCGAGACGCTCGTCCCGCCCTCGACGGCGGCCCCTTCGGCCACCTCGCAGAAGGTCCAGAACGCGCCGCCCGTGGTCGCCCCCGAGCCAGCCCCGCCTCCCCGAACCGATGGGCCGCTTCCTCCGGCGGTTCCCATCGTCGTTGCCAAGGACGAGTCGGCCGCGCCCAAGCTAGGTTCGGCGTGTGTGGATGCCTCTCTGTGCGGCACAAAAAATAAGGTTTCGGTTCGCGCCTTCGCCTTCCACAGCTTTCGGATGCGCCACGACGAGCCGTGCAAGCTCGTAGCGACGAGTCCGATGGCCATGGTCGTGCAGGATGCTCCTAGCGCGTGCGTCGCCGGAGATCGGCTCTACGTGGAGACTTCATGCATGATGTGCCGCATGCCCCAGGGCACGGTCGTGGAGGCCAACATCTCCGAGCTGACTCCACAGCAAATCTCGAACCTCCAAAAAGTCGCGGGCTTCGAGAAGCGCGGCCCGCTGCGGACGGCCGCCGAGTGGCAGTCGGCCGTCGCCGAGGCGGCCAAGGGCCCCGAGCGCAAGTGAGCTCTTCCGTGCCCTCCTTGCCCACATGTGGAGAGCGCTGCTCGGCGCGCTTGTCGCCACGGTGGTCCAATCGGGTGTAGGATTCACGAATCGCCGTGATAGACGCGCTCCCCCGCCTCGAAGCCGCTCTCGCCGAGCTCCCTATTTTTCCGCTCCCGGAGGTCGTGTTCTTTCCGGGGGTCGAGCTGCCGCTGCACGTCTTCGAGCCGCGCTACCGCACGATGATCCAAGACTGCCTCGCCTCCCATGGCGCCATCGCGATAGCTCAGCTCCTCCCAGGGCAGGACGCCACGGGCTTTCCGCGCCTCGCGAAGATCGTGGGCGGAGGCGTCATTCGCGAGCATCAAGTGCTTCCGGACGGCCGCTCGAACATCTTGGTCGAAGGCATTGCCCGCCTCGAGCTCGAAGAGCTTCCGTTCGTAGGGCCGTACCGTCGCGCGCGCGCGCGCATCGTCGAAGACGTCGGCGCGGCCATCCCCGATGGCGATCGCGCCGCGCTGGTCAGTGCGGCCACGGCCTTCGCCCGCGAGGTTCGCAAGCACGACGACACGTTCTCCATGCGCTTTCCGGAAGACCTCGACGCGACACGGCTCGCCGACGTATGCGCATTCCAGCTCGTGGTCGATGCGACCGTGCGGCAGCGCATCCTCGAGGAGCTTCGTCCGGTCGTGCGGGTTCGTCTGGTGGTCGAAGAGCTGATGCTCCAAGCGGCGGCCTTCAAGAAGCCTGCCGGCAAAAACTCGATAAACTAGTGAAGCTCGTCGGAACGCTGCGAAAAGACGCGCTCGAAAATGGCGCGCACGTCCGGTTTCCCTACCCGCCATTCGACGTACTGGTCGCGTTGGTGCACGGCGTTCCTCATGCCATCGAGGATGCCTGCAACCATGCCGGAGCGAGCCTCGCGCCAGGGCCGCGCACCAAAGACGGCAAGTGCATCGTGTGCCCGGTGCACGGCTACGTGTTCGAGCTCGTCACGGGAAAGCTCCGCAGCCCGCGGGGATTGTGCGGCGATCAACGCACCTTCGTGATCAAGGAAGAGCCCGAGGGCATGCTCTCGATTTGGGACCCCTTCGAGGTCGTTCTCACGTCCTGAAGTGCAAATCCCAGTTTGCATCGGAAGTTCCCGTTCCCGTTCCCGCTCCCGTTCCCGTTCCCGTTCCCGTTCCCGACATTCTCTCTGGAGCCTGCACGCTCTTCACAAACTTGATCCACATCGACGTGGTGTTGTCTGCGAGGACGATGAAATCGAGACTTGAGAAGAACGGGAACGGGAGCGGGGGAAACGGGACCGGGAAGAACCTACCCAGTGTCGTCTTGGATCATCGGGTGAAGTCTTCGCGAACGAGGGCCGCGAGCTTGGTCGGCCCGGGACCGAGGTTGCGGTCTTTCGACACCAGAAAATAGGTCACGCGCGGGGCTCCCTCGAGTGGAATGGCTCGCGTTCCTTTTGGAGCCGGACAGAAGTCGTTCACCACGGCGAGACCCACTCCCATTTTGGCGAAGTGCACCATCGTTTCCCATCCCGAGGCTTCCACGGCGATGTCGAACGGCACCCCGGCGAGGAGCTTCGTGAGCATTTCGCGATGGGGGCTCGGGTGCGGCGCCACGACGAGAGCCTGTCCCTCGAGATCGCTCGGCCGAAGCTTCCGTTCCTTCGCGAGTGGATGCGCGTCGGGAACGACGACATGCTGCCCGACGGTAGTGAGACGCGTGGCGTGGAGGTCTTTCGGTGCTTTCGCCAGAGCGACGACGGCGAGATCCGCACGCGCCTCCGCCACGGCGAGCAAGGCGTCCGGGGCGGACTTCGTGAGCAGTCGGAGTCCCCACTGCCCCTTCGGAAAACGACGGATCGCGTCGCCGAGCAAGTAGACGAAGGCTCCTGCGCCCGAGGCCAGGACCACGGGGCGCCGATCCTTCCGGTTTCGAAGCTCGGCGAGGAAGTCGTCGCCCCGAGCTCGGGTCTCGCGGGCGAACGTGGCGAGCTTTCGTCCTTCGTCGGTCAAGACGAGCGACCGCCCCTCGCGGCGGTAGAGCGCGACGCCCACGGCTTCGCCGAGCTTTTTGACCTGCACGTGCAGAGCGGGCTGCGAAACGGCGAGAGCCCGCGCCGCGTGGGTGAAGCTCAGATGTTCCGCGAAGACTGCGAACGAGAACAGGGATTCATAGTTCATGGTCAATGTATCCGTTTTGACTATAGTCTATCCGGAAGGGATCGTGGCGTTCCCGTGGGCCGACGCTACCTTGAGGTCCAAAGGAAGAAAGAGGACACCATGGGACTCGTGAACGAGGCCACGCACACCCTAATCAGCAAGTTTTTGAGCTACGTGCTCCGGCATGCTCCGCAATCGATCGGTCTCACGTTGGACGAGGCCGGTTGGGTCGACGTGACCGACTTGCTCGAGCGAAGCCGCAAGAGCGGCACGACGTTTTCGCGCGAGCTCCTGGAGGAGATCGTCGCCACGAGTCCGAAGAAGCGTTTTGCGTTCAGCGACGATGGCACTCGCATTCGTGCGAGCCAGGGGCACACGGTCGACGTGGACTTGGCGTACGCGCCTTCCACGCCGCCGCCCGTGCTCTACCACGGCACTCCCGAGCGGACGGTGCCACTCGTGCGAGGGGGCGGCCTCCTCAAGATGTCGCGTCATCATGTGCACTTGTCGCCCGACGTCGAGACGGCCAAGGTGGTGGGTAGCCGCCGTGGCAAACCCGTGATCCTCGTGGTGGACGCGGCACGCATGCAGCTCGCGGGTCACCTCTTCTACGTCACGCCGAACGGAGTTTGGCTCGCCGAGCACGTGCCGACGGAGTTCATCACGTTCCCAGACGTACTCCCTTCGGCAGCTCCATCGGCCGTCCGGCGCTAGCGGCTCTCTTGGCCGTTCTCGGGGAGCCCAGCGCGGCCGTAGAACGTCGAGAATCCCTGAGTGAGGCACTCGATGTGCCTGATCTGGATTCCGTTCCCACCACCACCACCCGCGTCGTGGAGCCCAGCCTGCCGGCGGCCTGGGAGATTCGTGCTAAGCCGTTCGAATGCGAAATAAGCTAGGTGCGGGTCTGGTCGGGCTCTTGGCGGCTTGTGCATTCGGCTTCGTGCATGGGTGCAGCTCGACCGACACTGCGCCGGTCGATGCCTCGACCACGGACGTCCGCGAAGAACCTTCCCAACCGGGGCCCGACGCGTCCGTTGCCATTCCCTGCAGCGACTCGATCGAAGCCGTTTACGGTGATCCGGGCGCGTTGACCGGCGAGCCCGGGTCCGTCCTGAAGTGCGCACCCGACCGCGTGTGGCCTCGCGCCGAGCTCGAGGACTTCTCGGCCACCGGTGGAAAGCCCTTCACGAGCGGAGCGCGCGTCTTCCGCGTCACGTACCGCACCGAGCGCGGCACCACGCCGGGCACGCCGGGCTATTCGAGTGCCCTCGTGTTCCTGCCCGATAACCCGACCCCAGGCGCTCCCGCGGTAGTGGTGGCCCACGGCACCACGGGGCAGGGCGCGGCGTGCGCTCCTTCGAAGTACAAATACGAAACGAAGGGCAATTCCTTCGTGGCGATGATTTTCCCCATCGTCGGAGCGGGCTATCCCGTGATCGTGCCCGACTACGCCGGATATGCCAATTACGGAGCAAAGGGAAACGTGCCGAGCGGCTACCACTCGAGCGACGACGAGGGAAAGAGCGTCCTCGACGGGCTTCGCGCCCTTCGGAAAATTGTCCCGGGATTTCCTTCGGACAAGAACATCGTCGTCGGCCATTCCCAGGGAGGCCACGCGGCGCTCAGCGCACTGGCCATCTCGGAAACGTACGGAGTGCCCCTCTCGGGAGTCGTCACGTATGCGCCGAATTGGATGAATCAATCGGTCTGGGGGGCCTTGTTTCTCCTCGCCGATCAATTCCCCATCGAGACGAGCGCGTTCACCATCGCCGCGGGCGTTTGGTACCACTACTCGCAAGCCGAGCTCTTCGATGGTCAGGGCAAAGGGGTCGACATTTTTGCCGCGGACAAGCGCGCCGCAATCAAAGACTTCTTCGACACGGCGTGCCTTGGCGACACCGACAAGCTGAAGCCTCTCGGAACCACGGTGACGGACCTCTACGATCCGGCCTTCGTGGGCTCTGTGAAGTTCGCCGCGGGAGGCATCACGGAGTGTGCCGCTACGGACGAGACGTGCAAGAAGTGGATGGCTCGATATGCCGCTTCGCGCCCCCACCTCACGGGCAAGGCCACGAAGGTTCCGCAGCTCGTGCTCTATGGCACGAAGGACACCACCATTCCGCCGGATCGCGCGATGTGCGGCTTCGACCGCCTGAAGAGCGACGGTGCGACCTACAAGGTTTGCCTTTCGCCCGATGCGACCCACAGCGGCATCGTCAATGCACGCGCGGGCTACGTGAACGACTGGATCGCGAACGTGGCCCTTGGTGCTCCGGCACCGGCGCCTTGCGACCAGGACGAAACGGGCCTCACGGACAAAGGCGCACAGGTGAAGTGCGCCTCTCCGCCGCCGAACAACTGAACCCACACGGGCCTCCTCTTCAGACCCTTGGCTTGGGACCCGCTCGGATACCGTTTCGAGCGGGCCTCACTTCGGTTTTGCGAGTGGAGCTTTGGGGTCCGAGCCGTTTGGTGGGGAAGAGGGCTTCGGAGCCGCATTCGAGGCGTCTTTCGGCTCGAGGATCATCGGTGGACCGCCATAGGCCGGCACCGGGCTTTGGGCCATCGGGCCTGCGTCGTGGGGTGGGGGAGGCCCGCCATACACGTCTCCCTTCGAGACGCAGCCGGCCGAGAGCGCGAGCCCTCCAAAAACGAGCGCTGCACGGGACGCGTGGGACACGGCGCGGCGCGGAACCGAGGCGCTCGCCGATGGCGCACCGCAGAACGTGCACGCCGCCTCCGAGTCGTGGTGGTGGCGGTCGCAGGTCGAACAGAGGGAAAGGCCCATGTTCGGAGCATAGCGAAGAGGTGCGCCTATTCGGAGACGTCGATGTCGGACGCGCGCATCGTTCGGAAATTCTGGTCGACGAGGTCGATGACTTCGTCGAACCACTGGTCGAACTTCGGTCCGCCTTCGCGTGCAGAGTCCACGTAAAACGAACCTTGGATGCACTCGGGTTTGCCCGTGGCTTCGTCGGCGCGGCACCTGCCGTCGACGTAAACCACGATGAACTTCGGTAGGCGCGTCGCGGACGAGCGGGTGCCGTCGTTCATGAAGTTGTTCGTGACGAGAGCGACGGCCTCGAGGTCGCGCGGGTCCTGGCCGTATCCGTGGAGGACGTACACGACCGGGTAACGAACGTCGCGGGCGCGGTTTTCCGCGTGGGCATAGCCCGGCGGAAGCGTGACGGCGATGGGGCCCGTGCGCTTCGTCCTCGGGCCGGTGAAGAACTTCTCGCAGCGCCCTTGGACGACGCACTCCAAGGGGAAATCGGCACCCTCGGCTTGCGCGATGGGGTTGTCGATGGCCACTTCGGTACGCGTGCGGTCGGCGTCGGGCCACCTCTGCGCCACGTAGTAGAAGCCGAAGAGGAGCCGATTCAAGAGTTGCGCGGCCGTGCCCACGTGCATGCCGTCGCCGAGCTTGATCTGGTCCGGCGTCGCGTCCACGGAGCCATACCGAACGTTCGGCATATCGGCGATGTCCCCCCAGAGGAGGTTCGAGGGGGCGAAATCGAGGGGGCGCGCTGGGTCTTGGCCGGGGAGGCTCTCGTAGCCGTTGTAGAAGGCCACCGACTTTAGCGGCCTTCCGTTCGTGCCTTTGCGCGCGGCGACAGTGCCCGCCAGGTGGTTCGCCACCGATGCGAAGTTGAAGAGATCGCGGACGCCGCCGTCGGTGACGATGTCGACGCGACGGAGGGCATCGTCGGTGAGCTTTCCTCCCGGAATGCCGTCGGTCCAATTGGATACGATCGAGTGGGCGTCGAACTTGCGCATGTTCGTGAGCCCGACGGTCTCGCTGTAGACGCCGTCCCCCTCGCCCGGATCGCCCGCCACGTGGCGATCCTTCGTGTTTGGCACGCCGTCGAGCCCGTCGTCCCGGAACTTCTCGCCCGTTTCGTAGTGGTGATTGCCCTCGGTCCCCGCGGGAGAGAGCATGTAGTCGTAATCGTCTTGGTTCGGGTCCGGGTTCGTCACAGCGTCGTAGCCCGGCTCTTGTTTGTCGCAGAGGCCGTCGACACCGCAGTCTTCCCAAGGCTCGTGGCCGGAGCGGATGACGGGCTCGTTTTCGTCACGAAAACCGTTGTCGTTGAGGTCGACGGCCACACCGAAGTTCACGGGCTCCTTGCGGTCCTCGGGGGCGTCCGTGAAGGTGTTTTTGTAGGGGCTTTTCCCCTTTTGGCCGCCATCGCAGAACGTGATGACCGGCTTCGTGCCATCCGGATTGTACTCGTCGTCGAAGTAGCCCGTTTTGGCTTTCCACTGGTTCTTCGGATCGCAGCGGAACTTCGCGCACGCCGCGGCAATTTGCCTTTGGCGCGCGACGTCTTTGGCATCGCTCACGGGCGAAACGGCGAACGAACAATCGATGCCCGGGGGCAATCCCGCGATTCCCGACAGATCACCTTTGACCCATGGATCTTCCTTCTTGGGACCGGCGACGAGGTGCAGGAGGGACGGATCCTGGTTTTGGCTGGCGAGGTTTCCGAAGGCCAGCGCGAGGTCTCCGAAAATCTGGACGTAGGAGTCTCGCGGGAACGAGCCACCGTTGCCACTGCCTTCTTCGTACCAAAAGTGGTTGAAGTCCATCGTGTGGGCGAAGGGCTCGGAGATGGGATATCGGTTCGGCTCGACCTTTGCGCACGTGGGGTTCGAGGCCGGGCAGAACCCGCCGCTCACGTAGCTCTCGATGAACCACGAGAGCCACGTGTAGTCGGCGAGACCTCCGAGCGGTGCGATGGCGTCGAATTTGTCGTGGTGCCGCATGCCGAAGCTGGCCGAGCCGCCGCCGCCCATCGAAAAGCCCAAGACGGCCCGGTGAGTGAGCCTTCGTTTGCGGGTGGTTTCCCCTGCGTTCTTCTGCGCCACGGCTTGGTAAGAGCCGAGCCACGGCGAAGAAAACCGAAGCACGTAGCCGCCTTCGCCGTCCGCGTCGATGCGAGGGCTCGCCACGGATACCGCACGAGGGACGCTTGCGCGTGGTCCTTGGTAAAGCACTTCGACGTGGCGAAGGCGCGCGTTTTTGGGCAGGAGAGCGGGGTTCACCGGAATGGCAAAATCCACCTCGCGACGCAGGACGTCCGACGAGGTGACGGGCGCGCTTCCCTCGAATGCGACCGCGGGACCGAGCGCGACGTACGAGGTGTCCTTCGTGAAGTCGCCCGTTCGAGCGCAGGCCACGCTCGCCCCGAACGTGGGAAGCGAGAACTCGTCGGTGCGCGCGAAGGCCGCGGCCGAGGTGCCAAGCGAAGCTTTGGCGAGGGGCCCCGTACCGGACACTTTTGGAGACTGCCCGTTCAGTGTGGCTTGCCCTCGGCCTTCGCCCGGGTTGCACGTCGGGACTTTTGGCTCACGAACGTCGACGGGGAGCTCGAGCTCGACGACCTCTTCCTGCTTCGGATCGGTTGCGCTCGGCTTCACGACCCGCGCCACGATCGACGACATACCGGCCGTTCGGCCTTCGACCTGGAGCAGCGCCGTGGGGTGGCGGAGGTCGACCGTGGCCTCGGTCGAGGTGCGCACCCCGTCGGTCTTCGTGGTGAAGGTCGCTTTGAGCGGCGAGCAAAGGTCCGGATCGACGAAGAGCCGTACCGGTCGAGACTGACCTGGGGCGACGACGACCCTCGGTGGATCGAAACGAATGCGGAGCGGAGCGGAGTTGTCCGCTTCGCAGATCTCGCCTTTCGGGAGGGTGTCCGTCGACGGAATCAGGGTGGAGCTGGGTGAGGCCTGTCCACACGCGGCCGAGACCGCGACCAAAAGACCAAGCGAAACACGAGCCGGAAAAGGCGAGAACGAAGGCGAGAATTTCACGGTCGCATCATACCCCGACCGGGCCTGCGTGCACGGACGGAACCCCGGATTTCTATTGGAGTTTTGCGCTGCGCGGCGTCAATTCGTCAGGGGGACGATGTGCACGAAAGTGGGTACCTCATGCCCGCAGCGAACGCCGTCACGCGGAGCGATGGCCTTTGCGACGGCGGCTTGGCCGTGGTGAGCACCTTGTCGTCCGCTCCCACCGAGAGGGAGCCCGCAGCGGCTTCGACGCACGCCTGGGTCGACGAGAGGCGCATGCGGGCGAGCGTGCTCGAGAAGGTGAGCGTGCCTTTCGATCCTCGCATGCGTAGAACGTTCGGCGAAAACGGAAGATCGACGACGAAGCCGGGCTCGTCTCCGGCGCAGATTCCGAGGGGACGATCGAAGTAGTCCGGTGCTCCGAGCGACAGCGGATCGCCGAGTGCTCCCGTCTCCAGGTCGACTGGGAGGACCCAGCGCTCGGCCTGACCTCGCGAGCCCGAGCCGGAGGCGTCGACGACGTAGCCCACGGATCGGCCGTCGCTTCGACGCGCGAGCTTGCCCGCGGGGCGTCCGCCCTCGAGTGGCGCGGGCCTCGGGATGCGCGCGAGGAGGCGCGCGGTGCCGCCGTCGATGGCGAAAAGCAAGGTGCTCGGGCCATTCGCGCGGTCGAGGGGAGTGGCCCCTTCGGACGTCGAGACGACCCACTTGCCTTGGACCCGGACGGCCGACTCGATCTCCTGGAAGTCTTCGCCGTCGGTGCGTCGTACCGGGAGCGGACCACGCTCGGCTTCGAGCTCCCACAGCGTGATTCCAGGCTTGCCGGACAGTCGGGCGCCCACGAGCGAGTGGGCGCCGTCGTCGCCGATGCCTACCATCCAAGACGAGGTGTACACCCCCGGGTAATACGAGCCATACATGCCGCCTACACCCGCGCGCATGCCATCCAAAATTGTGCTGGGCATGGCACTCGGAGCCGTGGAGCGAACCTCGCCATAACCGTCGTAGGGCGATAGCCAACGAATCATGAATCGGCTTTGGGGATCCGGATCGGGACCTTTGGGTCCCCAGGCGAGGATCTTGGCCAGCGGTGCGCCTCGGACCGCGCGGTCGAAGGCGTCGTAGGCATCGACGTTGAGCATCGGGTGCTCGCCTTCGCGGAGCTTGGGCGCTGCCGACGCATAAAACGCCGAGAGCTCGTTTGGAAAGCGGTTCGCGCCGTAAGGGCTCATCATGCCAATCATGCCGCCCATCGGAGACGGGTGAGGCTTGAGCATCGGCTGGCCGGCCGTGGCCTTCGGTGGCGCCTTCGGAGTGGGCTCGCGCTCCGGAGGCGGCACTTTTGGCGCGTGGGCCATGGGCTCGCACACGACGGCGAGCTGAGGCGCGGAATGCGAAGGAGGCCGAACCGGCTCCGGCGGTCGCGGAGCGGTCTCGTGGCCCTTCTTTTCACGCTCGCCCCAACCGACACGTAACCAGCCTGCGCCCAGCGCACCGACCGGACCGACCGCGCGCGACGTCACCTTGGTGAGGGAAACGAGGGGCTCTGGCGCTTCCTGCGATTGCCACGTCATTCCGCCGTCCACGGTTTCGTAGAGCCGTCGGGCGTTGGTCATGCCGAAGCCATAGCGGCCCGAGACCGTGGGGTAGCCCGCGTCGCGCACGTGCTGACCGACCGTAACCGTTCCGTCCGCTGCGATCTCGAGCCCGAGCACCGAGCCTCCACCATCGATCCATGCGCCCAGCACTCCGGGGCGCCGCTCTTCGACACCCTCGAGCCAAACGCCGTATCGCAGCACCCGCGCGACGTCCGCCGTGACCCGTGGAAATGTGAGCGGAACGGTGGTCGCCGCGCCTTTGGTCCCGAGCAAAGTGAGGCGCGCCGTAGTGACCTCGCCTACGGGGGGCGAGAGAATGGCGATGCGTCGGTCGGCGAGCACGGTGAGGCGCTCGTTTCCGACGTCTCCTTTGACGCGCACCTCGCGGAACCGATTGTCGTAGTCGAGCACGCAATACGTTCGTTGATTCGGCGCTTCGGTGACGTCCTCGGGGGCGCAGCCTCCGCGCACCGCAAGAGCTCCTTGGCCGGAAGACAAGACGACACGCGGTTTGTCGAATCTCCGCAGGAGCGCCAGTCGACCGGCCATGGGATCGTATGCGTAGATGTCGGTCCGTCCGCGGGGCTCGCCACACACGAAACCGAATGCCCCTTTGGCGTTCGGGCGATGAAGCGAAACGCCGTGGCAACGCGCGGGCGACAACGGGAATGCGCGTGGCACCGCTTCGAGGAGCGCGCCGTCTTCGAGGCGAATGCGGGCGAGCGCGCCGTCCCGGGCGACGATGGCGATTCCATCGGTCAGGGGCCAGCCGTCTTCGATGGCGGCCGTGAGCGGTCGCGGTCCGAAGGCACGCACTTCGGGCGGCTTGCTGGGCGCGTCGGATTCGGGATCCGAAGGAGCATCCTTGTTCGTGCTCGAGGGCTTCGTACTCGAGGGTCTCGCGCTCGAGGGCTTGCCGGCTCCACCGAGCCTTACGGCCTGTCCTCCCTCGCGCACCTCGAACGAAACGGGCGATCGAGCGGCGTCCGTGCCACTCACGACGAGGCGGCCCGCGTCCGACACCGTCACCGTGCGCGCGTCGATGCCGAGATCGAGCTTGCGCCAGGTGGCGCCGGCGTCTTCCGTGGTCACGAGGCCGACGAGATCCGCGATGGCTGCCGCGCGCCAACCGTCGCGTGCGCCATACGCGACGAGCTGCGGTCCTGGGGGGAAAGGTCCGAGCTGTTTTGGCGTACCCGTCCGCGCGTCGAGGGCCGCGTGACCTTGCTGCGTTCGCACGTACACGCGGTCGAGACCCACGAAAACCCGCTGGATGGGCGTCTGCGACACGTACACGGGCTTTACTTCGGAGAGCCATGTCTCCGAGCGAAGCAGCGTGCTCCCGAGCACGTGGAGGTATCCCCCGCCAAGGCGCGCAGGGACCGCGAGCGCGGACTGCGGAGTTTGCGCGAGGCGATCGTCGGACACGAGAATCGCGCCGTCGGGCATGGCGAGCACACGGTACCCGGCGAGGATGCCGCGTTTGGTGCCGTCAGGCTCGGTGCCGCTCAGCACGCTCGGATCGACACGCTCCGGCACGAGACGAGCTCCCCGCACCGTGGGGTCTTCGAAGGCCCCGATGCCCGCTCCGCGCAGGTGCGAGAGATCCACGACGCTCGCGTTCGACGTCGTGCCCGAGCACGAGGCGAGGGACGCGAGGGACGCGAGCCCGAAGAGGGAGACGGCGGGACCCGAGCGGAGCAAACGGCGGCCGACACGGGACGTGCGACGAGACATGAATCGAGCGTACCACCATCGCTTGCTTTGGAGGATTCGTGCGGTTCTGCGGGTTTTCCAGGCGCAATGGGCGTACGGCTTCGGAGGGCGCGCGACTTGGTTCCCTTCGAGAGCGGAAGACACGGCCGGCGGGAGGATGGTCTGGTTCGAGGGGCGCAGCCCCTCGAGCTCCTGCGAGATGCGGGCCTGAGAGTCCTCGACTTCTCCGCTTCGCTACGAAGTCTGCGGGGGTCTCGACCTCGCAGACTCGGCCAAGGCCCGGCCCGAAGACTTGTCGCCCTTCCAGCGGACGTCTTAAGAGCGAGAGGACGCGGCCAAGGCCCCGCCCCGAAGACGCCAGCGCGAACCTCTTCGGACCTCCCAGACTCGGCCAAGGCCCGGCCCCGAAGACTCGGCTCCCTTCCAGCGCAGTCGTCTTCAAGAGCGAGAGGCTCGAGGGGCTGCGCCCGAACTAGACACGGAATTTTCCCGAATGCGGGCGCCTCTGATACGCGGGGCCGTGGCTCGAATCGCGACGACCGAGACCCCGGAGCATCCACGAACACGCCTTGTGTTCGCGTGGACGAGCTTCGTCGCGCCATTCGCGGTGGCCATCTTCGGGGCACGGTCCCTGCCCGACTCGGCGCATGACGAAGCCACGCTGCGCGTGCTCGGGCTCTCGTTCACCGGAGCATTTCGCGCGCTCGACACGTGGCTCGCGGCACCCTTCATGATGCTCCCCCTCGGCACACGAGCGTTCCGTGCGAGCCTCGCGTGCGCGGTGATCACCGGGCTCGCGGGCCTCCTCACGTACCTCCTCGCCGAACCGCTTTTCGCGCGCGAAGGCAGGGCCACATCCAGACTTTCGTACGCCGTCACCACGCTCGGTGTCGTGACGGCGATGTGCTCGCCCCCGTGGCAGCTCGAAGGCTCGGCCGTTGGTGGAACGGTCACCGGTGCGGCTTTGGTGCTCCTCGCCGCGACGCTCGGCCTCGAGAAAAACGTGCGCTCTGCACGCGTTGCGTTCGTGGTCGGAGCAGCCTTCGGGTGGGAGCCGATCGTGGGAGCGATGGCTCTTGCTTCGGTGTTGGTACCGCTCCTTTTCGCGGGCAAAATGCCCGTGGCTCCAACACGCGGGCGCACTTTTCGAATGGCAGCAGCCTTCGCGCTCGGGCTCGTTCCTTTCGGACTCGCATTCGTCGGCAAGGCGGGCTCGTTGGCGCTCGTTGCACGCAATGCCACGTGGCAGAACCTTTCGGGCGAAGGCCACGGACCCGGCCCTGCGTGGAAGCTCTTCGCGCGAGACGAGATCGGGTGGGTGTTCCTGGCAGCGGCGGCCCTCGGCACGGGGCTCACGGTGATGCGAAAAGAGTCGCGCGCGCGCGCCGCCGTGCTCGTGACGCTGACGCTTGGATTTCCCCTCACGTACGCGCTCGACCTGGCGCACGGCCCCATCCGTTTTGGTGCGCCGATGCTCGCCTCGCTGGCGGCGATCGGGGCGCTCGCGGCCTCCGGGCTCTACGAGCTCGTCCTTCGCGTCCGCACGATTCAAGTGCCGTTCGCTCCGGCCAGCGCCGCGCTTCTCGTCGTGCTCGAGTGGACACTGCCCGTCCGCGCCGCCGACGATTCGTTCGCGCGAAGGAGCGCCGTTTCGAAGAACGCGCCGTATGCCTTCGCGTTGAATGCCCTCGGGGGCGCGCCGCCCGCAGCTATCGTGCTCGTGCCCTCCGAACGGATCCTGCTCCGCCTCCAATCGACCCGCGCTTCTGGCATTTCCCGCGAAGATCTCGAGTTCTTTCCGACGTTCGACCTCAAGAACCCACTCGCCCGCGATGCGGTCGACCGTGAGCCGAAACTTGCCGGCCTCTACCGCGACTTGGCGCTGGGCATCGCTCCCGAAGAGTGGTCGCTGTCTTCGCTGGCCGCGGCTCGGCCGCTCCTTCTCATGTTCGAGCCCAAATGGAAGCCTGGGCTCGCGAAGCACATGATTCCGGATGGCCTCTTTTCGCGCTTCGAGCCCGAGCCACAAGGGCAGAGCGATCGCCGCATCGCTATGGAAAAAGCCTCGAAAAAGCGCGCGTTCCTCGCCCAGGAGGTTGCTGGACCCGGACGGGACGCTGGCCTTCAAAGCCTCGTGGCGCACCTCCTTCGCTCACGAGCGATTGCCATGGGCGCAGCGGGCGAGAGGGAGAATTTGTCGAAAGCGCTCGACGAGCTACGGCCCTATGCGCCAGACGATCCGGTGGCTTCGCAGCTCGTGAGGCGGACGGTCACCACGCGAGGCGCGTTCGACGTGACCGATCTCGTTCCTTAGGACCCGCTCAAAAATAACTTGCCCATCTCGCCGGTCCCGCACGCCGGATGCGGCGTTGCCGCTCCTCAAAATACAGCAGTATTCGTCGTCGCCGC
>JAYUKI010000203.1:0-5307 GCA_043764595.1 Myxococcales bacterium | reverse complement strand
ACAGGAGTCCGTTCCGCGCGTCCCTCCTTGCCAGGGCTTGGTCTCGGCCGGGATCGCCGGCCTTCACACCCGTTTGTTACTTGGGTGAGTTGGTTGCTTGGGTGAGTTGGTTACTTGGGTGAGTTGGTTACTTGGGTGAGTTGGTTACTTGGGTGAGTTGGTTGCTTGGGTGAGTTGGTTACTTGGAGAGTGGGCTATTTGGAGGAGCGGGTTATGGCCTAGGCGGATGCCCGGCCTCGCCTCGGCCGAGTGATCGTGTCCGAGCCCCAAGGGCGCCCAAGAAGCGAAGGCTCGAGCGTCCTGTGGACCTCGCTTTTTGCTTTCTCGGGGCTCGAGGAATCGTGGCTTTGGGCGAGGCGTTCGCTACGACCATGAGCGCATGCCGAGCTATCGCAGAGAGAGGCATGAACGCGAACATCGCTCCGCTCGCCCTTCTCCTCGTCTTGGCCTCGTTTGGTGGATGTGGAGAGCACACGGCCGCGCCCGAGCTGCCCGTTGCGGAGCTCGTTCGGGAGCCGGTGACGGCCGCGCTCCCTGCAGCATCGGGCACGGCGCGCTCCGATGCGGGTGACGTTCGTTTCGTGGATACGCACGACCACTTCGCACACACCACGAAGGTCGAGCCCTCGAAGTTTCCGTACTTCACGAAGCGCGGGGCGGCGTCCGAGATAGCGCTCACGTTCGACTGCGCGTGGGTGCCCGAAGAAGCCGGAATGGCCGTTCTCGATGCCCTTCGCGAGCTGGGTGTAAAATCCACGTTTTTCGTCTCGGGTCCGTTCGTCACGGCGCCCTCACGTCCACGTGCTCCGAACGAAGCGACTCTGAACATGGTGCGTCGCATCGTCGAGGACGGCCACGAGGTCGGCAATCACACGCAGACCCACCCCCATGCGAGCCCCGCCATCGTCTGGGGTCGAGAGCTTTCGGAGCTTCGGCTCCAATGGGATGCCGAAGTCGTCCGCGCCTTCGTCGGAAGCGTGCCGCCGCCCAACGCGGCGATGAAGGCGTTTTGGCGAGCTCCGTACGGCGAGTACGACGACCGCGCGCTCGAAGCGGCAGCGCTCGCCGGCTATACGACGCACGTTGGCTGGAACGTCGACACGCGCGATGCTCTTGGTGCGCCCGATTGCCGAACGGTTCCGGCGGATCCCAGCTGCATGTCCGCCGAAAAGGAAACCCAGCTCGTGGTGTCGTTCGTTCGGAAAAATCCCTCGATCGACGTGATGGTGGTGCTCGCGCACCTCGGCGGGCCGTATGGGTTTGGGAAGGACCCCAAAGGCCTACGAGCCCTCGTCTCTGCCATGCGGGCCGAAGGGCGCACGTTCGCGAAGCTTTCCGACGTCCTCGTGCCGCCCTGAGGCCGGGCTCGGTCCCATGGCGTCGTCGCGAGGGGACGTTCGTGACGTGCCTCGGGCGCCGCATGCTGCCGTTGGGAAAGCCATTTTGCGCAATGGAGGTGCGCGCCGAATATCCGCTCTCGGCATTGCCGCCCATCCAAATGGCATCTCTGCCGCTCCATGGGGGCTTCCGAGATCCAGCTGCATCCGCGTACCCTGCAAGCAGGTCTTGGACTTGGGTTTCGATGGTTATTTGGGGCGGAGGGTTAGGAGCGTTATGGCCGGGGCGGAGCCTAGGCGGATGGGGGGGCCCGTGGTGCCTAGGCCTGGGCTTACGTAGAGGGTTGCGTCGTTTTCGCGGTAGGTGCCCACGTTGAAGTGGTGCGCCAATGTGGCTAGGGAGAGGTGCTTTCCTAGGAAGGGTACGGCGATTTGGCCTCCGTGGGTGTGCCCGGAGAGCATGAGGTCTACGCCTTTTTCTACGGCCTTCGGGAACACTTCGGGATCGTGCGCCAAGAGGATGCAGGGCATGTTGGTTGGACGCTCGGCGAGGGCGGCGGCCATGTCGGCTCGGCCGGTCCAAGTGTCGTCTATGGCTGCAAGATACACTCGTTCGCCGGCACGTTCGAGGTGGAGCCCTTCGTTGCGGAGGACGCGGACGTTTCGCTCGCGGAGGTATCCGATGAGCGGCTCGCCTTCGCCGAAATAGTCATGGTTTCCCATGGATACGAACACTCCGTCTTTTGCGCGGAGCGCGCCCACGACGTTCGCGATGTCGACGTGAAACGCCGTTCCGCTCGTCACCATGTCGCCCGTCACCACGGCCGCATCCGCAGAAAGCGAGTTCGCGAGGCTCGCCCACGCGAGGCCCCACGACTCGGGCGTGAACGCTCCGATGTGGAGGTCCGAGAGGTGGGCAATGGTGTAGCCGTCGAAGGCCTTGGGCAGGTCTTTCACGCGAACGTCGACGCGGAGGGTCTGCACGAGGCGGCGGCGCAGCAAAATGCCATAGCCTGCCACCAAGAGCCCCGTCACGTACGTGCCGAAGAAGTAACCGAGCGGCAA
The DNA here is from genome assembly GCA_043764595.1 of Myxococcales bacterium. Classification (GTDB taxonomy): domain Bacteria; phylum Myxococcota_A; class Polyangia; order Polyangiales; family Polyangiaceae; genus JAAFHV01. Next base: position 2,905 of record JAYUKI010000203.1, on the reverse strand, counting down.
GAGCGGCGCCCCCGTGGACAGTCCGACGATCGGTCGCACTACGAGGTAAATGGCATTCGGCACGAACGCGAACACGCACGCGCACCAATGGACGAAGTATGGAACGTAGAAAAGGCGAACCAGGAGCTCTTCGCCCTTGCGATCCTCGAGGCCATTCCATACGCGCGCCACGAACCCCAACACGCCGAACAAAGAGGCCAAAAAGGCCAAGCCAAGGGCGGCTCCGAGCCCCACGTCTCTCGCGCGCAGGAAATGGAGCGCCGCGAAGAAAGGGCCGCTGTGCGCCGCCACCGTGGCCCAGAAAAGCATCCGGACCATGCGGCTCGGCGGAGGGGGCAACTTCACGCGACGATGCGCCCTTCCACAAGCACGCCATCGTCGAGGACCGCACGCACGGTGGCCTCGTGGGCCAAGACGGCGAGCACGTTTCCCTGCGTCGGCAAGTCGCCGGACATGCGCACCCAGCTCCCATTCGAGCGTCGCAGGAGCCGCGCCGTGGCCGCTCCGGCCCACGCGGAACCGTCCGGTGCGACGGCGAGGGAGAGCAAATCGCGCGTGGTTTGCACGGCTTCGAGCACGCCTTCACGGCGCTCGGTGATGTGGAGGGCATGGCCTCCCGCCCCGACGGTGACGGCCGTTCCATCCGGAAGCGCCGCGATCGCGTGGAGATGCCCGTAGCAAAGGTTTCCCAGAAGCTCGGTGCTGTCGGGATCGCAACGGACCAAAGTGCCGCGATCGCCGCACGCGAGCGCGTCACTTCCAACCTTCGCGACGGCGCTGAGGCGCGACGCAGAGGGGCACTCGGAGATGCCTTCCACGCGTCCACCCGTGATTCGTACGGCCACGCCGGCCGTCGTGCCGGTCTGCATGCTCCGCGTCAGGTTGCCGCGGTAAGGCTGCTCGCCGACGAGCCACAGATCGCCTTCCGGAAAACGTGTCGCCCCGACGAACGTGACATCGCCGAGAAGGCCCGAGGCGGCCGTGGCCAAGGACCCGGTGATCACGTCCACCTGCCCGCGCGCCGAAACACGCGCCACGAGTGAGCCCTCGCCGTAGATCAGGAGCTCTTTGCCGTCGATCCAGAGCACTCCGCGAAGGGTGCGTGGATCGACATCACGAGGGAGGGCGACCGGTTGCCAGTTGCCCCGCTCCCATACGAGAAGCCCAGCGGGACCGATGCCCGCAACTTCGCCGGTGCTGGAAATGCTCGAAGCCCGGAGCCCGATCGCGCGTGGCGGCGTGGCCACGGCCGTGAACCTCCACGACGCCGGCTGGGACGCCACGGCTTCGGGAAACCGATGGGGCCGACCGTAGGGAAGAGTCTTTGGCCGATCGGACCTCGGAGCAGCGACGCCAGGAGGCGTGGTGGCAGGAAGCGTGGGCGCAGTGCGCGGTGGGTCGAACGAAGGCGGCACGAAGGACGGGTCCGTGGGCGCCGTGGCCTCGAACGGCGAGACGAGGCTCCGCGGAGCATTCTCGGCGTCTTCGATGAGTGCGAGCGCCGCGTCGAGGTCTGCGACGAACGCGCGAACGCTGTCGTGTCGATGCGCCGGGTCGGCCGAGAGCGCTCGCGCGATGACGTTGTCGATGGCTTCGAGCTTGTCCGGGCGGCGGGAGAGCTCCCGCGGAAGGATGCGCTGCACCTTCGCGAGCTGGGGACGCACTCCGTTCAGAATGCGGGTCACGATGACGAGCGGGTTTTCCCCTTCGTTGAACGGGAAGGCCGGCTTTCCACTCAGCATTTCGTAGGCCACGGCCGCGAGCGAAAAGACGTCGGTGCGCGCAGAAACACGCTTATTTCCGCGCTCGTATTGCTCGGGCGGTGCGTAGCCGAGTGAGGCTCCGGCGAGGGCAGCCGTGCGCACGAGGTTCAGCTCGGCCAGCTTCACGAGGCCGAAGTCGGTCACCTTCGCGAGCTCGGCGCCGCCGTCGGTGGCGAGCAAAATGTTCGACGGTTTGAGATCGCGGTGCACGACTTTCTGCTGGTGCACGGTCTCGAGGCCTTGGGCCACGTGACGCAATATGCGACGAACGCGCTGCACGGGAAGCGCGCCGCTCGCCTTCAACACTTGCTCGAGCGACGGGCCATTCACGAACTCGAGCACGGTGAACGGCAGCGCGAGGATGGGTCCGCCAAGCGAGATCTGCGTCACCGCGTGGTCGTAAAACCGTACGATGTTCGGATTCGGAACCATCGACAGCATGCGAAGCACGTCGGCTTCTTGCTGGAACCTTCGCAGGGCATCGAGGCTCACGGTGTCGGGCCGAAGCACCTTCACGAGCACGACCACGCCCTTCGCGTCGTTCCAGTTCGCGCGAAACGCCCAGCCTTGACCCCCTTCACCGACGCACTCGCGCAAGTGATAGGTCACACGTCCCGTTCCCACGAGCACTTGCCCAGGGAGCGAGTCGCGCAAACCCGCGAGCTGTTTGGCGTCCGGCGAGGACATGGATTCCGGAGAATAGCCGCGGCAGGTCGCCGCAAACGAAAAAGGACGACCCGCGCCCTCGGTTGGAGGTGCGCGGGCCGTTACCAAAACGAAATTCGAGCAATTTCGGTCTCTTGCGGACCGAAGCCCGAAGGACCGATCAGCCCTCGAGCAGCTTGATCAGGGCTTCTTTGTTCGTGACGCCGACGTGCTGGCCCTTCTTCTCGCCCCCTTTGAAGACGAGGATGGTCGGCACGCTGCGAACGCCGAAGCGCTGCGTGACCTTGGGGGCGTCGTCGATGTCGAGCTTCGCGACCTTGTACTTGCCGACGTTCTCGTCGGCGATCTTCTCGACGATTGGGGCGAGCATCTTGCACGGACCACACCACGTCGCCGTGAAGTCGACGAGCACGGGGATCGGGGAGCTCGTCACCTCGGTGTCGAAGTTTTCGTCGGTGAGCTCGATGACGTTCTTT
>JAYUKI010000202.1:0-5309 GCA_043764595.1 Myxococcales bacterium | reverse complement strand
GGTCAGCCAACGCTCGCGTGGGTTCCCGCGGCTCAGGGTGCCTCGTGGGAACGTCGCGTCGACGTCCCCGGTCCAAAGCCCCCGCCGGCGAGCGATTCGCAGAGCGGCGCGCCACGTGGTCAGCTCGTGCGCGATGGTGGCCTCGGAAACGCCGTCCTTGCGGCGCTCGTGGACGTAGTCGTCGACGAGTGCGGCCGTGACCTCGCGCAGGTAGACGGGGGCACTCTCCTGGCGCTCGAGCACGGCCGCCAGCACGGCCAGCAGCATGCCCGACTTGCGCCGGTAGAACTCCACGGTCTCGTGCGAGAGCTCGCCGGCGTCGGCCTCGGAGGTGCGGTTGCGCAGCAACAGACCTAGCGCGTCGCGGACGGTCGCTTCGGCCTGCGCTTCACCCTGGGGATCGACGGCTCGGCGCTCGAGGCGAGCTGCGACCTTCTCCGCGGCGCGCTTGTCGGTGCAGAGCGTGGAGCGAAGCTCGGTCCCTCCGCCGGCGCGGGGCACCCAGGCGTACCAGACCTTTCCTCGTCGCTTAAGTCGTGCCACGGCCGCTCCTCCCTGTTCCGTCGTATCCAGTTTTCGAGGTCCACGCGAGCGACGCGCCACGCGCTTCCTATCCGGACCGGTCGCATCTCGTGGAGCTTGCGGTAGACGGTCGCGAGCGAGACCTCGAGCTCGGTCGCAATGTCCGCCGGCGTGAGGAAGCGCGCGCTCACGGGAAGAGACCCTTCTGGCCAGCCTTCAACGCTCGCGTACGAGCGTGCTCGTCACGGTCGTAGCGAAGGTGACATCGCTGGCAGAACGCCGCGAGGTTCTCGAGCCCGTTGTTCTGCGGCTTGTGGTCGCGGTGCGCGATCGTGAGGACTACGAGAACGACCTTCGTTCCAGGCGGAGCTTCAGCGTCGGAGCAAAAGGGCTCGCCGATGCATTCACTGGTGTGCCTGTGCTCGTGCCACCGCTCCTCGCCATCAGCGACGTAGCGCGCGGCGAGGATGGTGTTCCGGATGCCGCACTGGGCGGGTGCGCCCGCATACTGGGCATGGGCGTGTCGAGCGCCGCACTCGCCGCGGCATTCGCATCGGTTGTCGGCGCGCTTGAGCACGGCCGCGCGAAGCACCTTCCAGTCTGAGGGCTTCGGGTAGAGGTGGCGCATCTCAGGCCGGATCGGCATTCCCGACCTCCCGCGCCGTAGACTTCATCTCTTCGAGCAAGGCTTTGTCTCGCGCCGTTCGGTCGTGCTCAGAAATCAGGTGCAGGCAGCGCTTGCACGTGATCGGGTGTTCCGCATCGTCGCGGCGCACCACCCAAGACATGTTGGGGGACGTCGTGCCGCAGACGGGGAATCCACCTCTCGTGGGGTGGTTGATCGTAATCGAGTGATTGCGAGTCACGATGCGCACGTGACCGGCAAAGTGCATCTTCTGCGCTCGGTTCCTGGGGTCCGTGGTCATTGTGACCCCTCGGTTCGGGCCTTCCGCTTCGCCTTCCGGCGCAGAGGTAGACCCTCCGGAATGTCGCAGTGGAGCCCCTCGACACTGCGACGCAGCTCTGCCACGGCAGCGGGGACTTGGGCCATGTTGACCCCAAGCTCATATGCTATGGCGCGTATTCGCACGGAGTCACTCCCGTTCCCACGCAGCGTCTCTCGAGCCTCGTCGACGGATCGGATCGGGCTACTTAGCCCGTCTCGAATCTCTTCGATAAATTGCTGCCATTCACTCGGAGTTATGACTTTTCCGAATTCGCCCGTCATACCTTTAATCAAGGCGAGTCGTGAGTCTTCGGCCCTGAATTCGGTGAGCTTCAAGAGCGCACGAGCTGACGGTTCCGTGAGCTCCAGTGTGGCGTTGAATGTCACTCCGGCTCGGATGGCGATCTTCATACGTTGGCTCCCCACTTCGTCGCGCCGACGTGCTCACCCTTCGAGAGCCGGTCGAGGATGAGCTTGTAGATGTTGGAGATTGGGACCTTCGCGGCCAGTGGCGCGCGCAGTTCCAGCAAGGCACGGTTCGCCGCTCGGAGCCAAGCGTCCACATCCGCTATGGCTTCGGCGTACCCGGCCGCTCTGGCGAGACGTTCGAGCTCGCGCTCCCACTCCGAGAGGTTGTCTTCGAGCGCTTTGCTCATGGGTCCTCGTCATCCGCGCGCATCCACGCTGGGACATCCCACGCGATGGGGCTCTGCGCGTAGCCGGGCCATTGGTTCGATTTACGGTAGTTCTTGAGCTTCTCTAGCCAGAGCGACACGGTGCGATCGGCGAGGTCCACGAGCCCCTCGGTCAGCTCCAGATCGACGACCTCGAAAGGGGCTTTGGTCTCGACGCAGAGGAGGAAGAGCCCACGTGAGACGTCAATCCCATTGGCCCGCGCTCCCCTCCGGTAGAAGGCAAGTTGGCAGTGATAAAGCATCTTGAATGCCTGGCGCTGCAGCTCTTCGGGGTTCGTCGTCGACGCCGTCTTGAGGTCTCCGAGTGCGCTGTTCCCCAAGATGTCGACGCCCGAAGTGGAGTATTTGATGCCGTCTTCCTCCCACGCCAGAGGCACCTCGAGACTCGCGCCGTCGAGCCGTGCTCGAGCAAGCGGGTCGGCGATCACCGCTTCGGCGATTTGCTCGGCGTGCCGCCACTCGGGTGCGGTGAGGATCTCGGCGTCCGCGTTCGCGTCTCGGAATGCCTCCCACGTCCTACCCTTTCGGGCTTTGCCGTCGAAGCGGATGACCCTATGCCCCGGGCGTCCACCGAGCACGAGGCGATGCACGGCGGTGCCGAGGAGCATCGACGGCGTCGGGTCGTTCTCGGCATTGACCGCGTGGAGGTACTGCCGGCCGGAAAGGTTCAGGCGCTTCAGGTGGCTGAAGCTGTGCGTGCCGTCCTCGTTGCACGTGCGGTGGGTCGACGCGGAGCTCGAGCTCGTCGGGCTGGCGTCGTCGTCGGAGCCGAACGGAAGGTCTTCGTCGAAGCTCATAGCGAGGCCCCCGTCTTCTCGACCCAATTGGCCATTTTGGCGATTTGCTCAGCGACCTTTGCGCGTGCCTCGAGTCCCGCCGGCGACGTGAGCTCCGGGATGGGCAGACCACGGAGCAGCGCCGCGAACGCCGCCAGCTTCTCCCGATCGGGCGCGAGCTCCGCAGCTCGAGCAGCGGCGCGCTCGGCGGTCGCGCGCTCTTCCTCGGCGCGTGCGGCGGCAGCGACCTTCGCCCGCTCCGCCTCGAGCTCGCGCTCGGCGAGGTCCTTTTCGGCACGGGCTTTTCGCGCCTCCTCCTCGGCGGCCTCGCGCTCGGCTTTCGCCTTCGCCGCGTTCTTCCGAGCTGCCTCTTCCGCGACGGCCCGCTCCTCTGCCCGGACACGCTCGAGGAGCTCGCGCTCGGCCTTCAGCTTGGCGTTCTCTTCGGCCTGCGCCTTCTCCCGCTCGACGCGCTCTGCCTCGGCCTTCGCCTTCGCGACACGAGCCTCTTCTTTCTTCTGGGCGGCGATGCGCTCCGCCTCGACGCGCACCGCTTCGGCGTCCTTCGCGGCCTGGATTCGTTGCTCGTGCGCAGCCTTCGCCGTGTCGAGCGTGACGGCCCACGTCTCCTCGGAGGTCTCCCCGAGATTGGCGTAGGCTCGGGGGTCCGTGCCGAGGGCTCGGAGTGCCTCTTCGCGTGCGCTCCGGAGCGCGTCCTTGCGTGCCGCCTCGTGGCGTTCGGCGAACGTTTCCTGTTCGAGCAGGTGGATCTCGATCGGCTCGATAAGCGCCTTGATGATATTGGCCATTCCGTCGATGGCTTTGCCTCGACGCGTCGAGTCCTCTTTGAGGCGCTTTCGTGTGTGCTCCGCTTTCACTCGGATGTCGCGGAGGGCGAGCCTCGACTCGCGTGCGAGCTTCATCTCGCGCTTCTGGTCGAGGGCCGTGACCCGAATCCCTCGAGCCCGTGCCGTCCACTCCTCGGCTTGGGCAAAAAGGGTGTCGAAGCTCGCTCGGAGCGCGAGCGCGCTTTCGGGCTCGAGGTCGGTCACGACGAGGGCGAGCACGTCCTTCGGCGGCGGCTCGAGCCCACCTCCGTTGCAGCGGTCGCACTTGCCCTGCTCCACATCGCCCGCACCCACGGACTGCTCGGGACCGTGTCCCGATCCGCCGCATTCCTTACACGCGATTGGCTCGTTCGTCATTGCCATTGCCATCATCGTTCGTCCTCTCCGGCCATTGCCGCTTCCTGCTCCGCCCGAATCGCCTCGTCCACCGGGCGCCCGTCGCCCATTTCCTCGACCGCCGCAGTCGCCTTCATTGGGCGCACGCGAATGCCCATGACCTGCTGGCCTGCCTTCGCTCGGACGCTCGTCTGGTAGATCGTGATGCGGAGCCCGATCCATCGGTCCGTATCCTCCGAGCCCGCCATCGCGGAGATCGCCTCCGCGTTCGTGGCGTTGCACACGAGCGGCTTCGTCGCCCCGCGGAAAAACACGTGAGGTCGTCGCTCGCCCTTCGGCTTTTCACGGCTCTTCACGACGCCGGCTTGGACCTTGACGATCTCAAGAGTCCAGTCTTTGGGCTTCCCGTCCTTGCCGACGAGGTCCCATGCGCCCATCGTTTCCCGGTCGGTCATAGCTCGCCAGTGCATTTTCCTATTCCCTTGGCATAAGTGGCATAATCAGCGCCACGTGGATTCGGTTGTGTGACACGGTCAAAAATTGGAATGGGTTGCTCGTCGAGTGCCAAGTGGCACCGGGAAACGATTCCTCGACGAGCCGCACGTAGCGGTCCTGAACGTGGATGCCGTGAGACTTGCGCACGTCGAACTCGTTAAACGTGCAGTGGAACGGAGCACCCCACTCGACGAGCCTCGTGCGTGGGGCAGCCCACACCTCAGAACGAAGAGCGCTTGGAGAGATTTCCTGGACGGGCATGCCGTCAAGGTCGTCGGTCGACCTCAATAGGATATGCGTGTCGGTCCACCACCACGCGTCGAGGTAGTGAACTCGCCGGGCGGTCATGCCCTTTCCGATCTCGTACTTCCGTGCCGCTGCTGCCCACGCCGCCATGCCAGGTATGGCACGGCGGCGAGGGGCTACCGCCTTCGTTGTTGCGTTCATTGGTTCCTCCGTGCGGTAAAAAAGGCTCCGGCACCACGCGTGGGGGGGGATGCGCGCGGCACCGGAGCGGGATGACCTCCGGGTATCGAACCCGGCCCTACGGACACAATCGATCCGCTGGCCCCTGGCCTAAGTCGTCAGAAGCTCACGGGCGTGCCACCAGAGCTCGAACCGCAGCATCTTTCGACTCGAGCAACTTGCGGAGCGCTACCGTGCGCTCCGAGTTGCGCGGGAGCGTGGCCAC
>JAYUKI010000201.1:0-5323 GCA_043764595.1 Myxococcales bacterium | reverse complement strand
GGCTCTCCGAAGCGGGCATCGCAGCCGAGGCCATGTGCTTCACCGACTTCCCGACCGAGACCCACGAAGAAGCGCTCGCGACCCTGGATTTTCTCGGTGAACGCGAGGAAAAGCTCGCCGTCTACATCGTGGGCGAGTTCGGTCTCACGCACGGCTCGCTCGTCGCGCAGACCCCGGCGAATTTCGGTATCCGCGAGACGTGGGAGCTCGAGGGCGATCACCTCGGACTCGGCATTTTCTATGCACCCGAAACTCCTTGGAAGACCGACGACGAGCGCGCCGACGTGAACGACGCCCTCGAAGAGCTCTCGTCCGGCTGGGCGCTTCGCACCTACCCATGGGCAGGCGCCGTCTCCACGGCCCACACGATTCTCTACTACGATCGCAGTGGTCCCAGCGTGTTCCGCGATCTCGCCGAGCGCGGTCTTCGCGAGGAAATCCTCGGGGCCGAGTCCGAAAAGGGACGTCCGTTCGAGGCCGATCTCAGGTTCGATCCGCGCGAGGCATCGCTCGCGGAAGAGCGCGAGGGCGGCATCTGGGGAAGGCTCGTGAACGAAGAGCGTCGCGTGGGCCGCGAGCCCTACGAAGCGCTCGCCGCGAAGTGCCCGGTGTTGCGCCCCACACCCGTACGAATGGCGTTCGCCGCAGGGGAAGAGCCCATGCCCCTGGCGCGCCCCAAGGTCCGTGGTCGACGTCCGTCCCACGCGTCGAGCTCCACACGAAACTGAAGCTGCGCTTCCGTTCGAAACTCGGCTAGGGTCCCGCCTCGGTGGACTCTCTCCCGCCTCCTCCCCCGCCTCCGCCGTATGTCTATGCGGCGTCCGACTCGCGCCCCCGGCAGTCGCGAGAAATCGAGCTTTGCGAGCGCGCGAGCACCACCGACTGGGTCTACCTCACGGGCCTTGGCGCGGGCCTCGTGGGCACGATTGCCCTCGATACGGCCGTATTTCGTCAGCTCGGAACGCGCCGCGAGGACCAGAACGAAACCGTCGAACAGTGGCGCGCCCGTACCGACGGCGATCTCTCGTATCCCGCCGGCCGTACGTTCGGCGCGGGCCTCGTGGGACTCAGTGTCGGCGCGCTCATTGGTGGCAGCTACCTCGCGCTCCCGAAGTGCGATCGCGGGTTTGCCTACGGCCCACCTCCCGAAGGTTCGTCGCGTTCCGTCTGGCCCACGGCGCTCACGCTCGCCCTCGCCTCGGCGGCCCTCGGTCCCATCATGGTGGCCATCGAGACGGGAGCTCCCTACGGCCGCGTCGGCGAATGGGCCGTGTCGGAGCGCGCGGTTCACTTCATCGTCCCCGCGTTCACGGGCTTTGCGGGAGCGCTCTTGCCCTACCTCTTCCCCCCGAAGACCTGGCGCGCCGCTCGAGAGATAGAGCGCATTCGCGGCGGCGTGAGCACGACCGGGGCCTATGCAAGCTACACGTTCTTGTTCTGACCGTTCCGGCCGGCTCGATTCGTTCCGTTTCGCACACGCTTCCTGAACGAATCGTTCCTTCGTGCGAGAATCGCCGATCCGGCGTCGATGTAAGCCCTCCTAGAGAAGGGCTTTGGAGGGCCATTCCGAGGCTCCTTTCGAGGGCCCTCTCGACGAGAGGCATGGCGCGCCATTTGCAGACCTTCGTGCATGGTGCCCAATGGAACAAGCCGCGTGCCAAGGAGCGAGGACGAAATCGACACGGCCGTGACCCGCTTGCATGGCCCACACACCGAATTCGGTCTTGGCGATCCAGCAAGTGGAAATCGAGCCGTCTCCGAGCACCCCGATGCGACGGCACGCTACGACGAAGCATTCATGGTGAAGGTGGCGCGCGAGCTCGAACGAGGCGAGCTCCCGACGGTAAGGCCGCCTCCCAACGCGGAGCCCGAGGCGTTCGATCTGGCCAAACAAGCCACTCCGGCGCCACGCGACGCTGCTCCGCGCGAGCTTTTCCCTGGAGGGGCGTGGCGCCAGCCAATCGCTTCCGCCAATGGGCCAGTGCACCAGCCCTCGGCGACAGAGAGTCGGGGAAAACGAGTGGTGAGAGTCGTACTCTCCGTCGGCCTCGTGGCCGTGGTCTCGTTCGTCTTGTCCGTGGCGTGCGCGGCGGGACCCGAGTGGCGAATGGCCCAACTGAACGCGTTCTTGGGACTCCTGGGTCGCTGAGCCCAGCCGAGATCGCCAACGCCGATACCGATTCGTTCATTCGGGGGCCGGGTCCACTCGATAAAGCACGGCTCCGCGCTGACCTCCTGCGTAGAGCGCATCGTCCAGGACAGCCAGTGGCGCGGCGCAGAGGATGTCGTCGATTCCGAAGGGGCTCTTCTTGGTCGCGTCCGAAACCGTGGCGAGGATTCGTGGGGCAAGCCCCACGTCGAGCGCTACGAGCCCGCGTTCGGCGAGCACGACGAGGTGTCCACGAAACCGAACGATATCGCTCGGACGCCCCACGCCTTTTGGCAGATCGACGGTGTCCCATGTCTCGCCATTCGTGGTTTTGCGAAGCGAAATGGCGCCGTCATGGGTGCCCGCAATCCAATACAGAGTGCCGTGGTCCGTGTACCAGCGCAGCGTGAACGCAGCGCCGAGGTCCGTCACTCTTTTCCCCACGGCGTCCGCTTCGGAGAGAACGTCGTGGCCCTCGGGCAAGGTGAACTGCGCGTAGTCGAAAGGGCTCCTGCCGTCGTAGTCCTGAATTCCCGCGTAGAGCTTGTCGCGGAAGCGGGTCAAGTAGGTGAGTCGCCATACTCCTCCCGGATAGGGCGAGGGAAATCCGAGTGCGTAGGTAAATCTGGAGAGATCCGGTTTGGCCACGTGCAGGGCTCCGGGAGAAGGTCCGGACCACGCGCGAGCGTCGGGAGGAACGGAGCCCGTCGATGCATAAAGATGGCCACGGAACTTCACGACGTCGAGCACGTGGTACGCGCGCGGCAAGACGGAAGCACCCGCCCGTCCCTCGGTATCGGGCAATCCAGGAAGGCCCGCGTGGGGATAACGAGCCCGTGCAAATGCGCCATTCCGGTCCGAAATGAACACGTACCCCTCGGTGCCGTGGTCGACCGCACCAAGTCCACCGTACGGTGGGTCGGCATCGGGCACGAAGAGACGGCCGTCGATGGCGTGCACTCGCAAGAAGCCTTGTCCGCCGCCGCCGCCCTTCGTGGGCTCCCCGAATCGATTCCAATCGAACGCGACCGAAAAGGGCGTCTTGACGTCGTCCGGACGGTAGGTCGTGATGGTGGCACCATCGGTGCCGAGAGGCTGGTTCGCGTGCGCCGCATGGAGCTTTCCGCCGAACGCTCGAAGGTCACAAATGCGAGAGAGCCCGAGCGGAGGTTTGCCCACCGCGGTGAACGTGGCACGCTCGTAGAGGGCCGTGGTCGTATCGGATCCAGTCGTGGCATCGTCGTTTCCGTCCGGATCGCGTTGGGGAGGCGGTTTCGGAGCGTCGTTGGATGCGGTGGCCGCCGGTGCGATCGCGTTCGCATCCGTCCTTGCATCGAATGCGAGGACACTCGGCGAGGCGTCTTTCGCGGGGATAGGATCGGGCGCCCGAGCCGTGGTGCACCCGACGAGTGCGAGAAAAGTGGACGAGCCTACGACGGCCAAGAGCCATTTGCGCATGGGTATGCCGATCGTCGTCCGGGAGTGACGGAGTGTGACGCGGGGGCGAGTGGGAGGCAAAGTTCGAGCGTGCGGAGGGCGGAGCCCTCGAAGTGATCCGCACGGTCGAAAAGAGATCCGCAGCTCGCTTCGCTCGAATCGGCGCGTAATGCCGTGCCGAGCGGCACACTTGGGCAGCGATCGAACGCTGCCCTTGACGCGAAGCGGTTCGCCAGAAACGCTTTGGAGATCATGAAGTTTTCCCTGGGCGTGGCTCGGCGCGCGGCGGCGGGTTTTTCGCTGGCGACGATGACCGCGGCGGGGTGCAGCACGTTCGGGAGCGGGGAGCCTCCGGACGCTGGGCCGTCCGCACCGGACACCGGCACCGTCCCCGACACGTCGGTTCGACCGAGCGATTCCGCGACTTCGGAGACACGGGATGCGGGCACGGAAGTCGACGCCGCGGCGGCTTGTACGACGGAATGGAGCACCACGTTCGAGACGCTTAGTGCGCTCAACAGTCCGCCCTGGGACCCCTCGATGGTGGGCACGAGCCTCAAGCTCACGATCGATCTTGCCGACGCGAAGCCCGGGGCGGGGATGTTGGTTGGGGAATTCGTCGTGTCGGTGACGCCCGCGGCGCAAGACTTCCTGGTCTACGGTCGCGCGCTCGCGCCCGCTCCGCACACACGCCTCTCGTTCGAGGTCGGCGCGATCGTGGGCGTCGGGGTCGACTTGGACTTCTCGATTGCTCAGCTCACTGGACTCGTCGCGGGCGACGGAGGGCCCCAGAATTTGGGCATTCGTTGGGCGAAAGGGGCCATCGTCGCGACGACTCTCCGTGGAGGGGTTTTGGAGGTCATCGGTCGCTTCAATGGTATCCGCGCGGAGGATATGAGCCGGGTCGAGCTCGAGATCGTGCCCAATACGCGGATCAAAATGACCGTCGGAAATGCGCCTCCCGGTGTCCTCGATGCCGTCGCGAACGTGACGAACGCGAGGATCCAGATTGGACCTTACTTCACCGTGTCCGCCCCTCCTGCCGGAGTGTTCGGCATCAAGTACGACAACGTCCGAGCCGAGCATTGCGCCGTGCCGTAGACGCACTGCCGTGGTTGGGCGCCACACCAGTCCGACCGTGCCGGACTTGGACCGTCACCGACGGGTGATTTGTTTGTCTTTTCTAGCCTCGGTGTTCGCCACGAGCGCTCGCAAATCCGGGGTCTCGCGGATGCTCGTCTCCGGCCAGCGGTTCTTGACGGCTCGCAACAACAGCCTTGCTCGCTGGTTGGACGGATGGCGCGGTGGCGCTCGACGGCTCGGCCCTCCGTGGGCCTGCCCCACCTTTTGTGCGACGCGTAGCTCGCGCTCGGAGCCATTTGCGCAGCGTCCCGAAGTGTTCACCACGAAGTCCCGGTTGGTCAGGGCTCCTGTATTTGCTGTTGTCCGCCACGAATGCCGACTCGGAGAAGGTCTTGACGGAAGGTCGGCCCGAACGGAGCGTATCTCTTTCCATGAAGCTTCTCGAACGCCTTGCCCGTCGGTTGTCGCGGGTTTTCCCGAATCACATCGGTGTCGTCTCGCGCTCGTTCGAAGAGTATCCACTGAGCAATCCGGCGCGGGTCATTCTCACCCTCGCCCGGTGAGTGTCAAAGTTGTTGTCGCTTCCTTTGCTAATTTTCTATGAAGCAGTCTCGCGGGCGAGCGCGCTCGCGATGGTCTCCTGATCTCGTTTTG
>JAYUKI010000200.1:0-19985 GCA_043764595.1 Myxococcales bacterium | reverse complement strand
TCGACGTGGTCGGTCGCGGTCACGTGGGCGAGGGTGCCGCCCTCTCGCGCGGCGAGCCGCGCGAGGGGGCTCGTGGGGGCCGCGAGCTCGCGCGCAGCGGCAGCTGCGCGCGGGCTCGTGGTCTCGAGGGACAATACGAGCCCACGCGCGGGACCGGGCGCGGAGCGCGCGGGCTCGCGCGGGGGCTCGGGGGGCGCGGGGGTTTGGAGGCCGCTCGGCCAAGGTCCGCTCTCCCGTAGAACGGCCAGGGTCGCGGCTTCGGCCTCGGTCGACGCCACCAAACCAAATGCGACGGCGTCTCGGGTGGTGGCTCTGCGCCGCGCGGCTTCGAGCGCGTCCGCGAAGCCTTCCAAGGTCGACGCCAGCGAGAGTGGCCCCTTGCTCGAGCCTGGGCGGCGCACGGCCTCGCCCCGGCAGGCCGCGTGAGCCCACGGAGCTTCGGGGCCGGTCGCGGGCTTCGCGTCGAGCGCCGCCAAACGATGTTGCCCCTCCGCGAGCCCCTCGGCGTCCTTCTTCGGATCCACGCGATCCAAGAGGGCCATCGCCAGCGTTCGCGTGGCCCGCGGGAGCTCGGCCAGCTTCTCGGGTTGGATCGTCACGACAAGGGCATCGCTCCGTGCGTCCAATCGAAGAGAGCCTGCATCGACGCCTCCCCTGCGAAGACGCGCGCCAAGCCAGGCCTCGAGCGCCAACGCCTCTTCGGCGTCGCGAACCTGCACGACGGCCGCCAGCGCGGGCGCGGAGGCGCGCGAAACTACCCCAACGATGGGACGCCCGGTTTCACGCCACACGCGTGGCCCAACCGCGGCCGTCGCAGATCTCGGCACGACCGGTTGTGGAGCCTGACAGCCCCAAAGACCGAGGGCTAGGAACGCTCCGAGCGTCCTCCGCCGTGTCCCCCCAAGAATGGAACGCGCGCTCCGAAAAACCAAGGATTTCGGACGTTTACTTCTTGACCACGTCTGCAGCCGAACGAGGCGCGATGTGGAGATTGAAGAAGTACGTCACGACGCCCGTGATCGACGCGAAGCCCTGGTTCGACGCGGCGTCGGTCGGCTTGAGATCGTAAAGCTCGTTCGTGACGGTCACTCGGTTGCGGTCGTCCGGAGCGGAGCCCTTCGGCGTCAGGAAGCCCGTCACGCGGCCATTGTTTTCGGACAATCGACCGTCCATCGTGACGTTCTTTACGGTCACGAGCATGCCAATCCAACGACGCCCTTTGGCGTAGTCGTTGAGATCGCCAATCGCGATCTCGACCGGCGCGGGTGGCGTGAAATCGTAGCGAAACTGAGCCACGGGGCGGGACAGTTGCGGAAGCACTTGTCCGTCGGGGAACACGGCGGTGCCGATGTTCTTGTTCTCTTGGTATTCGCCGCGCAAGTCGAGCACGTCGCCTGCGGCCACGCGAAGGTCTCCGGGGACGAACGCCGGAGCGAAGAGGCCAATGCCCGAGTACGGCTCGGACGAGCCCAGATCTTGAACGTAAATGGTGCCGCGGCTGCGGCCGTTCTTGGTCTCGTCGAACGTGTCGACGGCTACGACGGTGACTCCGGAAACGCTCACGTCCGACCCGGGCCCAGGCCGCCCGGGGGCGTTGGGATCGGCGACCTCACGGATGCGCTTCCCGTTGCCCACCGGAGGTCCGAGCTCCTTCACCGACGGCGGATCTCCCGTGCCAGAGCTGCAAGAGAGAAGGAAAAGTGCGGCGACCGCACCAATGAAACCGAAGAGCCTCCGCATGAGCGGAAAGCCTAGCACTTTGCCGAGAGCACGGGGGGCCTAACCGAAGCGCTCGGCGTCCACCGAAAGCACCGTCTGCTCGATGCTCATCTCCGGCTGAAAACCGAGGGATGCTCGCGCAAGGCCGTCGTCGACCATGCACACATAGCGAATGTGATCGAGCTCGGGCGGAGGAAAGCTCGACAGGTGGAGCGCGAAAAGACGCTTCAGGACCATTTTTCCGAGGGAATACGGGATCGGAATACTTGGGCGCCCGAGCATTCGGATGATTCGAGAGAGCGGCAGGGGCTCCATCCCGGCAATGTTGAAGATGCCGCGGTGCGCAGGCTTCAAGGCGCTGCGGATGGCGCGGATGACGTCCGACTCGTGGATGACCTGCACCATCGGATCGAAGCCCATCAGCGTCGGGATGGCCGGAAGACGCAGAAAATTCGAGGCTGCATTCCGGACCTGCCCGAGAATGTGCACCGGCCTCAGAATGACCGTCTCGGTCGTCGGGTGCTTCCAGAAGAAGCCCTGGGCGAGCATGTCGACCTCGATGAGGTCACGGATCTCGCTGAATCGCGCACCACCAAGAAGTGGCGCATCTTCTGGCAAAAACTGGGCGTTGTCGGGTTGCGGCCCATAGACGTTCGCGCTCGAGAGCACGACGAGCTTCGGCACTTTGAAGTGAGCCACGTACTCGAGCAGCTTCTGGAAACCGGCGACGTTCCACGAGTGGTGCTCGGCCGCGGACGCCCGCGGGTCGTGCATCACGCCGAGGTGCACCACGGCTTCGACGTGCCCCGAGCGAAAGACGTCCTTCAGCTTCTTTCGTCGTATGTCGATTTGGGCGTGCTCGACGTCTTTGGGACGGTCGGGAAAGGGCCGTCGATCGACGCCGATCACTTGGCGCTCCCGGTGGAACGCGCGGACGACGCCCTTGCCCAAGCGGCCACACGCACCCGTGACGAGGACGGTGCCCTTGCCCGTGACGGCACCGGCCTCCCGACGCACGGAGAAAACCTCGGATTCGCCGACGTCGCTCATCCGAAAAAAACGCTCTTTCGCTCGCGGAGCCCGTTGTTCACCATCGACTGGATGGTCTGTCGGACGAGCTGCACCTTTTCGTCGATGACCGAGTCGTCGTCGTCGTGGTCGCCGTCGAAGCACATCGGCTCGCCGAACGTGATTCGGTACTTCGTTGGCAAGGGCAATGCGCCTCCTGGAATCAGAAGCTGCGGAATGAGCGGAAAGCTCGGCATGTGGAGGAGGCGTGCGAGCGTGTCGAAGTTCTTCACGTTGACGTACTGCTCTTCGCCGCCGATAACGCTTACGGGCACGATGGGCGTGTCGGTTTCGATCGCGAGGCGCATGAAGCCGAGCCCGAAGTCGGTGAGCTTGTAGCGCTGATCGTAGGTCTTCGAGATGCCGCGCGCGCCCTCCGGAAAAACCAGAAGCACTTCGTCCCGTTCGAGGAGTCGTTTTGCGTTCTCGGGCACGCCCACGACCTGACCGACGCGCGAGAAGAACACCGAGACGAACGGCAGGGTCTGCGACCACTTTTCGACCATGGCGCGCATGAATCGCGGAGGCTCGACGTCCATGAAAAGCGATGCCCCGATGAGCGCCCCGTCGATGGGGATCTGACCCGAGTGGTTCGCGATCAAGAGCGCGCGCCCGGTCGGTACGTTCTCCGCGCCGCGGACGTCGGTCCGGAAGTAGTGACGATGCAGCAAGGCGGCCGACGCAATGGCGTACTTCGTCCACTCCGGATCCATTCCGAAGGCATCGACTCCACTCGAGGTGAGGTTCTTCGGGACCCTGGCGAGGCGCTCGTTGAACTCCTCTCCGAGGCGAGCCGACATGAAGTCGTCGACCGCCGAGACGGCGTCCGAGACCAACTTGCGAGCGAGTGGGGCGACGCCAAAGAGCTTTCCCCCGAGACGAGCGAGCGAGCGTTCCACGTCCCCATCCTACATCATCCCCGTCCCCGCGCGTATCGCCGGCACGCCTCACCGAACGTCGCGATTTTGCCTGGATTCCGTGGCAAGGTGTCCGCGGTGTTTCGAGTGCCTCCGAAGCTTCGCCCTGGCGACCGCGTGGCCGTGGTCGCCCCGTCGAGTGGCTTTCCGCGCGAAGAGCTCTTTCGAGGACTTGCGTGGCTGGGCGGTCGTTACGCGCTCACGATGCGCTCCGACATCCTCGAGCGGCACGGTTACCTCGCGGGGGACGACACCCGCCGCGCGGCCGAGATGGCGCGGGCCATGCGGGATCCCGAGGTGTCGGCGATCGTGTGCGCCCGCGGAGGCTATGGGCTCACACGCATCCTCGATGGGCTGCCATGGGAGGACTTCGCGCGCAGCCCAAAGTGGATCGTCGGCTTCTCCGACGTCACGGCCCTCCACCTCGAGGCGCAGCGTCGAGGCCTCGTCAGCGTCCACGGGCCGAACGTCACGGGCCTCTCGCGCACGACCCCCGCGGAACGAGCGCAGCTTCTTGCCATCCTCGAGCGCCATGCGGGCCCGACCTTCGCGGGGCTCGACGTCGTGCATCGCGGCCAAGAGCGCACAGTGACGGGCCCCGTCGTCGGCGGCAATCTCACGCTCGTCGAGACCGAAGCCGCATCCGGCAAGCTCAGGCTGCCCGACGGCGCGATCCTCGTTTTGGAGGACGTCACCGAGAGGCCCTACCGCGTCGATCGCATGCTCACGTCGCTCACGCGCGCCGGCCACCTGGCGCGCGTCGGAGCCATCGTCTTCGGAGACTTCACCGAGTGCCCGCCGGGGCCCGATGGGGTCACGGTCGAAGACGTTCTCCGCGAACGTACGGCGGGCCTCGGGGTGCTCGTGCTCGCCGGAATGAGCGCCGGGCACGGAGCGCGCAACATGCCGATACCGCTTGGTTTTTCGGCGTGCGCCTCCCCGAATGGGACCCTGGCGTTCACGCCGCCCTGAAAAACGGGGTCGGCACGAGCGCGAATCTCGGGGTCAGGTCTCGGGATCGAGCGGGACCGCGATGTGCTCGATCGCGAGACCCGCCGGGGTGCTCTCGATCCATGTGGCGTGCGCGACCCGAGGGCGCTTCTTTCCGCCCGGGCCGTCGACGGCGCCGTCCGGGGCTTCTCCAACGCTGCCCACGTTGACGATCTTCACGTCGCCGAGCTCGCGCGTGAACGGAACGTGGCTCATCCCGCACACGACGATGTCGGCGGGATCGGCGCCAAGGAGCGCGTTCACGTCTTCGTCGTCGAGATCGTGCGTGAGCGGCTCACCCGGATCGGCGGGGGAGCCATGCACGAGCACGAGCTCGCCCCCGTCTTCGAGAGGGACCCTCGCGTGTGTCGGTAGCCGGCGGAGTCGCTCGATGACGAGGTCCCCGAGCTCTTTCCGAACTTCGCGGACGCGGGCCAACATCGATTTTTCGTGCTCGGACGTGGCCACCACCGAGTCGGCGTCGAGGGCCACGAGCGCCTTGTCCGACACTCCTTGGACGAGGACCGCGTTCGCCGCGGCGAGCCTTCGCCACACTTCGAGCGAGTGCCCGGGGACGTATTCTGCGGTCGGGCCGGGGAACACGAGGTCGCCTGCGACGAGCAGCTTGTGGAAGCTCCTGCGCTCGGCCGTGGCCAAGACCGCCCTCAGGGCGTCGAGGTTTCCGTGAATGTCGGAGATGCAGAGGAGAAGCATCGCGCTCTTTCGGGATTCTAGGGCACGGCCCGCGCGAGCGGGGCACGTGCGTCGTGTGCAAGGACGAGTGCGCGAGCGCGACGAGCACTTGCGGGACGCGATGCAGCATACATCAACCCCGCCTCGAAAGCCTCGCGACGTCCGGTCATGCGGCTCCCGTCGGTCCGTCGGTGCGCGGGCCAGTGCGCGGGGCATGCACCGCGTCGGCGAGCTCTCGCACTAGCTTTCGCACGCGGTCGGCCTGTTCGGTCACCGAAGCCCCGCTTCGCACGCTTTCTTCGATCGTGCGAACGATGGCCGTGCCGACGACCACTCCGTCCGCATGCGTGGCAGCCTTCTTTGCGCCGGCCGCGTCCGAGACGCCGAACCCGACCGTGCACGGCGAGCCAATGCGCGCGCGGAGGTCTCCGGCACGCCGCGAGGCGTCGTCGAGATCGGCACGTCCCGAGCCGGTCACTCCCGCAACCGACACGTAGTAGACGAACGGTGCTTTCGGCAAGGTGGCGGCGAGCCCTTCGATGCGGGCTTCGGTGCTCGTCGGTGCCACGAGCGGCACGAGTCCCATGCCTTGGCTCTCGACGGCCGTGCGCAAGTCCTGGTCCTCCTCCGGGGGAAGATCCACGACGAGCAGGGCGTCGACTCCAGCTTCGGCAGCTTCGTTTGCCGTGCGGGCTTCCCCATGAACGAAGATGGGATTGAAGTAGCCGAAGAGCACGAGCGGCACATCGGACACGGCCCGAATGCGCCGCGCGAGCTCGACGGCTTGAACGAGCCCACCTCCGTTCGCAATGGACCGCTGGGAGGCTCTCGCGATCGCCTCTCCGTCGGCCGTCGGATCGCTGAACGGACAGCCGATTTCGAGCACGTCGGCGCCGCCTTCGATGCAAGCGAGCGCGTGTGCGAAGGAAGCCTCGAGGTTGGGATCCCCGGCGCAAAGGTACGTGACGAGGGCCGCGTGGCCTTTGCTGGAACATCTCGAAAAGACTTCGGAAAGCCGGGAGCGTGTCACGGCGAGCCTTCCAGGACGCGAAGCGCTGCGAGGGTCGTGTCGAGGTCCTTGTCGCCGCGACCGGACGAACAGAGCACCAGCGTGACGGGACGCGCGAGGCGTGCGTGCTCGAGGCGCGCGACGTCGGCGACACGCGCGAACGCGTGGGCCGTCTCGAGAGCCACGATGAGCCCCTCGGTGCGGGCGACGCGTCGGGTCTCGGCGAGGGCCTCGGCGTCCGTGGCCGTGAGGTACGTGGCGCGGCCCGAGTCACGCAGATGGGCGTGCTCCGGACCGACGCCCGGGTAGTCGAGCCCGGCGCTGATGCTGTGCGCCTCCTGGATCTGGCCAGCATCGTTCGTCAGCACGTAGCTCTTCGAGCCGTGGAGGACTCCAGGGCGACCGCGATTCAGCGTCGCGGCGTGGCGCTCGGTGTCGACGCCTTCGCCGGCCGCTTCGACGCCGTAGAGCGCGACGGTCGAATCCTCCATGAAACCTCGGAAGAGTCCGATGGCGTTCGAGCCGCCGCCGATGCAAGCCATGACGGCGTCCGGGAGGTGCCCTTCGACGGCCAAAAACTGCGCACGAGCCTCTTCGCCGATGACCGCCTGGAAGCGGGCCACGAGCTCGGGATAGGGGTGCGGTCCGGCCGCGCTGCCGACGCAGTAGTGCGTCGTGCCGACGTTGGTGACCCAGTCGCGGAGCGCCTCGTTCATGGCGTCTTTGAGCGTTCGCGAGCCGCTCGAGACCGGGCGAACCGTGGCGCCGAGGAGGCGCATGCGCCCCACGTTCGGGGCCTGCCGCGCGACGTCTTCTTCACCCATGAAGACCTCGCAAGGGAGGCCGAAGAGCGCGGCGGCCGTGGCCGTGGCGACGCCGTGTTGGCCGGCGCCGGTCTCCGCGATGATGCGCGTCTTGCCCATCCGTTTCGCGAGGAGCACCTGCGCGATGGCGTTGTTGATTTTGTGTGCGCCCGTATGCGCGAGATCCTCGCGCTTCAGGTAGAGCCGCTCCAGGAACCGTCCGTCCGGATCAGCCGCCCGCGCGAAGCGATCGGCTGCAAAAAGCGGCGTCGGACGTCCCACGTAGGTGGTGAGCAGGACTTGCAGCGTCTTCTGGAACTCTTCGGTCGGAACGATCTCCAAAAAGGCACGCTCGAGCTCGTCGAGCGCGGCATGCAGCGTCTCGGCGACGTACCGTCCGCCGTACGCGCCGTAGCGGCGCTGGAGGGAGCGGCGCGGGAGGTGGGACGAGCCCGGCGTCGCTAGACGAGAAATGCTCATGGACCTTTTTTCGTGACCACGATGTGGCCGTGGGAGTGGTTGTCCGGGTAGCCGTACCGGAACGAGATCGGGTCCTTGCCCTTGAAGAGCTCTTTGAAGTCCGTCGCGTCGCGGTTGTTCACGCTGCCGAAGGGCTCGGGCCACTCGTACTGTCCGTAGACTTCGTGGACGAATCCGCGGCCCTTGATGCGCCTCGGTGGGATGCCGGTCGTGTCCGAAATCATCCACTCCATGTGCGTGAGCAGGTACTCGCGGACGATCGAGAAGCCGTCGTCCCACAAAAGGTGGCTGGCCGCCTTGGTCATGGCGGACACTTTCCCCTTGGCCTCGAGGTGTTTCATGATCTGAGGCCTGAGCTTCAGGTTGCCGTCGGAGAGGTCGTAGCCGACGTGCCGAAGGACGCGGCTTCGTGCTTCGCCGGGCTTCTTGAACCGAAGCTCGGCGTTCTGAAAGAGTGACTTTTGCCCCTTTTTGTCGCCCGCCGCCTTGAGGTCGTCGTCGGTGACGTAGCGGATCTTGCCGTCGTCCTCGAAGCGGAAATAGCGAAGCGACACGGGCTCGAAGCCGTGCACCACGAGGGCTGCCATCGAGAAGACGATCTCGCCCGGGAGCGCGCTCTTCGACTCGAGGTCGAGGTTGTCCGTTCGGCTGTGAGCCTTCAAAAAGAGCTTCCCGAGGTGCGCGCGAATGTCTCGGAGCGAGCGCGTAAGCTCGGGGGTCTTCACGCCGTCGATGCCCCGCGGATCGGCGGCGGGCTCCAGCGAAATCGTGGTGATCTCCCGAGCGTCCGGGAACGTGGCCAGCGCCGTGACGAGGTCCCCGCCGCCGAACGGATAGACGACCGTTTCGGGCAGGCCCGCCGGGCGAAGCTTCGCGAGGAACGGCCCCGCGACGTCGACCCACGTATGCTTGTACTCTGCATAGGAGGCCGCGAGCTCCTTGCAGTGGGCATCGGTGAGGGTGCTCGGAATGCCAGGCGGAGGCGCGTGGTCTCCGCCACAGGCTGCCGTCTTGAAGAGGGCCATGGCCTGCGGCGTCAAGTCGGCCCCCGGAGGCGGAGTCTCGGCGACGACCGCTTCGGCCCGCGCATCGTTCTGTCCGGCGTCGACGGGGGCCGTGGCGACCTGGGCGTCGGACGTCGCGGGGACCGTTTGTGCCGGCCGCTCGACCGAAGCTGCAGGTGGCGTGTTGCCGTTCGGCGTGGGTGGCTTCGAGCATCCGCCGGCAAAGGCCAAGGCGACGGCGGACAGGGCGACCAGGATCGAGGCTTTCGAGGAGCGGGGCACGGTGGGCTCCGTATACGCGAAAACGACGTCGGGCACGAGGCCGCTCAGGCCTCGAAGCGGGGAGGGCGCTTGTCGAAGAACGCCTGAACGGCTTCGGCGTGGTCCGCGGAGAGCCACGATTCGACGAATCGTTCGCGCTCCAAGGCCCGGAGATCGCCGTTTCGGCGGGCCATGCGCGAGAGCTCCTTCACGTACCCGATCGCGAGCGGCGCTCCGCGGGCCATGTCGTCGGCGAGCGCTACGGCCTGCGCACGAGCCGCGCCTTTCGGGGCCACGTGCTCCACGAGGCGAAGCGCGCGGGCTTCTTCGGCTCCGATCAAGCGTCCGCCAAGCACCACATCGGCGGAGGTGCCCGCGCCGATCTGCGCGACGAGGCGCGAATAGGTTCCCCACGCGGTGGTGACCCCCATACGAACTTGGAGAAAACCGATCTTGGCATCGCTTGCGGCTACTCGAACGTCGCAGGCACACGCGAGCTCGGCTCCACCGCCAAGAGCGAACCCTTCGATGGCGCACACGACGGGCACGAACGCCTCTTCGATGGCGTCGCACATGGCACGCCCGCGATCGCAGAAATCCTCGGTCGTGGCGCGGTCGCGGACGGCTTGGAGCTCCCGCAGGTCTCCGCCCGAAACGAACGTTCCTCCCGCGCCGGTGAGCACGACGGCACGGATCGCGCGCTTGCGGGGCGAGCCCTCGGCGCCCCGGGCGAGGCCCTCGAAGAGCCGCCGCAACTTTTCGATGGTCGCCGCGTCGAGGGCGTTCTTTGCGGCGAGCCGGTCCACCGTTACGACGAGCACGCGGCCGTCTTCGCCTTCGCGCGTTTCGTGAATCACCCGGCGGTCCTGCGGCGACGGGTGAGTCGAGGTCGGCTCTCGGGCTCGCTCCGCTTCACCCGTCTCGTCAACCGCTCTCCATCGAGGCCGGCGTCGTGGTTCTTGTGGCTGCGCTGGGCGACGCGTTCGGCGTGGATGACGATCGCCGTCGCGACGTCGACGCCGCTCGTGCGCTCGATGCCTTCCAACCCTGGCGAGCTGTTGATCTCCAGAATCTTTGGGCCGTCGCGGCCCTCGAGCATGTCCACACCGGCGACCTCGAGCCCCATGACTCGGGCGGCTCCGATGGCGGCCTTTCGGTAGCGGTCCGGGAGGTCGACCTTCACGCCGGCGCCCCCGCGATGCAAATTCGAGCGAAATTCGCCCTTCTTTGCCTGTCTCCGCATCGCGGCGATGACCCGCCCACCGACGACGATTGCGCGGTAGTCGCGGCCCTTCGACTCGGCGATGTACTCCTGCAAGATGATGTCTTGGCCCATGGCCCAGAGCGTCTCGAGGAGCGAGGTCACCGCCGCGGAGGTCTCGGCGATCATGGTCCCGATGCCCTGCGCTCCCTGCTGGAGCTTCACGATGGCGGGCGTCCCGCCGATGAACTGGAGGGCGCGTTCGACCGACTCGGGCGAGCGGGCACAGACGGTCTTGGGGACGTCGATGTCCTTTCGGGTGAGAAGCTGCATGCTCCGGAGCTTGTCGCGCGAGCGCGCGATCGCGACGGCGGTGTTCAGGACGGGAATGCCCATCATGTCGAACTGGCGGACCACGGCGAGCCCGTAGTTGGTGATGGACGCGCCGATGCGGGGCACCACCAGATCGGCGTGAGGAATGGGCTTCGTGCCGAGGTACATCTCCGGTTTGCCGCGCGAGATCGCGATCTGGAGATCGAGCGGATCGACCACGCTCACCTCGTGGCCCCGAGCACGTGCGGCAAGCACGAGGCGGCTTGTGGAGTAGAGCGCGGCGTTTCGTGACAAGACGAGGACACGCATGGGCCGATGAAGGTACTTGGCCCGGAACCTCGTGGAAAGGTCCCCTGGAAGTCTTTTGAAAGATTCGGGAAATGGCCGAACTTGTGCGCCTCTTAGGACTGCCGAAAGGCCTCCGTCCTGCTCGAGAATGGGCGTAAGCTCCACCCGCCTCATGGCCCGCCTGCCCGTCGACGACGAAACTCTCACAGAGCTACCCCCCCTCGACGACGAAGGGGAGGGCGATCCCCACCCCTTTGCCGAGGAAGAGCCCGAGCCCGAGGAAGATGGCGATCCTCTCGACGACGCTTCGGCCTCGATCGGCGACGATGGCCTCGAAGTCGACGACGTGGACTCGAGCTCTTCTCTCGACGACGACGCAGGGATCGACGACGCCTCGGTCGGCGATCTCGACCCGCTCCACGGCCACGACGGTCTGGCGCGCGACCTCGAAGAGCCCGGCATCGGCGACGAAGCGTTCGACATCGACGATGGCGTCGTGCACGACGCCGTGACGGACAAGGGCGAAGAAGGGCCGAGCGAAGCCGACGAAGAGCTCCGCGCCGAAGACCTCCCCGAGCTCGACGCCGACGACGACGGCGAGGTCGCAGAGGGGTCTCTCTACGAGCCCACGCCGTTCGTGAGCGTGCCGCGTGGCCTGGGCTTTTCTTGGGCGGACCGCGCGTGGGAGAGCGCGCGTGTCGCAGAGGGGGCCTTCTCGTTTTTGGCGGGCACGCGCGACCGAGCCGTGGCACTCGCCATCGCCCGTCCGGCGAGCGAGCTCTCGGACGGCCTCGAGGTGGACCGCATCGTGGAGCTCTCTTTCGGACGTGACGGCACGAAAGACTCGGTCGTCGTACGGGAGTTCGCGCCCGTTCCAGGCTCGCGGGCGACGTCACTCGCGGCGTCATGGACCGATGGCACCGTCGTCCTCGGAGGGGCCGAACCGCGTCTCCTCGCTCCCGGTGATCGAACGTGGCGCGCCGGGGATGCCGGTTCCAACGCCGATCCCGCTCCAATCCGCGTGGTCGGCACGACCTCCGGCGTTTTTGGTCTCGCTCGGAAGGGCCAGCTCTGCGAGCTCGTTGGGCGGTCATTCGTCCCGAGCGCGGGCCTTTCCGAAGGCCACACCCCGACCGCGGACGAGCCGAACGCGTGGGTGCAGGCCATCGGCGCCACGCCTGGAGGTGACCTCGTCGTGCTCGCGGCCGACGACACGAGTGCCGAGGTTTCCGCCAAAATCGGCAAGCTCCCTGCCGTCCTCTTGCCCGCGCTGCCCGAAGAGCTGACCCCGACCGCCGTGACGGCGCTCGGCTCGACCCTCGCAATTCTGTCGGAAGATGGGGTCTTCGTCTCCTGGAAGGGCGAGGCCTTCGCGTTGCTTCAAGGCACACGGAGCGCCCTTGGGGTCTGCATCCACCAGACGGCCGTCACGACCGAAATCCTCACCGCCCAGGCCGAAGACGAAGGCATCGTCCTGCTGCTCCACGCTCCCGAAACCGTCCCGAAGGTGGTAGCCGTGCTCGAGCCGCGCGAGGATTCGTCCATCGACGCCGGCGACGCCGCGTCGGGGGCTCTTTTTGCCGATCTTCTTGGAGGACGTGTCCTCGTCGCAACGTCGTTCGGTCTGTTCGTCGTCCGTCCTCCGCAGCGCGCGGAGTAACCCTCTGGAGCGTCTCGAATGGCGGTGCTGGTTCAAAAATACGGTGGATCGTCGGTGGCCGACGTCGAGCGAATCGGTCACGTCGCCGAGCGCGTCGTAGCGGCACGCCGAGCGGGCTGGGACGTGGTCGTCGTGGTCAGCGCGATGGGCAAAGCGACCGACGAGCTGCTCTCGCTCGCGGCTCGTGTCGCCGAGCAAGCACGCGACGGCGCCGGCGCGGAAACGGGCAGGGAATCGCCCCGTCGTGAGCTCGACATGCTCGTCTCGACGGGCGAGCGCGTGACGATGGCCCTTCTCTCGATTGCGATCGCCGGGCGTGGTGAAAAAGCGATCAGCTTCATTGGCAATCAGTCGGACATCCTCACGAACGATCGTCACTTCGACGCGCGCATCATCGAGGTTCGCCCACACCGCATCGAAGACGAGCTGTCGCGCGGAAAGATCGTCATCGTCGCCGGCTACCAGGGCATGAGCTACAAGCGCGAGATCACGACCCTCGGTCGCGGCGGCTCGGACACCACGGCCGTGGCCTTGGCGGCTGCGCTCGGCGCCGAACGCTGCGAAATCTACAGCGACGTCGACGGCGTCTACACGGCCGATCCGCGCGTCGTGCCCGAAGCTCGCCATCTTCCCGAAATCGACTTCGCGACGCTCTCCGAGATGAGCGAAGCCGGCGCGAAGGTCTTGAACGCGCAAGCCGTCGAGTGGGCAAGGAAGAGCAAAATCGCCCTCCACGCACGCAAGACCTCCGATCCGGTGGCGCGCGAAGGGGAGCCGGTCCGAGAGACCGTCGCCACGGCCGACGCGAAAACCGCTGCCCGCGCCGTGGTCGGTCTCGATCGGGTGGCGCTCGCCGAAGGTCCATCCCTCGACGCCTTTCTCGCGCGGGCCGACGAGCTAGGCCTTCCCTTCGTCGACGTGCACGTGGGTCGACACGGAACGTCCGCCACGATTCCGCTCTTGAACCTGCCCGATTGGTCCGAACGTCGACTCGAGCTCGCCCGCGTGCTCGGCGCAGCCAGTCTCGAAGACGATCTCGCGCTCGTGTCGGTCGTGGGCGACGGGCTGCTCGGGGCGGGGGGGCTGACTCGATTTGCCGAAGCGCTCGCTGGCGCCAGGGTGGATGTTCGCAGCCGGTCGGGTCACGCCCTCCGGTTGAGCGCGCTCGTCCCACGCGCGTCGCGCGCCGCAGCCGAACGTGCGCTTCACTCCGCCTTCCTCGGCAGGTGAGCCGTCGCCGCGCCGAGGCCGGAAGGTAGGCGACGCGAGGCAAGCGAACCGAAGGTTTGGCGGCAAATCGTCGACCCTTGCCGATAACCCTACGTGTGGGGTGGCGTGCGCGAAAACGTGGTTTGCAGTCCGACGCGAATTTGTTGCGTGCGACGCCCGTGGGATGCCGTTACCCTTGTCCGATCGGAGGTCGTTCATGAAGCGCCTTTTGTGGCTCGCGGGTACATCGGTCGTGCTTCCTCTTCTCGTGGTGGCGTGTGGCGATTCCGGTGGTGATCCGGGAGCCGATGCTGCGTCTCCTGACGCCACTCCGATTCCCACCATCACGCCTCCTCTGCCGGATGGCGCGCCCCGTGATGGTGCAGTCCCCGACGCGACGTTGCCCGATGGCGCTCGCCCGGACACCGGCACGGACGGTGGCTCTGGCGACGGCGGGCCGGGCGACGCGGGTGTCGACGCGGCAGACGCGGCCGATGCAGCACCACCCCCTCCCGTTTGCGGCGTAGGCCAGCCAAACTTGTGCAACCCGGGCGACGTCTGCCGTGTCGACGACGATTGCGAGGGCCTCTGCACGACGATGGTCTGTGCGGCTCCGACGCACACGGATGGAAAGCTCTCCCCGTCGCTCGGCGAAACCGCGATCGATTGCGGTGGTCCGGACGCCGTCGCCGATCCAGCGGTGCGCTGCGAGAACACCCAGGCGTGCATGACCGGCACGGACTGCAAGAGCGCGGCCTGCAGCCCGAAGACGAGCACCTGCGTCGCAGGCACTTCCTGCTCGAGCTCGGCGGCCCAGTCGGTGGCGGGCATCGAGACCTGCGGAGTGGGCGAGACTGGCGCCCCAGGAGCCGCAGGCGAGAGCTGCTGCGCTTCGCTCCCACTTCCCGTCACCACCACGCGACGCCTCGACAAATACGAGATCACGGCAGGCCGCATTCGTCGCTTCGTGGAGGCCGTCACCGCCACCTACGGCAGCGCGAACGTGCGCGACTGGGCCAAGGCCTTCGCCGCGGCAAACCCGGGCTCGCAGCTCGAGTACATCGACACGAACTACCCCGGGCTGTTCGACATCCTTCCCGCTACGGCGACCCCTGCCGCCAGGCTCAGCCTCGTCACGGCGCTCGGTCTCTTCGCCATCGATCCGATGAACACCCTCGACGGCTGTTATGTCGCCAACGGCGCCGAGGGCCACTCGACCTACTACTGGGACGCGGCGGCGCGCGGTGTCTTCCGACTGCCTGCGCGCGTGCACAGCCAAGCCACTCTCGACGAGAAGCCCATCAACTGCACCATGTCGCTCATGTACATGGCGTTCTGCGCCTGGGACGGCGGCGAGCTCGCGCGAATGGAAGACTACCGCGAGGTGTGGGGCTCGAACCCGCAGCCCGTCGGAGCGACCAACGTCTACGTGCCTTGGGCCACGTTGCTCGATCTCGGGCAATTCAACTGGCGCAACGGCCAGCACGGAGGCTTCAATTGCGTCGCCGGTTGGCCCGGCTGTGTCGCCGTACAGCCCATATTTTACCGATTCCCGACCTTGAACGCGAACAACACCCCCATCAACCTGGCGAACGACTCGACTCCGCTCTTGTCGGCGCCGGGCCGTTTTGCTCTCGACGTGACCCAAGCGACGTCGGCGAACGGCGAGGGCTGGTACGACATCGGAGGCCTCTCGCTCGAGACCGGATGGGTCGACAACCCTCCGACCAACCCGAGCGGCGCCATCACCGATTTCTGCGACACGTCCGCATCACCGGGACCGGGCGAGACCGCCTGCATGCGTGGGGACAACCCCGGTGTGCTGCGTTTCGCGGGGGCGCTCCCGCACTTGCCGCTCGTCGGCTACTCGTGGGAAGGGCACGCGCGGTACAACGAAAACTACCTCGCGGCCAGAACGGCAAACCCCAACAGCTGGAAGCCAGTGACGTGGCAGTACGGCAAGGGTGGCGGTCGCTGCGCCCGTACGTACTGAGTCTCCGACCCTCGACTCTCGGGAAGGCCGCGGCATCTGCTGCGGCCTTTGCCGTTCGAAGCGTGGGACCTCGTGCCGTCCAAGTTTTCGGAATGCCGAGGAAATGGGTTGCCGGTCGTCCGCCTCGTTCGAGGGGCGCTGCCCCTCGAGCTCCTGCGAGCGAACGGGCCTGAGAGTCCTCGACTTCTCCGCTTCGCCACGAAGTCTGCGGGGGTCTCGACATCGCAGACTCGGCCTCGACCCGGCCCGAAGACGTGGCGCCCTTTGATGGGAGTGAACTAGAGTCGGGGCCCCTTGTCTCGGAAAGGCATGTTTGGCTCGGCATTCCACGAACCGTGGAAGGCGCATCGTCTTCGTCGCCGGGGGCGTGGGTTCTTTTCCGTAGTCGCAGTCGCGGCCGTCGGAGGAACCTCCGTTCGCGCTTCTGCAGCCGACGCAGAGGTCCACGCGAGCTCTGTGAGCTTCGACGCCGGACGCCAAGAAGTGGTGCTCGAAGGCGACGTCCGCGTGGACTCGCCGCCTTTTCATCTCCGCAGCGAGCACGTTCGCCTTCGACGTAGCGGTGGTGGGCCGCTCGAGCTCGAAGGCGAGGGGACTTTGGGCTTCTGCCCATGCCTTGGAACGCCGCTCGCCGTCACGTTCCAAGGAGCGAAGATTGCCCCGCCCGGCGATCTTTTTCTCGAGCGACCCGTGCTGTCCTTCTTCGGAGTCCCGGTGCTTTGGCTCCCGGCCTTTTGGCTCCGCGCTCCGAGCCGCCCCGGTCTCTTGCCGCCCGACCTCGCCTACCGCGCGACGGACGGGCTCTACACCGGCCTCGGCGGGCACCTCCCGTGGCACGCCGGTCAAAGCGCCCTCGACTTGCGGGGTGGCGTGTACACGCGCGGCGGCGGAACCGTGGACGCGCGGTTCTTCGGCCCGACCAGCCGCACCCACGTTCGCCTCGATCACTTGCAGACGACCGGCGTGTTCGTGGATGCGCGTGGCTACCAAGCCTCCCAGGCCCCCACGTCGACCGAGCTCTCGTGGGACGTGGATGCCGTGCGGGGAAGCCGAGCTCTGGCCGCCACCACGCGCCTCGACGAGGCCGCAAAGCCTTGGGATCGCGCGGCGGCCGAAGGAACACTGTCGACCTCGGGCGGGTGGTCGCGCCTCTCGTTCGGAGCTCTGGGTGCGATGCCTCGCGGAGCCGCGCTCGGCGACCTTGGTGCGTCGGGGCCAACTCTTGGAATGGCCATCGCACACGCCTCGCAAGACGGGATGTGGCGCGGGTCGGTCGACACCTTCGGTGCCGCCGTGTCCGACCCGCGTGGGACTGCGTTGTCGTACGGCACGACCCGCGCCGCCGTCGAGGTCGTGGGTGGGCTCGGCCCAATCGTCGCTCGGTCCACGGCGCGCGCCGAGGCCACGGGGACGGTCGCCTCGGACACCACGGCGGGCGTGGGCGCCGCGTTCCTGCGCACCCGCCTCGGGCTCCCACTGGCACGAACCTTCGGAGCCGCCCGCGACCTTGTCCACGTGGTCGAGCCGTTCGCAAGCGCGGGCGTCGGCGCGCGGAGCCCGGGCCCTGTCCCACTCGGGCTCGCACCACTCGGAGGGGACGTCCCCGACACAGGCTCGCTCGCGGCTTCGGTTGGCGCGCGTACGGTGCTCGGCGGCGCCGCACCTTCCTCCGGCGCCCTCGAGCTCGAGACCTCGGTCGGCGGGGTCTCGCTCGCAAGACAGCAAGGCGCCCCGGGCGCATTCGTCCGAATCACCGCACGAACGCACCTGGTTGGTGTCTCGACGGAGGGCGCGTGGCTCTTCGATGGTCTCTCCGCGGAGAGTCTCGCGTACGGAGCGGGCCGCGTGCGCGTCGGCGCCCAGGACGGACCGCGGCTCCTCGCGCACGCCGCCTTCGGGACCGCCCGTGACGCCTTCGCCGCCAGACGCCTCGCCGACACGGGCAGCGACCTCCCCGCGCCGTTTCTCGCGACGAGGACTTCGTCGGTGGGTGGACGCGGCGTCCTTCCCCTCGCACGGCGCGTCAGCCTCATGGCCGGAGCCGACGCGGACCTCGGCGAGCGCTCGCTGCTCGGCGCGTTCGGTGGCATCGAGCTTCGCGACGCGTGCCAGTGCCTCGTTTTGCGGACCTTCGGCTCGCGTCGCATCGGCCGCGAAGGCGCGGACGTCTGGCTGACCCTCGATGTGCTCGGCGACGCGCCAAGCCCGCCTAGGTGAAAGTGAAAGTCAAAGACAAATCCTAGTTATTTCATAAAGTTACCTTGCATGATGCGGAGGTCTCCGGCACCATGCTCGGACTATGAAGGGCGACGCCAAGATCATCGATCTGTTGAACGAGATCCTCACCGGGGAGCTCACGGCCATCAATCAGTATTTCTTGCACGGCAAGATGCTGAAAAACTGGGGTTATGCGCGTCTCGCGCAGGTCCTCCACAAGGAGTCGATCGACGAAATGAAGCACGCCGATGCGCTCATCGAGCGGGTGCTCTTCCTCGAAGGCCTTCCGAACGTGCAGCGTCTCGGCAAGGTCAACATCGGCCAGACCGTGCCGGAAATGCTCAAGAACGACTACGCGGTCGAGCTCGTGGCCATCCCGCTCTTGAACCGCTCCATCGCCACGTGCCGCGACGTCGGCGACCACGGAACCCAAGATCTCCTCCGCCACATCCTCGAGGCCGAGGAAGAGCACGTCGACTGGATCGAAGCCCAGTTCGAGCTCATCAAACAAGTCGGCGAAGCGCACTATCTCGCGCAGCAAATCCGCGACTGAGCATGCGTCATCTCGCGCTCGCGTCGGCGGCTCTCCTTGGTTGGAAGCACGTCCGGGGCGGGGCGTAGGCGAGCGCTCTTCTACCTTCCGTCGCATGCAGCGACGCACGAAGTCGAGTGCTCGCGTCGTTTTTCGTTGGTCTCGACGTCCTACGAACGGGCGATCGGGGCGCGTTTTTGAGCGAACGGCAGCTCGGACTCGAGGACGCGGGAGACCGCGAGCACCTCGGCGTCCGCGAAGCGACGTCCAACGATTTGGAGCCCGAGGGGAAGGCCGTCTTCGGTGATGGCGATGGGCAAGGAAGCCGCCGGTTGACCCGTGATGTTCGCCGCCGCGGTGAACGCACCGAGCTCTGCGGCGCGCCGAAAAATGACGTCCGGGGCGTCGTCGGTGCGCGCCAAGCCGAGGCGCGGGGGAGGCGAAGCCACAGTTGGCGTGAGCAAAATGTCGGTCTCGCCGAGCCACGCGAGGATTTTCCGTTCGAGCTCGAGCCGGACCGCTTCCACCTGCGCCGCCGTGTGGCCGCGCCCACCTTCGGCGACCCACCGCGTGACCGGTTGGGTCTCGTTCCAGCGAACGAGGGGAACGTCGGCGGCGAGCTTTTGCCATAGAGGCAAAAAGTCCTCGAGCGTGAACCGAGGCGGGGCCGCGATCTCTTCCACGTCGTGGCCGAGGCTCTGGAGGAGCTTCGCCGCGCGAACCACGTGCGCGCGAATTTCCGGGGGAGTCGTGACCAGATCGTTTTCGGTGGTGAACCGAACGAGGAGCCGCTTCGGAGCCTCGCGAGCGAGTGTCGCGAAGGGCCTCGGGGGTGGGGGAGCCCAATGCGGTGTACCGACGGTGATGCCTGCCATGGCGTCGAGCATCGCCGCGGCATCGTCGACCGAGTGGGCGAGCGGTCCGTCCGTGTAGAGCAGCGTCTCGTCCGGAAAACCGAACGCGTTGCGGACGCGCCCACGGGACGGCTTGAGGCCAAAAAGATGGCAAAAAGCAGCGGGAATTCGAATCGATCCGGCTCCGTCGCTGCCCTGCGCGATGGGCACGAGCGACGCGGCCACCGCCGCCCCCGAGCCTCCGCTCGAGCCGCCTGCCGTGTACTCGACATTCCACGGATTCGCCGTGGGCGGGTGGATGTCGGGCTCGGTGATGGGCATGATCCCGTATTCGGACGTGGCTAACTTCCCAAGAAGCACGAAGCCCGAGTCACGGAGTCTCTTCGTCGTGCGGCAGTCCAGAGGGGACCATGTGAGCTTCGCGCCGCGCGAGCCGAACCGCATCCGCTGCCCGCGAACGAGGTTCAGGTCCTTGACGGCCGTCGGCACGCCGAAGAACGGAGGCAGCTCGCTCGGCCTTTTTCCAAGGATGCGGTCCTTGTCCTTCGCGTCGCGAAGCGCGTCCTCCTCGAAGACGTTCACGAACGCGCTCACCGCCGGGTTCTTCCGGGCAATGCGTGCGAGATACACGGAGACGAGCTCCTCGCAGGAAACCTCACGGCGGCGGAGCAGCTCGGCTAGCTCGACTGCGCTCTTGGCGACCATCTCGTCCATGCCCGAGGGTTACACGCGAACGGGCGCTCGCGCGAGGTCC
>JAYUKI010000199.1:0-1621 GCA_043764595.1 Myxococcales bacterium | reverse complement strand
CGTAGGCGACACGCTCGAACGTCCGTCGCGCGAGGCGTGTGGCATCGGCGTAGGACCGCAGAACCGCATTTTTCCCGGTTAGGACGGATCCGCGAACTTCGTACGAGATGTCCGGCGCGAGGAGCGGGCGTGCGCGCTCGAAGGCGTCCTCGTCGAGCGCCGCGGCGAAACGGACCGCGCGAGCGAGCGCATCCTCACGGTCGACGAGACTGCGTTCCGCGCCCCACGCACCTCGCCCGAGCCGATAGAGCACGTGCCTGCTCAGTCGATGTCCGGCGGGGACCCGAGGGTGATCGAAATCGCCGTCCGCGTCGTGCTGCATGCCCAACGCGCTCATGACGGCTCGGGACCG
The DNA here is from genome assembly GCA_043764595.1 of Myxococcales bacterium. Taxonomy (GTDB): domain Bacteria; phylum Myxococcota_A; class Polyangia; order Polyangiales; family Polyangiaceae; genus JAAFHV01. Next base: position 1,269 of record JAYUKI010000199.1, on the reverse strand, counting down.
AAGATTCTCGGGGGTCGTAAAGGCCACGAGCTCGGACAGCCCGAGCGATTCGAACGCGAACGTGACCGACGCCCTCGCCCCCTCGCTCGCATATCCCTTTCCCCAAAATGGAAAGGCGAGGCGCCACGCGAGCTCGACGCACGGCCCAACGCGCGCGCTGTGCTCCGCCTTCATGAAGGGAGCCTCGAAGTGCACAGTCGACAACCCGACGAAGCCTACGAAGGGAGCCACGTCCGGGACCGAGACGGCCCAAAGGCCGAATCCATTCTCCTCGAGGTGATTGCGAAGAAGACCGAGCAAGGTGTCGCTCTCGGCCCGGGACAGCGACGAAGGAAAGCTCTCCATCACGCGAGGGTCGGCGTTCATCGCCGCAAAAGCCTCCGCGTCCGCGCCATCGAAAGGACGAAGAACGAGGCGACGCGTTTGGAGCTCCGGGACCTCGAGGACAGTCATGGTTTCACGCTAACGGAGCCGTGCGCAGAAGAAGGATGAAACCGCGCCCGCGGAGCGTGAGCTTCTGAAGGACGAGGATTGCCGCGCATTCAGGGGTGCCAGGAGGCGTTCCCGTCACGGCCCACAGGTTCGCTACCGGCGCTTCTTCTGGAGCGCCCGCGGGTCCAGCGCGTCTCGCAACGCCTCGCCGACCAGATTCGAGGCGACCAACGTAATCACCAGGAACAAGCCCGGAAACAGCAAAAGCCAGTACGCGTCCGGCCTGTCCCGCACGTCGCTCATGACCTGTCCCCAAGAGGCATATCGGCCTCGATCGCCCACGTGGAGAAACTCGAGCTGCGCCTCGAGCAGCACGACCGCGCCGAGGCCGAACGTGGCCGACACGATCGCCTGCCCTCGCGCATTCGGGAGCACGTGACGAAAGAGCACGCGGACCGGCGAGGCCCCGAGGGCGCGCGCCCGTGGCCTGGTACGCGTCGCGCTCGATGGCTTTCCCCCTTCGGGGATCACGAAGCGCGTCACCCTCCACGCGGCGACGCGAGCCGGTAGGCACGACGTCGCAGGCCGGGAGGCGCTGCTGAAGTACGCCCACTTGGCGAACGCGCCCCGCAGTCGCGCAGGAATCCCCCTTCGGGGATCACGAAGCGCGTCGGGTGACCCGAGGGCCGGATGGACTCGTCCGGATCACGCTCAAGAAGCCCTTCTCGGACGGAACGGTGGCGGTGGACCTGACGCGCTTCGTGATCCCCGAAGGGGGAGATCCGCTCTCGCTGCGGAGCCGTCTCGCGGCGTCGGTGCCCGCACCGCGCCTGTCCC
>JAYUKI010000198.1:0-1622 GCA_043764595.1 Myxococcales bacterium | reverse complement strand
TGGGCTCCTGTGTAGGCTCCGCGCTCAACGCCGAGGAGCTCGGCCTCGACGAGGTTGTCCGGTATGGCTGAACAGTTTACCGCAACGAACGGGCGTGTGGAGTCTGGGCCTTCTTGATGAATCGTCCTGGCGACGAGTGTCTTTCCAGTGCCCGTTTCCCCTGTAATCAAGACCGGGGCGCGAGACGATGCTGCCCGTTTCACTAGACCGGTCAGGGAGTCCGAATACGGGCTGCGGCCCGTCAACGTGACCCGTTGAGCTTGGCGGTTCTCAACGGCAAGCGACTGCGCCAGTCGGCCGTGCTCGAGCGTCCGAAGGACTGCGAGCCGCAGCGCTTCCAAGTCGACGGGTTTTGCCAGGTAGTCGACGATCCCTCTCTTTAGCGCGAAGACAGCGTCATCGACCGACCCGTTCGCGGTAAGCACAAGAACTTTTGCGAGGGGATTCGCGGCATTGATTTCGTCAATGAGAGTAAGGCCGGACCCGTCGGGCAGGCGCTGGTCCAGGAGGACCACGTCTGGCCGGCGGTCCAAGTGCTTGCGCGCGGTCTCCAATTCGCGTACCCACGTGACGTCGAGTCCTTCTTCGTCGAACATGGCCTTCAGGACCGAGCCAAAGGTCAGGTCGTCTTCGACGACTAGGAGCTTACCTTTACGGAGCTCTAGAGGGTCACGCTGGGCAGTGTTCATGACGGCGCTCAACCGACGGCCGTCCAAGTTCCGCTTCGTTTGCGCTTCGTCGGAAACGACAAGATCATCCGGGTGCCGACGTTCGCCTTACTTTCACAGCGAATGGTGCCGCCCATCTGCTCGCTGAGGCGTTTGCAAATGACTAGTCCGAGGCCTGTTCCGCCAGGTTTGGTCGTCGCGAAAGGCGTAAACAAGGTTGTCATTCGCTCGCTCGAAATTCCACTACCACGGTCTGCGACCGTTACGAGTGTCGTAACGTTCGTCATAAGGGCAGAAACGCGAATCTCTCGGTCGTCGCTCTCGGTCAGAGCGTCGGCCGCATTCGTAATGAGGTTCAGGAGGATTTGCTGAAAAGCGCGTGGGTCCACTCGAAGCGTCGTGCCCGTCGGGATCTCGGCGACCAAGTGGCAGTTTCGCTGCTGCATCAACGGCTCTACGAGAGTCCCGAACGTGCCCATAAAGCGGCCGAGGTCCACGTCAGCGAGCTTCGGGGCCTCGTAGGCAGTGAAGCTTCTGAAGGTCCCCAGTAGGTTCTCAATCCGAGCGAGCTCGGACAAGATGGCATCGTAGTATTCTTCGATTCGTTCGATTGACTGAGTCGCGTGTCGCTTGCGAAGATAGCTCACGGCGGCCTTGACGGAGTTTACAGGGTTTCCGATCTCGTGCCGTATGGATGAAACCATGGTGGTGAGGCTCGTTGCAGTGTTCGTTGCGCGCGCGATTGACTCGTACCTTCGTAGTTCGGTCACGTCGCGCTGGTAGCTAAGAAACCGGGTTACGCGGCCTGTCTGGTCCGTCAATGGCTGAATTCCCCAGCGCAAAAAGAACTCGGATCCGTCTTTCCTGTAGTTCACGGTCTCGCCCTGAAACATTTCTCCACGTTCCAGGGTTCGTCGGCAGCGCGCTAGCTCGGACCGGTCGGAATTTGGTCCC
>JAYUKI010000197.1:0-5353 GCA_043764595.1 Myxococcales bacterium | reverse complement strand
CCGGGACGACGTCAGCGGAGCGCCCGACAAATACCGCCATTGCCGTCGTCGGCTCACGGCGGTAGAGGTTGCCCCCGAAATCCTTGTCCGCACCGATCTGCCAGGTTCCATCTGCGGGCTCGACGTGCCCGCCATTGGGTCCGCCACTCAGCACAATGTCGACCGGTGTGCTGGGGGTGAGTGAGGACGACAGAACGTCCCAGAGTCTCGTCGTGTCGCAGGCGTCGGCCTCTCGTTCTACCTCCGGGGAGAAGCCGATGGGGAAAGACCATACGGAGACGTGCGCAGATCGCTGGCGGCAGAGCTCAACCAACGGAACGAAGTCGGCATCTCGCGCTGCGTTGCTAAATTTTAGACCCAAACTACTTCGTGCCGTCGACCACGGGCGCGTCGGGCTTCGTTGCTTCGGAAGCCTTCGCGCTCTTGCGGTTGAAGAGGCGACGCGTGGAGATCGGCACGAGCTTGGGGATCGTTGGATTGCGCGAATGAGCGGCGTCGAATCCGCGGAGGATCTGGCCGAGCAACAGGACATTGACGCCGTCTTCGCGGTCCAGCGCGCCCTGATTCAATCTCGAGCGCTTCCCCTTTTCGCGGAGCGCCTCTTTCTCGCGTAGCCCTTTGGCGACCTTGGCGAGCTCGTCGGCGTAGTCCTCATCCAGGTTGGCCAGCGAGAGTCGCGCCGCGAGGCCCGAGTCCTTGCGCTTTAGCCAGTCGCGCAGAAGCGCGGACAAGCCCTCGATGCCGCGCGCAAGCGCATCGGCGTTTTCGGCGGTACCGACCGTGGCCTTCACGGCGCTTCCGAGGCCGACATCCTGGCCGGCGGCGTCACGAAGGGCGTCGTACGCTTGGTCGCGCAGGCTGAGAGCACCGCCGGTCGCAACCGTTGCCGAGCCACCGAGCTCCGCACGCTGGGCCACTTCGAGCACATCCGAGTCCTCGATCGACGCGCGCAGTGACTCGAGCTCTACGGCTCGGTGGACCGCAATGGCAAGAAGGTCACGCGATACGCCGCGCACGAGCTTGTGGTCCGCAGGACTTGCAGACTTCCACCACGCCCAAGCCTCGCCATAGATGCGCGTGGCGTCCGTGACGATGCGCTTCGTGTCGATGGTTCTTCCGGTATCGATGAGGCGCTCGTCGCTCGTGCCCGCCAGGAACCCTGCGAGCAATTTGGGGTTTGGATCACCAACCTGCTTCGCAAGCGCCTCGAGCGCGTGCGTCGGGTCGGAATCTGGAACAATCGCCACATCCGATTTCGCTTTTTTCATGGCGCAAGAATCGATCTGCAATTTGTGCGGGTCAAGATGGGAGAGCTACCAATGCGCCGAGCGAACGCGTGGACGGGGCCCTCGTCGAAAAAAGGAAGTTGGTAAATTCCGTTCGGCCTGAAACGTCGTGGTTCAAATCACGCCACTTCTGGCGTGATTTTTGGGACCCGTTACGCCACTTGTGGCGTAGCCATCACGGAATCGTTGGTCTTTTTGGAGCGAAACGCGCGCGTTCTGGGCGTGTTCGGGTTCCGTTGTGGGCGGACGAAGAGGCACTCGAGCGCGTTGACGGGTCGAATGGCATGTGGACCTACGCCTAGCCGCGAAGTAGCGTCTCCGGCGATTGGGCGGCAGCTGCGGGGACGGCGATTCGGGCGACGTGACGCTCGGAGGAGTCGTCCTCGCCATCGTCGATGGCGAGCTTCTGGTCTGCCGACCAGGCCCGATCGATACTCAAGTTACGGAGGGGCTCCCGTGCGAAGCATCGTGATGCTTACGGCCTTTTTGCTGCTTCCATCGGGCGTGGCTTTCGCCGATGGGCCCGCTCCTAACGGCGTGCGCGTCACGACGGTGGGCCAGTCCGAGGGGTCGCTCCAACTGCGCGGAGGGAATGGTCGCTATCAACGGGTTTGCTCGTTGCCGTGTGACATGGTCTTGCCTGCGGGGGCGGAGCTTCGCCTCGAAGGTCCCGGGGTTCGCGCCTCCGCCCCGTTCAAGCTCGCGGACGCTCGATCCGTGATGCTCCAGGTCGACCCGGCACGAACATCGACCTTCGTGATGGGCACGATCATCGCCGGGATCGGGGCGGCGCTCATGCTCGCGGGGCCGTTTGCGTTCGTGCTTTTGAGCGCCTCGGGCGTTGGGACGGAACGCGTCGACTTCACCCCCTTCGGTTACGTCGCGCTGGTCGGCGCTGCGCACCTCGGCGTCGGGATTCCCACGCTCGTCGGTGCATACCAAAGCCAAGTGCAGCAACTTCCCCGCGCCGCTCGGGTGGGCGAAGAGAACCCACACGGAGTGCTCCTCGGACCTTGGGTCGCGCCCCAGTCCTGGACGCTACCGTTCGCAAGCGGCTCGTTTTGACAGGCCCGGTTCCAACCGCGCATGCGAGGCGGAGTGTCTGCGTTCTACGCCGGCGTCTGTCGCGGACCCCTTAGGGTTGGGTGACAGCCCGTGACCTACAAGACCTCCACCGTTCCCGTCGCCGTGCACGGGGAGGAGCAGCCGCTCCCCGCGGTGGTCTGCTCGATGTAGGTGAAAGAGAGCTCGCCGGACCCCAGTTCGCCGAGGGCGCGCTGCGCGCTGTCCCACGAGCAGCCGTCGGACCACTTGAAGGTCGTGCCCGCGCACACGTCGACGCTCCGGCCGTCGAAGCCGCCGCGAAACGTCCCGCGGGAGAACACCATCTCCGCCGCTCCGCCGCCACACGCGAAACGGAGCGTGCCTATCTCGCCTACGTCGAACGCGAGGTCCACGAAGCAAGTCGATGTCGACCGCGTCACGCTGGTCACGCGCACGCTCCTCGAGCACGTACCCGCGTCGGCCCCCGAACCCGCGTCGAAGGGGCTGCAGAGGAGCGACCCGCCCGTGTCGCTGCCAGCGTCTACGACGTCGACCGGCGCTTCGGCACGCGCATCGCGCGGTGGGTCGAGATCGGCTTCACGACCGGCGTCCACCGACGCCACCTCGTCCGCCGATAGACCCGTGCGCGCCCCGCAGGCCACCGACACGACCCCGAGGGGGAGGAGCACGCATACGAGCCTGGCGAGGGGATGCACCCCCTCTTGATACCGCAGTGCGCGCGGAGCTCCACGGCTTGTGAAGGGGTGACGGCGCCCGTCGTGGTCGTGCGGCCGCTTTTCCAGCTGCCTACTTGGTGGGTAGCGGCTTCAGTACCGTCGGGATTCTCACATCGAGACACCCATTGCTGGGCGCGGGATAGGCGCCTTTCTTCATGACGCTCGCAATGCAGGCTGCAACCACGTCATTCCCCGTGGTGTTCTTGGCGACGGCCACCGAGCAGGGGAGTCCGTTCATGCCGATGCGCAACTGGATGTCCACATTCCCAGTCAATGCGCTGTCGACGACGAGGGCTTGGTCGTAACACTTGTGGGAGGAACGCGCGCGGACGACGAGCACTTCCTCCAGATCTGCCGACGGCAAACCCGTGCACTTCTTTTCCTCGCAACCCGTGGCTGCCTCGGGCTGAGCAGGCTGTGGAGCCTTCGGTCCAGCGTCTGACCTGGCGTCGGCATCGGAGCGGTTAGCAGGCGCGGCCACCGGCGCGACCGGAATGGGCGCGGCGGGTGGCTCCTTGGCGCCACACGCCAAACACAGGAGTCCGAAGGCTGGCCACCACTTTTGCATGGGCTGACTTTACCGTGCCTTGCGGTCGGGGCGACGTATTCCTACTTCACCACGACGGTCACGGTGTTCGAGAGCGCAACGCCGCGCCTCGTCGTGGTGGCCTCCGAGGCGATCGTGCTCGTGGTGTGTTGCTCCTAGATAGGATACCGGCCCAGTAGTTCGCGCCGGCGTCCATCGAGTAGGAGACCACGCCCTGAATACCTCACTCCGCCGCGGTCGCGCGGAGAAGCGTGACATGCACTTTGCCACGCATGCCTCCGCCGATAGGCGGTGGGAACGATGCCCTTCGAAACGCGCGCGCGGTGCAATCGGCGACGTCCGCGGAGATTCCGTGGGCGGAGTCGGCCGACGCCGAGGCGACCTCACCGTTCGGACCGACGGCGAGATCGATCACGACCTCGCCACGCATCGTCGGGGTGAGCGCGAGCCCGCGCAAATAGCAGGCGCGCGCGCCACGCTCCAGCTCGACGCGAGCCGGTTCGATGTCGAAGGCCGCGCGGGGGACAGGCATCTCCGTGATGCAAGTCGTGCCGCGTGGGGTGGGACGGGGGCTCGGGCCACACGAATCCACGACTGGCCAGAACGTAGGTTCATGGGCCACACGGAAGAGGACGAGCGCAGCGCCAACTTCGGTCGTGGTGAGCGGCGCGGCCTCGAGCTCCTTTGGTTTGGCCGAGTCGCCCAAGCCCTGCCTCAACAAGGCACTTGCACACCGCACACCGGCGCCAATCCAGGGGAGCCCGTCGCCTTCCATTCGCTCCGCGCTCGCGACGTGCCTCGGCAACGCACTGTAAAACGCGCCGCCACGGAGCGAGCCTCCGCGAGTCCACTCCCAGACATTCCCGGCCATATCAAAGAGTCCTGGCGGGCTTGGGGAGAAGCTGGCGACAGGACACGTCCCGTCCGTTTCTCCCGCCTTTTTCCAACAAAGACGCTGATCCGGAGACGCTTCTCCCCATGGAAACGTTCGCCCGTCGTCGCCTCGGGCCGCGTATTCCCACTCGTCGTCCGTGGGGAGGCGCTTCTTCGCCCACGCGCAGTAGTCGCCCGCTTCGCGGTGGCCAAGGCAGTTCGCCGGGTGGTTCGACCGGTCGGGACGGCCCATATTGCAGCGCGTTTCCCCAAGTGGGACTAGGCATTTGCCTGCGCTCACGCACACGTCGTAGGCGGCCGCGGTCACTTCGGTGGCGTCGAGACAATAGGCCCCGACCTCCACCAGGTCGCCAGCGCGCGCGTTCGGTCCGCCACGGGGCTTCGTGAGCGCCCCCTGGGGGATGAGGACCATCCCGACTCCACACAGCGGGGGTCGTGAAAATGCGACGGGGACCGGCATCGTGGCGCCTGGTGCAAGCGGCGAACGTGCACCCGCGCACGCCGTGCTCGACCCAACGATGGCAACGAGCGCGGAGCACACGAAGTGCGTGCGTAGGCCGTTCGCGCGGGATTGGGGCGCCCGAGCAACGCCGTTGCCGGTCGAGGCCCTCGTCGGACTGCTCCTTCGCAACACGAGCGGCACGAGTGAAAACGCCAAAGTGGGCCAAATGTACCTCTTGCGAGACGTCGCGTCGATCCAACGGCACCCCTTCATGACGCGGAGACGCCGCAGGCGCGCACGCCGAGGAGCGTGCTATCCTGACTTCGCGATGTGCCGATATGCCTTCCGCGGCCCTTATCGCGACCACTACGCCTGCTTCACGTGCAGGAAGTCGTTCAAGTGG
>JAYUKI010000196.1:0-5356 GCA_043764595.1 Myxococcales bacterium | reverse complement strand
ACAATGAACCACAGCGGCGCTGCCCGCCAAAAACACGCTTCCCGCGAGCCAAAGGCGGAAGCTGCGGCGAAAAAGACCCTTCATCTGCGGCTCCTCTGAGAACGATCGAACAATCCCAAGCCAGATCGATCGTGCGCGAAACGGAACCAAACGGCAACCACCGTGTGAAACATCTTCGGCTCAAATTCCACCAGCCGATGCTCGGGCCTTGCAGCACCGCCCGTTCTCGCGGCAGGCTTGGCGGATGAGGATTTCTTCCAAAGCTCCCAGGCGAATGTCGGTGGCCCTTCTCGCCATCGCGTCGACGACGGCCATCGCCTCGTTTGCAGCGTGCAGCAGCACGGATCGAACCTCACCTTTTCCGGAGGGAACGACCGACGGCGGGAGCCCTCCGCCCAATGGCACGTCGGATGGAGGGCAGTTTTTCCCTACGGGGGACGCCTCGATCCCTCCGGCACCGGGCTGCGCGGAGGAGGCCAAGCTCGTCTACGTCGTGTCGGACGCCAACGACCTCTATAGCTTCAAGCCCGACACGCTCACCTTCGCGAAGGTCGGGCGTCTCGATTGCCGCTCGGCGGCTCTCGCCACACCGAACTCGATGGCCGTCGATCGCTCTGGCGCAGCCTGGGTCAACTACTCCGATGGCACCCTCTTCAAAGTGAGCACCAAAGACGCCACGTGCCAAAGTACGCCTTTCCAAGCCGGCCAAAACAACTTCGTCAAATTCGGGATGGCGTTCTCTTCAAACTCTGCAGGGTCGAACGAAGAAACGCTCTTCGTCGCCGGCCTCGCCGACTTGCTCGCAGGAGGACGTGCGGGACTCGGGAAGATCGACCTCGGCACGATGAAGCTCAGCTTCGTCGGTGACTACACCGGGACGCTTCGCGGGCAAGGCGCGGAGCTCACCGGAACGGGGGACGCGAAGCTCTTCGGCTTCTACACGACCGATCCCGCCACTCTTGCGACCATCGACAAAGCGAGCGGGCAAACCTCGGACAATCGCGCACTCACAGGCGTGCGGACGGGAGAAGCGTGGGCCTTTTCGTTCTGGGGCGGAGACTTCTGGTTCTACACGGCTCAAGCCGGACAAGAATCCAAAGTCACCCGGATGAAGACCGCGTCGGACGGGAGCATTGCGGTCGTGATGCCCGCCGTCGGAGGCTTTCGGATCGTTGGTGCAGGAGTGTCGACCTGCGCACCAACCGCGCCCCCCAGATAGGACGCCCCACCATGACCATCTTCGCCCACACTTCGCCGTGAAGACGAACCTTCCCGCCCTCGTCCTCATGGCGTTCTGCCTGGCGTTTTCTGCCATCGGATGCCCGTGCATTCGCGGCGCGGTGAACGCGAGCCCTGGCATTCGTTGGTGGCTTTTTTCGAGCTTTGGAGCCTCCCGCATCTGTCCGGAGATGGTGAAGCGCGGAGCACCGCTCAAGCTCGGGGCATTCGGCGCGGCCTCCGTCGGCCGATTCTTTCCGGAGCAATGCAACGTTCAAGTCAACGAAGCCTCGCAGACCATCGTCATGACCGTCTCGGGAACGGGCTACGCCACTCTACCCGTCGCACGGCGTGTTGGGTTTTCGTGTTCCGTGTCGGTCGAGTACGCCCCAGACTTCCACCTTGCAGCGGACGACAGCATCTATGTTTGGGGCAAGTTCAATCGCCTCATGGCCCCACCCGACCTTCGCATCATCGGGGTCGAAAACCCGGTGATCAACCTCGCCACGCAGACGCCGGTCGGAACCGTTGCCACCGCGATTGGCCAAGGCCTGGTCGCTGGAGAAATCGGGCGAGGATTCACAGTGGTTCGGCAGGACGACGGCGACGACTTCGCCATCGGCCATCTCGATCCGCCTGCAAAACCCGCACGGCAATTCAAACCGGGTGAAGGCCGCGTGACGGTCGCATCCGACCTCACCGAGATCCACTCCATGTCCCGCGAGTACCTCGGCCCGTTCCAGGTAACGAGCAACCAAGCCGTCACTCTGCGCACGCGCACACAAGGAGCGCAGCTCGCGTACTCCGTCGTCGATCGACCTTCCGGTGATGCGTGGCGACGCGCCTACGAAGCTGCACAACCACTCGCCGCGCCGTTTGCCGCGCCTCTCATGCAGGGAACCCTCCCCAACGGCGAAGGACAAAACGTCTTTCCGCTCGGCCCTGGGCAGTACTTCATCGTACTCGAGAATCGCACGACCCCGCTTCTCGGTGGGCTCGGCGTCGGGCTTGGCGAAACCTCGGCCACCGTGGGCTATTCGATCGAGGTGGGCGACCGCCAATGACCAACCGCGTTAAGTGTCCGAGTGCAGCAATCGAGGTGGATCCTTCGACCCCCGGTTTCTCGGTGGGTGCACCGCTTCCCCCCAGCGGTTGCCCAAAAAGTCCGACAATCGAAGGGCGCTCGTCTGGCCCACGCCTTGCGTCCATAGTTGCCGTCTGAGGGGCACCCGCCTCCTGGACTCAACGAGGTAGACCGTGTTGAAGCTCCCACAAAACCGCGAGATCGAGATCGAGATCGGGACCGGCGAGGTCGAGGCCGTGAGCCCCGGTCGCTACGCCAGCGTCGATCGCGGAAACCTCGGTCGTCCTCGGACGCGCGTGGGTCAAAGCTCTGCCCCTCCTCCGGCCTTTCGCTCGGCGCCTCCCCCGGCGTTTCGTTCCGCCCCGCCCCAAGCGTTCGTCCCGCAACACGTCCAGCACTATCCGCAGGCGCAAGCGCCCGAGGCCTACGTCCAGCCTTCTTACCCGCCCGCATACGGCCAAGCGGCTTACGGTCAGCCCTCCTACTCGCAGCCCCCGCCCCCGCCCGTTCCTTGGGCTCCCGCGTACGCGTCGGCGCAGTACCCGGCCAGTGTTCCTTCCCCTCCAAGCTCTCTCGCAGCCATCGCAGATCCGACCTCGCAGTACGCCGCAATGACGAGCACCTCGTCGTCGCGCAAGGGATCTCCCTCCGGCATGGTTTGGGCCGCCACCCTGGTCGTGATGGGAGCGTTTCTGGGCGCTATGTACGGCGTTTACATGCGCGCGCCCGCTCCAGCAGCGGCCGCTGCGGCTTCGCTTCCGGCCGCGCCGCAAGCCGTTCAGCCCGCGCAGGCAGCTCAAGCCGTTGCTCCCGTTGCTCCCATTGCTCCCGTCGCGCAGCCGGCGGCGGTTGCCGTCGTCGCGGCACCACACGCTTCATTGGTCGGTGTGGTCGGACCTGCAAGCCCTGTGGTTGTTCCGGTCAAGCCGGTCGAAGAGCCGGTCGTTGCAAGCACCAAAGGCAAACACGGAGCACAAGGTCGCCATGCGGCCGCCCCCGCTGGCAACCATCGCACGGGTGGCTCGGCCTCCGTGGCAGCGGCGGTCCCCGTGAAGAAGCCCGTCGGCGCTCCCGCAGCTGCTCAGCCCTCCAAGGGTACCAAAGGCAAGTCCGCAGAAGAGCTCGCCGCCGAGAAGACCCTGCGCGACATGCGGGATCAACAAAGCCTCTGACCCTGAAGCGATGCGTTCCGCTCGCACCATCGTGACACGTTGAGGCTGTCACGGTCGAGTGATGCACGCCGACCACCGACGCAGAACGAGGCAGACGACGCGATCCTCTTCCGTGACTTCGCGCGAATGAGGATCGCTTTTCTCGTTCAGCCGCGTTTCATGGGCGGAAACGTGCGGCGAAACTCGCGCATCGCGTCACCTTCGCTCACGTCGTGAGCGTAGCCCGTCGCTGCGCGAAACGCCTTGTCGTCGATGACGACCGGATACTTGATGTGGCTCAATGCCCCTCGCGAAAGCCTCGGCAAACCGAAGCGACCAAGTGCGCTCGTGAAAATGAACTGGGGAATCGGGACCACGGTACGCCCGGTCTCTCGAACGATGACCGAGAGCGGCAAAGGCGGAGGCCCGGCGACGTTGAACACACCACGGGGCTTCTTTTCGATCGCCATCACGAGCGCCTTCACGACGTCATCCTCGTGCATGAACTGGAACAGAGGATCGTAGCCGAGCACCATCGGCACACGGTGCCCTCCGCCGCGCAGGAACGTGGCGAGGGTTCCGTGCCCGGACTCCCCCAACGTGTAACAGAACCTTAGGACGGTCGTGCAAAGCTCCGGGTGACGCCAAAGCATCGTTCCGGCATAGAGATCCGCGGCCACGAGATCGGCGAGCTCGGGGAAGTCCGAGAGAGCCATTGGGGGCTCGTCTTCGCCATGGTAGAGCGGCGAATCTGGCGCGGCGCCATAGAAGGTGTGTCGACCCACGACGATGACGTGCGCATTGCCATAGGCGCGCGCGTGATCGAACACGGCCCGTGTACCCTGCAAGTTTATCCGATAGCGGTCCTCGCTCTGCCTGAGGAGGTGCGTCACGGTCGCCATGTGCACGACGGCATCCGGACGAACGCGACGAAAAACATCTTCGGCCGCACGCTTGCGAATGTCGACTTGATGAATCTCGAGGCCATCGATGGCGGGACCAAACGGCCTACGATCGATGCCAATGACGTCGTGGCCCGAACGAAGGAGAGCTTGCGCGAGGCGGCGCCCGATGGCGCCCGTGATGCCGGGTACGAGGATTTTCACGCCGCACCTCCCCCACCGCTGGAGCCCGCTCGCCGTCGCCGTCGTCCGTCCTCGAGCATTTGAGCGATCTCCGCTTTGACCCGCTCGACGTATCCGGTGATGACGACGTCATCTTCCGAGCCCGTGCCCTCGAACACCATCGGCTCGCCGTAGACCACCTCGAGCTTCACGGGCAATGGCAGCGCCAACCCGTACGGAGTGATGGGCACGTACGGAGCTCCGAAGAGCTTCCCGAGCCAGGCCGAGTTCGCGATGGTCGGGACGGCATCGCCACCGCCCAAAAAGGCCAGCGGGACGATAGGCGTCTTCGTGCGAAGTGCGAGCCGCATGAATCCCGTGCCGAACGCCACGAGGCTGTAGCGTTCCTTGTAGAGCTTCGCCGTGCCGCGGGCGCCTTCGGGGAAAATCATGAGGAGGCGGTCGTCTTCGAGAAGGCGGGTCGCGTGCTCGGGAAGGCCCGTAAACTGGCCGGTTCGATTCGACCACTGCGAAGCGAGTGGCAGCACGTTCAGGAACTTCTCGACCATGCCCTGGGCAAGACGTGGAGGATCCATTTCGAGGAGCATCGACGCGATGACCATGGCCCCGTCGATGGCAATGCCACCCGAGTGATTGCCAATGAGCATGGCGCGGCCGCGCTTCGGTACGTTCGATACGCCGCGGGCCTCCACCGAAAAGTAGTGCCGGTAGAGCGGCGCGAGGAGTCCGAAAAAGACCTCGAGGTGATGCTTCGAGATTCCGTACGGGTCGACCCCGAACTCGCTCCATGGCAGCTCGAGTCGGTCCACACGCTCGCG
>JAYUKI010000195.1:0-5365 GCA_043764595.1 Myxococcales bacterium | reverse complement strand
GGCTGCGAGCGCGAGGCCCGGGACGAGAGCGGGGAGGAGGGAGAGGCTGGCGGCTCGGAGAAGCGCGGAGAGTTTCATGGCTTCGTCAAGGTTCTACGGAGGGGCGGGCCGAACCTTCCCTCGGGTTCACTTTTGCGCATATGTTCAGTGGTTCCAAGGGTTTGCAGGCAAGTCGCCACCCTTGCACGGACTCCGACGTCCGATTTTCGAGGCTGCTATGCTTCGACGCGCCATGTCGAAACTCCCCCGTGAAGAGGTTCGGGCCCTACTGCTCGAAAACATCCACCCGAGCTCCCACGACGTTTTCCGAAGCGAAGGCATCGTGCTCGAGACTGCGTCGAGCGCACTCAAGGAGGACGAGCTCATCGAGCGTCTGAAGGGCATCCAGCTCTTGGGGATCCGCTCGAAGACGAAGGTCACCCCGAAGGTGCTCGAGCACGCGAAGGACCTCATCGCTATCGGCGCGTTCTGCATCGGCACGAACCAAGTCGCGCTCGCTCACGCAGCCCGAGCGGGAGTCCCGGTCTTCAACGCGCCGTTCAGCAATACGCGCAGCGTGGCGGAGCTCGTGATGTCCGAGGTCGTGGTGCTCGCTCGCCAGCTCTTCGATCGGTCCCGCGAGGTCCACGAGGGCAAATGGCGAAAGGTAGCGACCAGCTGCTACGAAGTGCGCGGCAAGACCATCGGTATCGTTGGCTATGGTCACATCGGCTCGCAGGTCGGCGTGCTCGCCGAGGCCCTCGGAATGCGCGTCATCACGTTCGACGTTCGCGCCACGCTGCCCATCGGAAACTCGAAGTCCACCGACACGCTCTCGAACCTGCTTCGCGCCGCGGACTTCGTGACGCTCCACGTTCCCGAGACTCCGCAAACGAAGAACCTCATCGGTGAGGCCGAGCTCGCCATCATGAGGAAGGGAAGCTACCTGCTCAATTTGAGCCGAGGCACCGTCGTGGACATCCCTGCTCTCGCCGCGGCGATTCGAAGCGGGCACTTGGCGGGGGCGTCGGTGGACGTTTATCCCGAAGAGCCCGAGAGCAACGTGGACGACTTCCAGAGCGAGCTTCGTGGTCTGCCCAACGTCATTCTGACGCCTCACGTGGGAGGCTCGACGGAAGAAGCCCAAGAGGCCATCGGTCGCGAAGTCGGAGTCGCGCTATCGAAGTTTGCGCGCCATGGCACGACCGCCGGGACCGTGAACTTTCCCCAGGTCGACGTGGGCCCGCTCCTCGAGGGGCAGCGCATCCTCAACGTGCACCGCAACGTGCCGGGCGTGCTCCGCGACATCAACCGCATCGTGTCCGATCGCGACGCGAACATTCGTGCACAGATTCTCGCGACCGACACTGACGTGGGCTACCTCGTGATGGACCTCGACGACCGTGTGGCGTTCGATCTGCACAAGGACATCGGCGCGCTCTCGACGAGCATCAAGACTCGCATCCTCTCGACCTAGAGTCGCTCTAGCGCGTCGCGCGGCGAGCCTTCGGGCTTTCCATTCGCGCGGGCCTCGTGCAGAATGCACGAATCGTCATGCGTTGGCTCTACCATGCGCTCCCCCGGAAAGACGCGATCGTCGCTCTGGGAAAGACCGATCCGTTCGCGCCCGGATCTCTCGACCTCGAAGGTTTCGTTCACGCTTCGTACCGCGACGTGGCACGCGCGAGCGCCGAGCTCTACGTGCCCGACGATCCTGTCGTCTTGCGGCTCGATCCACGCCGAATCCCATGCCGCATCGACGAGGCCGACACGCCCCGCGGCCCGATGCCGCACGTTCACGGCTCGATTCCGCGTGATGCCGTCGTCGAGCTCGTGGAGCTTGCCGTACTGAACGATTCCCCAGACCTGGTGACCGGCACTCGGTTCGCGTTCGTCGCGTTCGAGGGCATGACGCTCCTCGATCTCGTCGGCGCCCTCGATCCCGTTTCGCGAATCGCGAGCATGGGCTTCGATCCGACGAGCTCGTGCGAAGTCGTGGCCGGAACACTTGGAACCCACGTGTGGGAAGGGTGTGGCGCCTGGCTCGGGGCGTCGCGTGTACGTCCGAGCCTCGGCGAGTTCGACGTCGTAGTGGTGCCCGGTGGTCCCGGCGCAAAGCTTCTCACTCGAGACACGGCGCTCTTACGTTGGCTTGCGACGTTTCCACCGAACCGTCTTGCCGCTTCGGTCTGTACGGGAAGCCTCTTGTGGGCGGCCGAGGGGCGGCTCAAAAGGAAGCGGGCGACCACGCACGCGAGCGCCATGGATGCCCTCGAAAACTTTGGCGCGATGGCGCAGAGAGGCGCCCGCGTGGTGGCCGACGAAGCCGTGCTCACCGCGGCCGGGGTCACGGCGTCGCTCGACCTCGGGCTCGAGCTCGTCGCACGTTTCACCGACGTGGCCACGCGCCAGGCCATCGCAAAACAGATGGAAATGCCCGAGGCCTGACGCTCCGAAACGAGTCGCGTGGCCCTCTGCGAGAGACTACCAGCCCGCGCGCGCGCGAATGACGGGAACGAGCGCGTTGGTGAGCGAGCGGTGGAGCGCAGGGCTCCCGTGGTATTGGCAGCCGGTTTCCTGCGAGGGGACACTCTCGGTCATCTCGTGGAGATAGAGCCGAGTGTCGGCGGGGTGGTTCGTAATCACCGTTTGAATCGCCGTGCGGAGGTTCGAACGAGCATTGTATCCCGTTGGGTATACGTCTTTGATCTGCGCGTAGATGGTCATGAAGATGTGCGCATTCGGGGCATAGGTGCGCACCATCATGACGAGATCGTCGTACTTCGCAGTGAATTGGGGCAAAGGGGCGGGATCGTTCGCGGCGCTCACCTTCGAGTAGTCCGACCCGCCAAGGGAAATGACCACGACGTCGGGAACGAACGTGCTGAAATCCCACAGGCTCGTGGCGTCGTCGGGCAAGGCACGCGGGTAGAGGACCCCCATGGTGTCGGGATCCGGACGATACGAGTTTTGCCAAAGACCCTTGCCCGAATAGGCCACTTGGATTGCGTCCGCGCCGAGGTCTTTCGTGACGAGGCCGGCTAGGCCCCCCCGTGCACTGTGGCTTGCCTCGAGCGTTCCTGCCGGACACGATGGTCCCATGCCTTCGACGCCATAACCGTCGATCGTCGAATCGGAAATGAACTCGATGCGCCGGGTGGAAGCGGCAGGCGGCGCGAGCAACCTGCCGCCGGCGCCGAAATCGAAGCCCATGAACGTGGTGACGCCGAGGTTCCCTTCGGTGCGCTTCACGAGCTCGACCTTGTGCACGCCGGCGGCGAGGCCGGTCGCGAGCGGGTAGGTGTTCACTCCCGTCATCGTGACGAGTTGGTTCGGATCGAGTACGTCGTCCACCAAGACGTCGTACCGGCTCGGTCCACCCGCAAAGCCCGTCGTGTTGTTCATGGTCACGCTCGCTTCGGTGCCATCGAAGCGCGCGATGATGCGGGCGTCCGGGAACGCCACTCGAGGCCCAGCAGGCGCCCGGGTGTCCCATCGACCGACGAAACGTACCGCGGGCGGAGTCGTGGCCGCATCTACGGCAGCCTCCACGAGCACGTCGGCTCCAGCATCGGCGCTCGCGCCATCGTTGGCGTCCGCCGTCGCATCCACGGGGGCCGACCCGTCGGTCGCGTCGAGCGCCGTCGCGGCATCGTTCGGACGGGCGGAGTCTGGAGTCGAGGCTTCTGCCGGCGGGGTCGTGGTGCCCGCTTCCGAAGGCGATACCGCACCGTCCGTTTCGGGGGTCGTCACGGCCGTGGTCCCACACGCGGCGGCGATCAAGATCACCGCGCAGAGGCTCGTGCCCAGAAGCACTCCCGAGACCTTTTTCGACTTCATGCCTCCAAGGCTAGCCGCTGGATAGCGTCAGTCGATTGAAAACTTGTAATTGGCCGTGGCGGCTTCCTGAATGATGACGCTCACCACTTTCGCCTTTTTGCCTGGAGCTTCGCAGCGGAGCTGATGCGGACCGGGGGAAAGGTCGAGTGCCGGAAGAGGCGTGGGGCCTTTGGGCTGACCGTCGACAGTGACCGTGCACCAGCCAGGGGACGCCGAAATGACGAGTCGACCTCGGCCTTTGTCCAAAGGAATCGGAGGTTTGGCGGCCATCGGGAGAGTGTCCACGTTGACCATGGGAACGTCGGAGGGCGTGCTGGTGGCGCCGGGTGAGGTGACGAGGGCGTTCGAGCTGACCGGACTCGGCCCGGCCACGGTGATCACGGTAGGCTCCCGCCGAAGCGCGCTGACGAGGAGAATCAGGAGCACCACGATGACGGCCGCGGCGGCCGCACCTGCCGCATAGGTGGAGTGCGGAGCGCGTGGGGGCGGCGGATGAAACGACGTGGGCGCCGTGGTGTACGAGAGGTTCGGCGTGGGAGTGGGCCACGCGGAGAAATGGGGGCCGCCGGGAGGAGGCGGAACCGACAGGGGTCGGTCGCCCGCGCGAACGATGGGAAGCGCGTTGGTCGCGTCCGGATCGTCCGTGGACAGCACGGTTTTTGGCGCGGGGAGGGGGAGAGGGTTTTTTTCGAGCTCCGGCAAGAGCCCGAGGAGCTGCTCCACCACGGTATCGAACGAGCTCAATCGCTTGTCGCGGCTCGGCTCGAGGCAAAGCTTCACCACGTCGCGAAGGGCTGCGGGCATGTCGGGCGCGTAGTCGTCGATGTCCTTCGGCGCGGTCGTGGCAATCTTCACGATGAGCGCGTTGAAGTTCGCAGCATCGTAGGGACGCTGCCCAGTGAGAGCCTCGAAGAGAATGGCTCCGAACGCGAAGACGTCGGTCCGTCCGTCGAGGTTCGAGTCGCCTCGGGCTTGTTCGGGGCTCATGTAGAGCGGCGAGCCAAGGACGGTGCCGGCCATCGTGAGGGCCATGTTCGGACCGCCGTCGTCGAGGAATTTGCTGACGCCGAAGTCGAGGACCTTCGGCACGGCTGCGTTCGACTTGTTGTCGCGGTGCAAATAGATGTTCGACGGCTTTAGGTCGCGGTGAATGACTCCGGCCCGGTGCGCGGCCGCCAAGGCCGACGCGACCTCGGTGAGCACGAACACGAGCTCCGGCACGGTCATCGGGGGCGTTTGGCGTCGCATGGCCACTTCGAGCGGCACGCCCGAGAGAAGCTCCATGACGAGAAAGAGCTTCTGGTCGTCGGTCTGGCCGACGTCGATGATCTCGATGATGTTCGCGTGGTTCACCCGCGCCGAGACTTTGGCTTCTTTCAGGAAGCGCGCTGCGTGCTCCGGGGTCTTGGCGACCTCGGGGCTCATGAACTTCACGGCGAACTCGCGTTCGGTGAACACGTTGGTCGCCGACCACACCTCGGCCATGCCGCCCGTCCCCAGAAGCTGGTTCAGGCGGTATTTCCCGACGATGACTTGGCCCGACTGC
>JAYUKI010000194.1:0-1626 GCA_043764595.1 Myxococcales bacterium | reverse complement strand
TCGCGGCGGTCATCGCCATGATGGCCGTGGGCGCAGGAGCCAAGGCTCGCATCGAACAAGCGTTCGCGTCGATGGGCACGAATTTGCTCGTCATTTTGCCGGGCTCCACCACCTCGGGCGGAATGCAGGGCGGATTCGGTTCGCAGCCTACGCTCACCTGGGACGATCTCACGGCCATTCGGAAGCAGGTTCCCACCGTCAAAGCGGCGGCGCCCCAGCTTCGCGTGAGTGCTTCGGTCATCGGCGAAAGTGGCAATTGGAGCACTTCGGTGATTGGCACTTCCCCCGAATATTTCGAGATTCGCGCCTGGGGCATGGCCGGCGGGCAATCGCTCTCCCAAGGGGACATGGACTCGGGAAACAAGGTCATCGTGCTCGGCCAAACCGTGGTCGAAAAGCTCTATGGCGCGAGCGTGAACCCCATCGGTCAGACCGTCCGCATCCGAAACGTCCCATTTACGGTGGTGGGCGTGGCGGAGAAAAAGGGACAATCTGCCAATGGCCAAGACTACGACGACACGGTGTTCGTTCCCTACACGGTCTTCGCCCGCAAAATTCAGGGCGGTCTCGGCAAGTACTTGAGCGGGTCCATCTACGTGACTGCCACCTCGGCCGAGGACACTCCGCGCGCGCAGGCGGCCATTCGTGATCTCTTGCGCGACCGCCACCGCGTGACGAGCGGGGAGGACGACTTCTCGATTCGCAACTTGAGCGAAGTGGCCGGGGCCCAAGCCGCGGGCACCGAGACCATGACGAGCCTGCTCGCGAGCGTGGCCGCGGTTTCGCTCCTCGTGGGCGGCATCGGCATCATGAACATCATGCTGGTGAGCGTGACCGAACGAACCCGGGAAATTGGCATTCGCATGGCGATTGGCGCAAAACCGCGCCAAATCCTGCTTCAGTTTCTCATCGAGGCGGTGACGTTGAGCCTCGCCGGGGGCCTCTTGGGAGTGCTCCTCGGAGTGGGCGTGTCCAAGTGGATTGCGGCCAAGTTCGGCTGGGCGACACAAGTCGATCCGAACGTGGTGGCCGTATCGGTCGCCTTCAGCGCGTTCGTGGGCATTCTTTTCGGGCTCTACCCTGCGAGCAAAGCTTCCAAGCTCGATCCGATCGACGCGCTCCGATTCGAGTAGAGGCGACGAAGCAAAGCTCGCGGGAGTCGAGGCCTTTCAACCACCTGCGGTCCTTGAACCTGCTGGGGTGCTCCAAGGCCGCTTGCGACGCCGGAGGCCAAGCACGACCCCGCCCAGCGCCACGGTGGATGAGCCCTCGAGCGGCCCTCGGCTTGGCGCCACAAAGAGATTCGCCCCCGCTTCGACGTATCGAAGAAGGGGCGAACATCACGTTCGGACGGGCCCTGAAGGACTCAGGTCTCTCGAGGCCAATCGCGGTCGTGGATCAGCTCACCAGCGGTCGCCACCGCCGCCACCGCCGCCACGGCCACCGCCGCCGCCGCCACGACGGCCACCGCCGCCGCCACCGCCGCCACCGCCACCGCCACCGAAGCCACCGCCGCCGCCGCCGCCACCACCGCCACCGCGGCTCTGGCGCTCTTCGGCCTCGTTCACGCGAAGCGGGCGACCGTCGAGGAGGGCGCCGTTCATTTCAGCGATGGCCTTTTGGGCC
>JAYUKI010000193.1:0-1627 GCA_043764595.1 Myxococcales bacterium | reverse complement strand
GAAACCGTGAGGAACGGGACCGCCACGCTGGGAACCCGCCTCCCGCGAAGCTGGGCGATCTTGCTGAGTATTTCGCGGCCGCTCAAGGTTTCGGGGCCGGGGATGTCGTACCAGGCACTCTTGGCTACTGGGATGGTGAGGGCCCCAAGCAGAGCGACGACGACGTCTTCGAGGGCGACCGGACAGGTGCGCGAACGGGTCCAGGACGGCAGAAGCATGACGGGCAGCCGCATGGCCAGATCGCGCACGATCTGCCACGACGCGCTCCCTTCGCCGATGATCATGGAGGCGCGCAGCTCGACGGTGGGCACGGAGCCGGCGCGCAGCAGCTCGCCGACCAAAAGCCGACTCTTCAGGTGTTCGGAGGGCGCGGCGGCGGGGGCGACGCCACCGAGGTACACCATGCGCTTGACCCCCGCACGCGCGGCGGCCTCCCGGAGCTCGAGGGCCGTACGACGCTCGGTCTCTGCGTAGTCCGGCGAGTCGCTTCCCATCGCGTGCACGAGGAAGAAGATTGCGTCGATGTCCGAGAGCGCCCGCTCGACATCCGACGGTTGGCCAACGTCGCATTGAACCCACTCGACGCCTCGCAAGCGCTTCGCGCGCGAGAGATCCCGCGTGGTGGCGCGGACCTCATACCCGCCTTCGACGAGCGCAGGGAGGAGGGCGGTTCCCACGAATCCCGTAGCCCCCATGACCAGGATGCGACGGAGCTGCGGAGCGACTTTCACAGCCAACGAGTAGCACGCTTACCTGGATCGGGGTTCACGTTGGCACGTGCAAGGCAGCGCTACGTCGAGATCGCCCCCACACCTGCTATCCGCTTCTCCCAAGCCGCTCGCTCCCGCCGTCCGCGATCTCCTCGAATCGCGAGTCCAGCTCGACGAACACGTCCCACGCGCTCTTGCCTAGTCGCTGCGCGACCTCCGCCACGACTTTCTCCTCGAGCTCCGCGCGACGAACGCCTTTCCATAAGGCATCGGCGAGGGCGACGAGGAGCTCCTCGAGCGAGCACTCCATTCCCTTCCAGCGAGCGTGTGTGACGCAGCACCGCGCGACCGGAGGTGGCGCTCCGTGACGGAGCAGAAGCTCCTGGCCCGCCTCTTCGTGCCGCGCCCCGGGAACGTCGAGCTCCGCGACGTGAACGAGCTTCCCCACGTCGTGCAAGAGCGCGCCAGCACGCACGAGCCGCGCCTCGACCACCACGCCGAGCCGATGCAGTGTGACGAGCAGCATCTCCGCCGCCTCGAGCACGAGCTGCCCATGCCGAACGAGACGAGCAGGAGCTCCGAGATCCGCGAGCATCGCCAGGCATGCACGTTCGTCGGGGAGGTCCACTGAGGCTGCCATGGGCGGACGTTTAGTCGCGATGGGCGAGATGTCGAGCGGTTGTCGTGGGAGGCGCGTCGAGCACGGCCCTGGCCTCGTCGAGCCGAATTTCGAGTAGAACGAGCCGGCCATGCGCTACCCCGAGGTCCTCGATCCTTCCCTTGTAGGCACCTATCCGGCGAGCGCGGCGGCGGGCGGTGGCTACACGTGGGACGCGGTGCTCGAATACCGCGTGTGGTGCCATCCCGAACGCGGCGCTCCGGACGACGCCGACGGCGACGACTACTTTCACGCCTTC
>JAYUKI010000192.1:0-1628 GCA_043764595.1 Myxococcales bacterium | reverse complement strand
TTCCCCAGGAACCTGAGAGATCCCGTCGTCTTCACAGCATGGTGCTGTGGAACTGCCGAGCAGAGCGCAAGCGAGCGAAGCAGGGGCGCCGGGAAGTCTTCGCTCTGCAGTAGGAGCGATGAAGCGGGGGAACCGTCCCGAGGGACCCCGCCGAGCAAAGGGCGACGCCGGATCATGGAACTGTTGGAGGGAAAGATGAAAGAGACTCCGAGCTCCGCGCCCATCTCAACGAGACTCGAACAGATAGCAAAGCTGGCGAGAGAAAAGCCCAACGAGGGGCTCAAAACACTCGCCCACCACATCGATATCGTCTGGCTTCACGAGGCGTTTCGACGCACACGCAAGGACGGAGCAACGGGCGTGGATCGACAGACCGCGGACGAGTATTCAGCGAACCTGGAGGAAAACCTCCGATCGCTACTCGACCGCGCGAAGTCGGGCACGTACCGGGCGCCGCCCGTGCGGCGGGTCTACATCCCGAAGGGGAGCGGGGCAGAAACACGGCCCATCGGCATCCCGACCTTCGAGGATAAGGTCCTGCAACGCGCGGTCGCGATGGTGCTGGAGGCCGTCTACGAACAGGACTTTTTTGGACTGCTCGTATGGCTTCCGGCCAGGTCGCTCCGCGCATCAAGCGTTGGCCGCCCTTTGGGCGCAGATGACGAAAACGGCGGGCGGGTGGGTCCTGGAGATCGACGTACGAAAGTTCTTCGACACGATGGACCATGGGCACATCCGAGAGATTCTCCGCCAGAGGGTGCTCGATGGCGTGTTGCTGCGGCTCATCGGCAAGTGGCTGAACGCGGGCGTGCTCGAAGATGGGTGCATCACGCACGCATCCGCGGGGAGTCCGCAAGGCGGGGTAGTGTCGCCCATCATTGCGAACATCTACCTGCATGAAGTGCTCGACGTCTGGTTCGAACGAGAGGTTAAACCAAGACTATCGGGTAAAGCGTCGTTGGTCCGCTATGCGGACGATGCGGTGCTTTTCTTCACGAACGAGCAGGATGCACGCAAGGTGATGGCCGTGCTGCCGAAGCGATTCAGCAGATACGGACTGACCCTGCATCCGGAGAAAACCCGGCTCGTCGAATTCCGTCGGCCCGACAAGCGCGAGCCTCCCGATGGGGGAGGAGCGTCGGCCGGTCCCGGAACATTCGACCTTCTGGGCTTCACGCACCACTGGGGCAAATCGCTCCTCGGAAAGTGGATCGTGAAGCGCTCGACCGCCAAAAGTCGCTTTCGAAGCGCGCTCGCGCGGGTCGCCGTCTGGTGCCGAAAGCACCGTCATGACGACCTCCGCGAGCAGCAACTCGCACTCGCGTCGAGGCTGAGAGGGCACTACGGTTACTTCGGTATTACCGGAAATTCCCGTGCGCTCTCTCGGTTCTTGCACGAGGTCCAAGAGGCGTGGCGCAAGTGGCTGAACCGCCGCTCGCAAAACGCAGGCATGATCTGGGAGCGCATGCACAAGCTGATGAAGCGGTATTCGCTTCCGACGCCGCGCATCACGCACCCGGTGTTTGCCCGAGCAGCGAACCCGTGATTCGAAGAGCCGGATGCGTAGACGCGCACGTCCGGATCTGTGGGGGGCCGGCTGGGGAGACCCGGCCGGCCTACCCGACTAG
>JAYUKI010000191.1:0-5377 GCA_043764595.1 Myxococcales bacterium | reverse complement strand
GCCGAGCGTCGGATGCGGTCTCTCCAGCGCTACGCCGACTTCTTCGAGAGCTCCGGCGACGGCATCGTCGTCATCGACACCGAGGGTCGCCTTCACTTCTCGAACCCTCGTGCGCGCGACATCACGGGGTACACGGAAGAAAATCTTCGCGGGCGCAAGCTCCAGGACTTTTTCGAGGACCGTGAGTTAGCCGCCAATCTCGGCTTGGGGTTCGCAAAGGGCGTTTTCCCCAAGGGCGTGGACATCTCCGTCCGCCGCAGCGACGCTCGCTCGGCCACCCTGAACGTGAACTTCAGCTCGGTTCTCCGCGAAGAGGGCATCGTCCTGTGCTCGTTCCGCGACGTGACCCGAGAGCGCGAAGTGGCCGCAGAGCTCGTCAAAACGAAGGACTTCCTCCAGCGAGTCATCGACTCGTCGGTCGACGCGATCATCACGGCGGACCTTCGCGGTACGGTCATTCTCTTCAACCGCGCGGCCGAGCGCATCTACGCACGCGCGGCGGACGAGGTCGTGGGCGGTCGAGTGCAAATGCTCTACCCGAAGGGGGGCGCGACCCGAATCATGAAAATGATTCGTGCGGGTGGCGGTCGTGTGCAGGGCGTGAAAACCGAGATCATCGACGGCATGGGAGCGGTCATTCCAGTGCTCTTTTCGGGCGCTCTCATCTACGAGGGGGACACTCCGGTGGGCAGCGTCGGCATCTTCACGGACCTTCGCGAGAAGATGCAGATGGAGGCTCGCCTCCAGAAGGCGCAAGAGCAGATCCTCGCCCAAGAGCGCCAAGCGATCGTGGCCGAGCTCGCGGGGGCTGCGGCCCACGAGCTGAATCAACCGCTCACCTCGGTGCTGAACTATGCGCTCTTGCTGAAGCGTGTCCTCGACACGGGAACCCCGGGGGCGAGCGCTGCCGAGGTCATCGCCGTCGAGGCCGAACGCATGGCCGAAATCGTCCGGAAGATCGGCAAAATCACTCGGTACGAAACGAAGAACTACGTCGGCAAACAGAACATCCTCGACCTCGATCGATCGAGTGAATCCGCCGACGATCGCACGACGCAAACACAAGGAGGGCGAGGGTCATGAGCGACCGTTTGCCGACTCCTACGCTCCCTGCCGGCGCCACGGCTTCCGTCGCTCCCGAGTCCGCGGAGATTCGCATTCCGTCGGACGCTCCGTCGGCGGCGCCGTCGCACCGGGTCATGATGGCCGACGAAAAGGCTTCGGGCATGCACCTTCGCATGGCCGATGTCCCTGCGCGGTGGCTCGACAAGCTCTTTCTGGCTGCGTGCGACCTTCCGGTCGGACAAGGCGAACGCGCCGTGGTCGAGGCCATCGTTCGCGTATTGGCCGAAATTTTCCCCGATCGCGGCGTGGGCGTGTGCCTCGCGATGCGTGGGCAGTCCGCCCAAGTCGTACGGTACGTGCCTCCGGGGGACGAGGATCGCGCGCGCGGCGTCACTCCGGTCCGCCTCTTCATCGGATTCGATGCCGAGCTCGTCATCCCGGTCGGGTCGACCGACACGACCATGCATCTCGGCGTACACGAAGAGGCGGCCGCCCGCGACGGCTCGCCCGAGCACGACCTCCTTCGCCGTGCCGCGCTTGCCCTGGAACGAGGCCTTGCCGTCGCGCGCTCCCAGGTTCGTGCCAAGAGCGCCGCCCAAGAGCTCCGTGCACTGAACTCGCACATGGTGCAGGCCGAGAAGCTCGCCTCGCTGGGACAGCTGGCCGCGGGCATCGTCCACGAGCTCAATAACCCCCTCACGTCGATCGTCGCCTACACCGACGTCCTCTTGAGAAAGCAGCTTTCTGGCGGTGGCGATCCCCAGGACGTCGAGCGTCTGCGGCGCATTGGCGAGAGCGCAGGCCGGATGCTGCGCTTCACGCGCGACCTCATCACGTATGCGCGTCCTTCGCGTGAGACCCACGTGGCCGTATCGCTGCACGCGGTGGTCGACCAAGCGCTCGCGTTTTGCGAGCACGTGCTCGACGAGGCTCATGCACGCGTGGATCGCTCGTTTGCCCAGGACGCGGCCCTCGTCCGTGGAATGCCGGAGCAACTCGCTCAGGTCTTCGTGAACCTCGTCACGAACGCGTGCCACGCCATGCCCCCGGAGGATGGCGTCCTTTGGGTGCGTACGCGCGTGAATGATGCGGACCGAACCGTGGAAGTCAGCGTCGAAGACAACGGATCAGGCATCGCGCCCGAGCACATGTCCCATGTGTTCACGCCCTTTTTTACGACCAAAGGAGACGGAAAGGGCACCGGGCTCGGTCTCTCCATCGTGAAGAACATCCTCGACAACCACGGCGCCGACATTCGCACCGAGCCTCGCTCGGGTGGCGGCACGCGATTCGTGATCATGTTCCCTCGTGTCGACGGCTGAGGCTGGATCTTTACTCGATGTCGGGCGTGCTGATCTGCACCGGACGGCCCGGTGCGGGGGGCGGACGAGGGTTCCATTCGAACCGATCGACGAGCTTCGGGGGTCCCTCCGTCAGCATGTCGTCCTTGCCGATCACGAAGCCCTCGATGCGACCGTCGGGATGGACGCACAAGCGGACGAAATGCTTGAAACCCGGATGTCCGAGGATCGTGAACGCCTGCTGGTGCTCGAGCCCGAGTAGGGCGAGCACCGTGAGATAGACACCGAACACGAACGAGCCAAGCACGGCAGAGGTCAACGTGACGGCGCCACTTCCTGCGTACCCCCCTTCGAGTACGTGGGGCAGACCGGAGAGCAGAGCGAAAGGCATGAGGCCGAGGGCCGCTCCGAACGGGATGGAAAGAAGGAAAATGGGACGCCGCCTCGGCCCGGCGTGCGCGATGAAGTAAAGAGCGATCATCGTGCCTACCGCCATGGCCGCTTGGGCGCAGTGCCGAGCGATAGGTTCGTTTGCATACGTTCGGGCCACGAAGAGAGCGAGCGTGGCCACGAGTGCCATCGCGCCGTGAACCAAGAGCCCGGCCCGTCCGAGCATCAGCTTCACCGGTGCACCGAGCGCGAGCTCACGACTGGTCCGTGCGTCGGGATACGCCGACTGGGGCTCGCCCATTGGCGCACGGTCGATTCGTGTACCATGCAAGAAAGCTCCGCCACCGCCGGCGATGACGTGGCAAGACCGTCCGACGGTGCGTCGCTCGTAGTGGTGGAAGTCCCCGGAAAGGAAGAAGATCCGGTTCTTCTCGAGGGACAGCCGAATCATGGCGAGCGCCTGCGCTCCGGGGTCGTTTCGCTCTCCATAGACCACGGCAGGGTCGGCCGAGAGCACGAAGACCGCGTTTCCGGGACGTTCCTTGCGTCGCTTCTTGAAGTAGGCACGCTGGCGGAAATCGAGCTGTCCGAGCTGGCGGTCTATCCCGAAGAGATCGAGGCCGGGGGCAAGCGGCAGGGCGAAGAAGCTGGCTTCTTGGAGCGGCGTATAGCCGCGCAGCGTAAGGTGCCGACGCTTCTTCGCCGTCCGCCCCGTGAAGACACGCCGAAGCGTTTCGAGTGCGCCGAGGGTCACGCTCACGAGGCTGGACACTTCGTCGAGGTGGAGCTGTCGTGCGACGAGGCCGACTTTGCGTCCCTTGGTCTTGCGAAGGCGCCGCTCGAGGCCGCTCGTCTTCTCGCGGTCGTCGGCGATGAAGCGCTCCTCCACCCGCTTTCGAAAGAGCCGACCGAAGCCGTCCAGGCCGTCGTACCAATCGTGATTTCCCGGTACACCGAGGAGGACACGCGGAGTGCCCGAGCCGCCTGCGGCACGGAAGGCTTCGTTCCAAGGCATGACGAGGCGCTCGTGGATCTCGTCCGCGGTCGCGACCGGATAGGCGACGTCTCCACCCATGAGCAGGAGCTCCCCTCGGGGAAGGGCGCGGTCGCCTTGCACCTCTTGGGGGGTCGAAGGCGACGCGGAAGGCGTCGGCATCCGATAGTCCGCCGCGAGCATGACTCCGACGGCACGGCTCACGTCGCGGTCGTCCCCGGTGTCGGCAACAAAGTCGATCCAAAGCGGACGGCCCAGAGTTTCCACCAGGGTGTCGGCAAGCTCGGGAGCACGATCCCCGTTTGCGGTGAGCCGCGCAACCGTCGCGCGGAGCAGCTCGCGCGGCGCATCCGGTTTCATCCAGTCGCGCGAGTCGACGCTCTCGGCCGCGATGAACCGCGACACGAACCCACGAAGGTGACCGAAAAGAGAGGTTATGCCGTACCACCGGATTCCGAACGGAGGGTGCGCCCCCTGCTTGAACACGAGGGGAGGGATGCCCACCCCTCGCGCTTCGAGGCGGACGAAGGTCGGAGGCAGGTCCGACGAACGTTCGCCCCGAGCGGGCGAAGAAGTGGGACCTGCGACCGTTCCAGGCGGAGGTTCGCCCGATGCCCCACGGGCATCTTCGAGGGCTCCGGGGCCCTTTTGGGTGGGCGGCAGGTCGAGCGGCACTCGAAAAGTTTAACTTGAGTGTCGCGAAAGGCCCGGATTGTCGTCGCATTTTCGTCGAAGGGCCCCCGAGATGAGCTCTGCGTTTGTCGAACACCTTGTGAAGCGTTCGGGTTACCCTGGCGGTCGGCGTGCCCCCTGGCTCTGTGGCCTCGCGTCTCGCCCGATCGAACCATGCGTTCTAGGAAAAAAGCCCTCCTCCTCGCCGCTCTCATGACAGCCCTCGGGCTTACCGGGATCGTGCACGCCGTGACCCCCAACATCCGAGGTCGAATCTCGGGTCAAGACAAGCTCCTGCCCGAGGTCTACGGCGAAGCCGCGAAGCCGAAGGCCAACCGTTGGACGTGGCGTGAGCCATCGCCAGCGGTCGAGGCGCAGTTTCGTGTGCTCTCTGCCAACGTCTCACGCGACGTGTGCATCGCGGCCACGTCGGCCAACTCGGCCGGCCCTCAAGAGCCCGTCTTGATGAAGATTTCCGGCGGTCGCATCGTGCCGACCTCCCTCGCCGTGTCCCCCAAGACGAAGCTCGTCTTTAAGAACCTTGATCCGTTCCCCCACAAAGCCTACATCGTCGGAAACAAGGCCTTCAGCGCCGAGGTCATCCAACCGAACGGCACACGGGAGTGGACCGCACCGGACGGCAATGGCCGGTACGAGATCCGCGACGAGCTCTTCCCCAGCGTGCGAACGTGGGTCGTCGTGGACCCTCAGGTCCTTCAAGTCGCCTATCCCGGAAGGGATGGGGCGTTCGCCTTCGCGCTGCCCGCAGGGGACTACGTCCTCAAGGCCTATTTCGGTGGAAAACGCGTCGGAAAGGCCACCGGCGTGGTCGCGAAGGATCGCGGTACGTTCGAGCTGAAAGAGCCGCTCAACCTCGGCGAAGGAGGGGACTGAGCGCCATGATGATCCTCTCGCGTATCTGGGTACTCATTCTCTCGCTCCTCGTCGGCGCGTC
>JAYUKI010000190.1:0-1630 GCA_043764595.1 Myxococcales bacterium | reverse complement strand
CGGAAGAGGAGCACCTCCGGAAGGTGACCTTGACCATCAACGCGTTTTTCGGTTGGGAGTTCAACTCGTGCGAGTCGCTCCGAAAAGGCGACGTGTGGCACCCCATCGATTTCGCGAACCCGTGCCCCGACTCGCAGGTGACGTCGCTCCACTACCACTTCCCGTGGATGGTGAAGGCCTACATCAAGTGGGCGGTCTACTGCGCCGCGACGAAGCGCAAGATGCGCATGAACCAAGACTGGAGCGCGTTCTACGCCATCGCCGACCAAGACCTTTCCTACGAGGAGAAGCTCGATCGGTACGCAAAGCTCGCCGAGGCCCAATTCGAGAACGACCGCTTCTTGGAGTTCTCGCAGAAGCACCTGTCTCACCTCGACGAGGTCGCCTGGGAGTTCTTCGGCACGCCCGCGGCAAAAGACGCCATTCGCCAGAAGGTGACGGCGCTCTTTCCGATCCACGAGGTCGATCGCTTCACCGAGCTCTTCTACTCGCGCGTGCAGACCTGGCGCGCAGACCAGCGCTGAGCAGAGGTTCACCGAGCCGCTCCGAGAGCACCGATCAGGTTTTCGGACCGAGGATTTCGCTGGGTTGGCAAGCATCGCTAGGAGCGACGACGACGGATACGACCCTTGGAAGTCCCCGACGGGGGACTCTCGTATCCGAGGACGAGCGACGATCCTTGAAAGTCCCCGACGGGGGACAACGCGAGGCGACGCTAACCCGGCGAAAGCCGACGGGATTCAACCTGTTCGGTGCTCTAGGTTCTCGTTCCCTCGGACGACTCGTGGTTGCTGAGCCCGCGGACGAAACCTTCCCGAAACGCGGGCGAATCCCGGAAACGGCGCTTGGCAGCGCGGCAAAAATCCCGTTAAAATAAGGTACTTTGACGACCTACGAGACGTCCCGCTGGCACTCCTCTCGACTCCAATGCGAAGCGAGCCTCTCGCGATGGGGCCACGCCGGGCAACCGGTCCTCGTGTTCCCTACTGCAGGCGGTGACGCCGACGAAATCGACCGGTTCTTGATGATCAAGGCACTCGCCCCACTCATCGAGGCCGGACGCATCAAGATTTACTCGTGCGACAGCGTCGGCGGGAAGGCCTGGTTCGACAAGGAAACCAGCCCCGAGCATCGCATGTGGATGCAGCACCAGTACCACCAGTACATAAAGCACGAGGTGGTCCCCGCCATTCGCAAAGACTGCCACTTGGACGACGTTCCCATTTGGGCCGCGGGCGCATCGATTGGGGCGTTCCACGCGGCGGCCATGGTTTGTCGGTTCCCCGACATTTTCCACAAAGCCATCTCCATGAGCGGGACCTTCGGCATCATGAAGTGGATCGAGCGGGACCAACCGACCGACTACTTCTTCGTGTCGTCTCCCCTCCACTTCGTGCCCACGCTCTCGGGACGTCACCTCGACGTCCTGCGAACCCGGTACATTCATATCGTCACTGGCGAAGGCAAATGGGAAGACATCGGCGAGAGCTTCAGGCTCGCGAAGGTGCTCGGCGAGAAGGGCATTCCCAACTACGTCGATTCGTGGGGCCCGGATTGGCACCATGATTGGGTCACGTGGCGCGCGATGATGCCGAAAATCCTCGGCCAGTGGACCGAATGAAAGGCGACC
>JAYUKI010000189.1:0-5393 GCA_043764595.1 Myxococcales bacterium | reverse complement strand
CCGAGTACATCCTCAAGAAGGTCGAGGGATACGCGAGCCTACTCGAGGGGGTTTAGGGTCTCGCGAGGCCGGTCTCCGCTGCGCGACCGTCCATGGAGGCCCGGAGCACGGGAACGCATTGCGACGTGAGGAGAGCAAAGGCGAGCCGCGGACGATGGGTGGCCTGCGGGAGCAACGACGAGAGTGACGCTGCAGAGTTCCAGCGCCCACTCGTAGGGACCGCCGCCGGTGCCGTCGTTGAGCGAGTACATCGACTTCTCGACGACGTCCGGCGAATGCTGAAAAATGCGCGGGCGCGGCTCCTCATGAAGCTCACGATTCGGTGCCGCCGATGGATACACGAGATGCGAGAAGAGCTGAGCCCCGAGAGGATGGAACTTGCTGCGCGCCTAGCTGTAGTCGAAACCTCGATAAGAGCGCACGGAACGACCAGAGAGTGACACGCGCTTCGGATACGCTTCGAGGCGCTTCTTGGCCTGCGCCAGGATCATGTCGATGCGGGGTTTGTCGACACGCGTAACGGTAACCCCCGGTTCCGAGGCTTGAATCTGACTAAGCAAATCGGTGGAGAGAGTTTCGATCGCCGTCGGATCGGACACGTCGACATAGTCCGGAAGACGCACGCCATAAAGCTGCGCGAGGTATTGCCGAAGCACCGGGTTCACCTCGGCGTGGTCAGTCTCCTCGGCGTTAGGAGTACGGCATCGCGGACCCCTTCTTCTTCTCGAGCGTGACAGGGAGCAGAAGGAGCGGGGACGATTGACTACTTCCCTTCAGCGCCTTTGACTTTTACCTCGCCAGCCTTGCGCACGCTGCTCAGTACATACCCGGCGCCCATAACCATGATGTAAGTTGCGCTCTTGTTGCAGCCCTGAACTTGGAGGGGCGACATGCTCTCGTCCTTTGACACGGGTGTGACGGTGAGTTGCTCCGCAGGGCACCCAAGCTCGCTTGCCGCAAGGTTACGAACCGAAGGCGACTTCGCTTGCCAATAGGGCGTGCAGCCGGCGATCGAAGCGAACAAAACCGTGATTAGGATTCCCGTCTACATCTGCATGGTTAGCGAGAAACACAGCTCCAAACGAGAGTCAATGCGGATTCGATATGTGGCGAGCACGAACGGGCGTGAGGTCATTCGCTTGGGTCTCGCTCCCGTACCGCCGCAGACCACGGTGGAATTGAATTCACGTCGAGAGCAAGCCCCCAAGCGTCGAAGAACCGCGAGTTGAGCGTCCCGCGCCTTGTCGTCGGTATCGGAGGGCAGCATTTAACGGAGTCTAGAGGCGAGGGCGCCGCATCCGAAAATGCGCCGAGACCTGCCCCGGCAGGCCCGCTCCCGTCACGCTGTGGTACCGATTCGTTACGATGAAGCTGACGATCTTGGGTCTCGTGCTCGTCATCGTCCTGACGAACGCTTGGTGGCTCTACAGGTCGGTGGACCACGGCGTGACGGACATGTACCGCACGCAAGTCTGCACCGAGCACGAAGAGGCACTCGCCCAAGCCCTCGCGGTCATCAAGGTTGCGAAGGGACGTAAGGCGCGAAACGACATCCTCCAAGCGGCTCGCACCGCCCTCCCACAGTTCGGGGAACCGTTGGACAAGGAGGGAGAGGTGACGGTGGGCCGACTGGCGTTCAAGTTCGATCAATACGGAGCCTTGGTCGACGTGCGTGCCCCTTGAGCTCCAGGTCGCGAGGCTCTTCGCCGGTGCCCTGGCGGATCTCGAGACGCGCGCAAAACCCGCTCCGCTCCGACCGACCGCGCTACGCTCGGGCGTAGAGCGAGGAACGAAACCATGAGCTTCGCCATCGACCGCGCCACCTTCCTGTCGCTCGTGGCCGCGATCACCGCGTGCACGCCCACCGGCACGCGTTCGACCGAAGGCCCATCGATCCCCGCCAGCGCCTCGCCGCTTCCAGGCGCGTCGGGCTCCAGTTTGGCCACCGCTGCCCCGAGCGCTCCAGTGGCTTCGTCGCAGCCGGTGGCGCCCGCAGCCGCGAGCGAGGAGCCCCCGAAGGCCAGCGAGGACCTCCTCGGCTTCGACGGAGACACGCTCGACCACGTCGACGTCGTCGAGTGCGCTCGCTTCTCGTGGTGGTCCTGCGACGAGGTGGATCCGCCGGCCCTCCGGTGCTCACGCGCGTGGAAGGAGCGCGCCGGGCCACGACGTGATCCGTATGCCGCGTGTCTCGCCGCGTGGAAGCCCAAGTCACCGCCCGCACCCACATGCGCGGCTCACCTCTGCTCCCGTCTGCACACGGCCTCGAGCCTGGCCTCGCGGAAGCTCGAGGAGTGCATGGGCGCGAGCAAGGATCCCGACCGGACGTGCGCCTCGCTCCGTAAAAAGGCCGAGGACGCCTCGCTTCGCGGCGGCAACTGCACGAAGCGAAAGGAATGCGGCGAGGACCTCATGTCGTGCTCGGAGCAGACCCGCTATCTCGAGAAGTGCGAGCGCTCCGGGCGCCTGGTTCCGTAGTCCGGTCCGAGAGCTTGGAAATCACCCCGACCCGGACGATGACTCGGCTCGCCCGACCATTGTGGTAGCCAAACGGGCCGCCCACGCCCATCCGAAGCGTGACGGTCGGCAGCAGCATCCATTCGGTGCCGTGTATCGAAACGCTCCGAGCTCGTCGTGTCCGCGTGGCACGATCCACACGAGCCCGCCCGGCGAGGGGACGAGGGCTCCCGTCTCGTAGTCGGCGACGCCAGGCACTGTTGCGAGCCTCGGAATCGAACGAGCGTGGCAAGACCTGCACGCGAACGTCACTCGCAATCACCGCTGCAGGAGCATGAAGCAGCTGCTTGCCAATTTCGCCAATACGTCGAGGGGTATTGCTGGCGGAGGATTACGGGAATCGGCCCAAGTTTGCAGGCGGCGTGATGTGTCAGGATCACGATTTAGCGAAGCGCTCGGGCGCGATTGGTGGCTCGGTAGCGGCTGCCGTAGGCCTTGTGGCAGCTCGTGCAAGCTGCCCGGCATCCGTCGAGATCGTTTTGCCGAGCAGCCTCGGCACCGCGTTGGGCAAACTCGCTCCAGCGACTGAGCTCCGGCGGTCCCAGGCCCGAAAGGCGAGTGAACATTCGTTCGAGCCGCGCGGCATCGCCAGAAGCCATCGCCGGCGCGGCGTTGCCTCGCATCCAAGCTTGGAGTGGGCACGAGCCCCCCTGCGGACAAGTCGATACGACCGGCGCAGGCGCGACGGGAACCGACGGAGCAGGGGCCCTGGCAGGTGCTCCGCTCACGGTTGCGCCGCCGGTGCTCTCGCCAGTGAGCGTCTTCAACCACGTCGTGATCGAACCCACCTCGGCAGGCGCGAGGTCGAGACCGAGCTGATAGTGGCCCATTGCGCGAACCGCGTCTTCGAGCTTGTCGATCGAGCCGTCGTGAAAATAGGGCCCAGTGCGCTCGACGTTTCTCAGGCTCGGGACCTTGAACATCATTCGGTCGCCCTCCTGATGAGTCACCTCCCAGCGCCCTTGGTCGGATTGGTTCGGCCACGCGTTGACGACGCCCACGAGCTCGAACATGCCGCCGCCCACGAGAGCGCCGGTGTGGCAGACCATGCATCCCGAATTGAGGAAGGTTTTCAGACCGTCTTTCTCGGGCTTCGTCAGCGCCGCGTGATCGCCGGCGAGGTATTTGTCCCAGCGGCTCGGGGTCACGAGCGTGCGTTCGAACGCCCCTATGGCGATCCCCATGTTCTGAAAGGTCATCGGATTGGCTTCGGCTGGGAACGCCTCTCGGAAAGCCGTTTCGTAGGTTGGATTGGAACGGATCGCTGCGACCGCCGCCGCTCCGTCAGGTAGCGCCATTTCACCAGGATTGAGCATCGGCCCCAGCGCCTGAAGCTCGACGGTATCCGCCCGTCCGTCCCAGAACTGGAGGAACGCGCCGGCAGCGTTGTAGACCGAAGGCGCGTTTCGTTTTCCGTGTCGAGCGCCCACGCCCGTCGATACGGCTTGCCCGTCGACGCCGAACTTTGCGAGGTCGTGACAGCTCTGGCATGACAGAGTGTGGTCGCTCGAGAGCGCAGTCTCCTGGAATAGCATCTTGCCAAGGGCGACTCGCGGCGCGCTCGGCGGCGAGCCGTCGGTGGTGAAGTTGGCATCGAGCGGTCGAAACCGCTTGAGCAGACGCGGATTGATCGCGTCGACGCGCGTCGCGGCGGCTGCCGAAGGTGCCCCGAACGGCACATCCAGCGATTCGTTTTCACTCTCGGCGCAGGCAGCTGCGAGAGAGCCAAACGCGATGAGCAGGAACGGGCCGACGAGTCCGCGCTTGAAGCTTTGGAAGAGAGCTCCCCGTGTATGGGTTGATTTCACGGCGGCTTCCGTTTCAGGCGACCAAAGGGACGGGGGGAGGAAGAGCGCTCAGAGACTGGCTCGTAAAGCGGAACTCGAATCGAGCGCCAGCGCCACGGCGGCTGTCGACAGTGAGGCTCCCGCCGAGGGCGCGCGTTTCGCTCATCACTGCCGAGAGGCCGACGCCGCGTCCCGAGAGCTCGTTCACCGAGCGGGCGGTGGAGACACCGTCGGCGAAGAGCGCCGCGACGAGATCTTTCGGTGTGTCGCGCTTGAGACCCCGGGCCGCCGCCACACGAGCCACGGCTTCCCAATCGATTCCACGGCCGTCGTCGGTGACCTCGATGACGAAAGCGCGACCTTGTCGCGACGTCTTCAGCGTCAAGCTACCCCTCGCGGGCTTGCCGGCGCGGAGTCGCTCGTCGGCGTCCTCGATGCCGTGGGCCACGGCATTGCGAACGACGTGAATGAAGCTCGCCCAGAACGGCCTCCAGCGGTCGCGGTCGAGGCGCACACCGTTGTCTTCGATGCGAACTTCGATCTCGCGATCGAAGCGCTCCGCGAGGCTTCGAATGTGATCGGCCATCTTACCGAGGCGCTGGGCGGTCGGCTCCTGGGAGAGCGCGCGGATCCGCTCTTTGAGCTCGGTACGCGAAACGCCCTGGTCAATCGCTCTGAGGAGCGACCGCTGATCGGCGGCAGTGATCTCGATGCCCGAGGCGCTGCCCACGAGGTTGACATGCACCTCGCGAAGCTTTGCAATCCGCGCGCTCAGATCCTCACAATCGCTGGCCTGCGGCGGCTGGTTCGTCTCGGCGACCAGAGACTCCATCTCATGGCACTTCAGAGCCAGGGTCGGGAGCCCGGTCAGCCCACAATTGCCTTTGAGGGTGTGAAGTGCGCGACCCAGCTCCGGGTCGACTTTCGTGGCGCCTGCAATCGAGCGAGCGAGCCCTTCGGCTTCGGTCAAGAACTCGGAGAAGGCGTTTCGGTCGGCGAATACCTGTTTGGTCGCGGCCGCGATCTCGGCTCGCTCGGTCTCTTCGGCGGCGCGGGCGAGCTCGGCCGTGATGTCGGTGGCGACGACCA
>JAYUKI010000188.1:0-5398 GCA_043764595.1 Myxococcales bacterium | reverse complement strand
GCGTCGAGCAGATCGAAGGCCTTGCTCTTCTCGTCTTTTTGCTCTTTTGCGCCGAGCCGTGAGGTCACGGCCGCCGTGAGGAGGCCCTTTTGCGCGCTACGCGTCCAGGTGTCGCCTGGATGGATCACGGTCGCGTGGAGCGCGGCGTCCTCGTCGAGCTCCTCGAGCTTCTTGTCGAGTGCGGCTGGGATTTTCGTGTAGTCGCGGGATTCGGCGTCCATGGCGCTGCCGGTCGATCCCGTGGCGTCCGAAGGGGTCGCGCGGTCGCGTTGGGGCTCCCGCTTTCCGGGCGGACTTGCGCTTGCGGTCCGGGATTGCATGTTCGGTCGCGGCGCGGGGGCAGCAGCGGGTGCGGGCGCGGGCATCGGTGGCGGTGCCGCACCCGCAGACGCTGCGCCGATGGGCGGACCGAACCCGGGACCTCCGCGAGCCATCGACATCGACATCGGCGGACCGCCGTAGCCGCGGGAAGGAGAAGCAAGCGGGGCGCTCGGCGGCATGGGGTACCCGCCCAGAGGTCCTGCGGCGACGGCCGTACGATCCGACTCGGCGAGGCGCATGGCCTCCCGCTCCCGCTCGGCCTCGAGCTCGCGCTTTTTGGACAGCTCGATCATCTCCTGCATGCGACGCGTGTACTCCGCGACGCGGGCGAGCTTCTCGGCGGCCGGAGCGTCGGCCTCGCCGTCGTAAGAGAGAAGATCGCTCGGGATCTGGAACTCGGTGAAGAGCCCGAGAAGCTCTTGGGTGAGCTTGATTTCCTTGGTGAGACTGTCCGGAGGGAGCTTGAGGAGCTTCTCGAGCTGAGGCTTTATCTGAATCACGCACACGCCAAAGAGCGTGCTCTCGAGCTGCATTCCACGGAACGCTTTTGCAAACCTCTGCTGCTCGGGCGAAAGCGACTCGATGGCGTCGCGGAACTGCTTCGGCGTGGGGATCTCCTCGAGCATCAGGGGGATCTTGAGGACGTCTTTGTTGTGCACGACGACGCCGAACTTGGGCTCGAAGACGTCGACCGCCGCGATGCGACCCACGAGCACGATGAAGCTCGAGAACTGGCGCGCCCGTGCCACGAGGCTCGCCGCGAGCCCGGCCTGCTGCGAGAAGCGGTGCCCGATCCACCCGTGCAGATAGCGTTCCCCAAGGAACGAGACGCGCGTCGAAGCGTCGAGCGCAAAGGTCATCGGACGACGGGCGGTGCTCACCGCGACGGTCGTCGAAATCGGCTCGGCCATCGCGGTGCCATGTTCGGCCTCGATGGCGAGCACGCCTTCGGGATCGTGGTCTGGCCTTCGCACGGCGTACGAGAACGGTCGCGGTCGATACGGCTCTTTCACGAGCTTCCGATGGTGGAACTCCATGTATGCGCCGAAGTCCACCGGCGTAACTTCCTTGCCGATCGCCGCGATGAGCTGCGTGCGCAGCATGTTCTCGATGTGGTCGACCGCGTCCGAGAAGTGCTCGATGACCTGCTTTGCGTGCATCAGCGCGACGAGCAGCCCCGCTTCGACGGCCGTGACCAGCGAGCCGTCGCTCGGGAACGAAGCCGTGAGTGCGCGGCACTTCTCGGTGAGGGCCCGACGTTCTTCCTCGACGAGCGCCTTCGGGTACGACTCCGGCAGGAGGCCTTCGCCCTCGAGCCGTGTGCCGTTTTCGAAGAGCGGCACCACGGGGACGAACACGCCCGCGTCGGTGATGGCGGCAAGATCGCGGCCGTGGTCGGTGCGCACGGGGAAAAGGTCGCTCATGAAGTACGAGACGACGCGCGAGCACCACACGTGCAAGTGCTCGAGCGCCACGAGGCCGTCGTCGACCTGGCGGTTCCTGCGCGGTGTGTGGCAGTCCTTCGCGGCCCGGTCGATCCCGAGCTTGGGGCGCCCGCTTTCGTCGAGGTGCGCGAAGAGCCACGTGATGTCGACATCGACGGGCGGCCTCACGACGGTGAGCGGCCGCGGGGTCTGGTTCACGGCGGTCTTGAGCTCGACGCTGCCGCTGCGCACGAGCAAAGCGACGGCATTTTCTGGGGCGTTTCCCTGATAGGCCACGACCTCGTAGCTGAAGTCGAAGCTCCAGAAATACTCGGTGACCGTGACCACGATTTTCTCGGTGCGTGTCGACTTGCCGAGCAGCCCGCGCGACTCGATCACGTGCTCGGGAGAGTCGACTTGCCGGCTCTCTTCCCGCAGGAAGCGGCAGTCTTCGCGAGCGTTGAGGCGCACAGTGATCGAGCGCGTGCGCGCCCACTCGCGAAGCTTCTCGAGCCCTTCCTCGGAGAGTCCGATGAGCTCGAGGCACTGAAGGAGGGAGGCAATCGCCACGCTTCCGACGAACTCAGCGAGGAGGTACTTGTCCTCGTAGCGATGCGGGACGTCGGCGGGGCTCTGCGGATTTCGCGTGTGGTCCAGGATGGTCCGGACTTGCCTCAGCGCCGCGTCGATCTTCGTGCGAAACGTGTGCTCATCGTAGCGATTCATTCGCGTGACCTCACCTCGACTCTATCGGTAGAACCGGACCGCGAGCCAGCCTCCGTGCACGTGGGCGAGCCTCGTGCGTCATGCGGCGAAACGGCTCCTCGAGCTTGGTCCACCTGTGGGCTCCGCCGTGGTGGCGTGTATGGAAACCGGTAAACGACGTGCGGTCGGGGTCGGTTGGAGTGGCGCTTCGGTATCGCGCCCCCACGATCCCGTGCGAGAATGAAACGATGGTCTTTCGTTTCACGGCATTGGCGCTCCTCACGGTCGCCATTGGGGTGGCGTGTACGACGTTCGGCTCCGACTCTTCGCCCCCAGTCGACGCCGCCGCCGCCCCTGATGGCCCCGCCCCCGATGGGCCGATCGCCATTGCGTTGGACGGAGGCGATGCTCGTGTGCTGGACGGACTAGATGCCGGCGCGGATAGCGCTCGGCCTGGGCGGGGCTTGATGTTCGTCTCGACGCGCGGGCTGACGGGAGCCATGGGAGCAAACCAGCAGATTGCCGACGCCCTCTGCGACGCCGAAGCCACGGGCAGCGGACTTCCCGGCAAGTTCGTCGCACTCCTGCGCCTTGCCCCCACCGATGCCTTGACCGTGCGGCTCCAAAATTTGGGCAGCAGGGGGCCCAGGTACGTGCCAGGTGCGGCTGACGGCGGCGCGCCCGCCATGCCCAGTATCGAAGCCTTCACGATCGGTACGTTCGGGCCTGTCCGCGGGCACGCCGATGCGAGCCCCGTTTCGCCGGGTACGTTCGTGTGGACGGGAGGCTTCGAGCCCACGGAGGCCGGTACTTGCACGGAGTCGGGACCGTGGACGTCGGTTAACTCAGGCTTCTACGCTCGCTTTGGCGATCCGAGGCAGTCGGGGCCCAACGCGGGCAACTACGGGGCTTCCACCTGTGATCAGGAGAACGGCCTCTATTGTGTCGAGGTCGGCGTTTTCCAGTAGCTAGCTCCCGTCCAAGACCTTCTTCAGACTCTTTGGAACGAGCCCATAGGCCTCGGCGGCCGCCACGAGCCCGGCGTTCGGACCGACGTTCACCAAGAACTCCCTGCCATACGGCGTTCCTCGGAGACCGTCCACGCGCAGCACCAAGCGAGGCATGGCGCGTTCGATGGCATCTTTGGCGTCGCGCAGGCGGCCCATGTCGACGTAAGCGTCGTGCAACGCCAAGAAGATGGGCGCTTCGTTGAGCAGGGAAGGGGACCCATCCTCGATGAGCGTGACGGCTTCGAGCGCCAGCTCTTGCGCCCGCTCCGGCTCGCCAAGGCGTCGCTCGGCTTCGGCCCAAACGCCGAGCGCCACGGGCACCAAATCCAGCATCTTGGTCGAGCGGTACGCACCCGCCGCGGTCTTGAGGAGCAAGCGCGCGCGTTCCACGTCCGCGTGCTCCGAGCTTCGCAAAAGCTCCACGCCCCGGTAATAAAGTACGCCAAGCGTCGCGCGGTCGTGAGGCACCCAGCCGCCCGAGGCCGCACCGTCCGCGATGCTGCGTGGCTCGGCCAGAATCTCCGCGACGTCTTCTTGGGCACCGAACGTTGCCGCCCAACAAAGAAGGATCATCTGGCCGTGGCGAACCACACCGGGGCTGCCGACGGCTTGCCCGAGCGCGATGCCAACGTCGATCGCCAGGCGCGCTTCGGCGCGGGCTCCCACCGTAGTGAGCGCAAAGCCTACGTTGATGGTCAGCATGGCCTCTTGGGTCTTGAGCCCCGCTTCGCACGCGGCATGCGCTGCACTTCGTCGTGCCTCGAGGGCGGCGCCCACTTCGCCTCGTGCTTGGCGAACCACGGCGAGCGTTTGCCAGGCGTCCACGGCCGCCGCCGGGATGCGATGGCGCGATGCGATTTCGAGAAGCTCCTCGGCGACGTCGGCCGCACGATCGAGCTCTCCCGCGAAGGCGCAGCGTGCCGCCAAGGCCGCCGCGCTCTTCGCATCTTCGTCGAAAAGTCCCAATTCTCTCGCGGCTTTACGGACCTCGTCGAGGGCCGCTGCCGTGTCCGGGCCGCCGCCTTTGGCGTCCTCGTAGCGAAGCTTCGCTCCTCGTGCACGCACCTCGCTCGCGGCATCGAAGACCGCGTCGGCCATCGCTGCAATCGCGGTCTCGCGATCGGCGGCGCGAGGATCGAGGCGCACATGGGCCTCGTCGAGGAGCTGAGCACGCGCGAACTGGGTGGGCTTGTCTTCGGCGAAGGCCAAGGCCCGCTCGGCGTACCTTGCGGCGTCGGCGTGGGCGCTCGTGGCCAAGGCACGCCGCGCGGCGCGCTCGAGGTAGGTCGCGGCATCTTTGGGCTTGCCGCCGAGGTCCAAATGTCGGGCCACAGTGGCGTCGTCTTCGCCCATCGTCGCGAGCCAAAATCCGGCTTTTGCGTGGAGATCGCGCAGATCGTCCTCGCCCAAGGACGCGTACGCCACCTCACGCGTGAGCGCATGTTTGAACGCCCATTCGCGCGTGTCGCGAAAGCGTGAGCTCGCTTGTTCCACCAAGAGCTCCGCCGCCCCGAGCGCCCGAAGTGCGTCGTGGGCGCCACGGACTCCGAGCGCCTCGAGCCCAGCTTCCCACCCTTGCAGCCCGAACACGGACAAGCGCGCCACGGCTTCCCGCAGCTCTTCGTCGAGCGCGTCGAGGTGGACTTGGATGGCGGCTTCGATCGTGAGCGCTCCTGTGGCGTCGCGGCCTTGCGCGGCCAAGCGTGACAGCTCCTCGGCAAAAAGCGGCGAGCCCGAGGCTTGCGCGGCGATGGCCTCCAGCAAAGCTTCGCCGCTCTCGCCGTTCGCGCGCTCGCCCAGCATGGCCTTCGCGATGGCACGCACGGTGCGCTTGGCGAGCGGACGGAGCTCGATGCGAACGTGGTCTCGACCCGCGAAACGCTTGGCATTTTCGCGCAAGAACGAAGGCCGAGCCGTGATGAAAATGCACAGCGGGTG
>JAYUKI010000187.1:0-5403 GCA_043764595.1 Myxococcales bacterium | reverse complement strand
AATCGGGGCGACAAAGTGGGAAACAAACGACATCCGCACACGTCCGCTTCACGAGCAAAATCGAGCAGTTGAATTCAACATCGAGCAGTAGTGTTAGGTCGAATAGATACGCAATTGGATTGCGAGAAGTGTGCGTTAGCCGCGGTAGGCCGTACCCTGGGCGCCGACGAAGAGACGTGTGCGCGAGCGGTTCGAAGAGACCATCACCCCCGCCGAGACACCAATCACCTGTCGCGTCGTGGCCCACGAATAGCGCGTGATCGCCGCAACGGGATCCGTCGTCGCGGAGAAGTCGACCCCGAGGGGACCGAAGAGGGCAGGGTCGCAATAGACGACGTGCGTCGTTCGATCGACCGCCACGCAGACCTCCTCACGTTCCGACGTTCCATGGAATCCCGCGACGAGCACCTCGTGACCAAAAGGGACGGGGCTGCAAACTGCAGCTCGAACACGAGAGGCGACGATACCGTGGAGGGACATAGGGTTAGCGTACCCGCCCCTTGCCCAGGAGGGAGCCCCGGACCTCGTCCCTAACGCACGAAAATGCGGACGAACGAAACGAGGTTGCGGTCGCCGCTGCTCCCGTTGATGCATGCGACATTTCCCGCTCGCGTGCTCTTGCCGCATTCTTCGACGCCACCGACTCCGAGGTAGGAGTCGGGGCTCAGGCAGCCTGAAAACCCATTGCCAAGGATTCCGAGGCGGACCTTCGCTCCCGAGCCCTCTTCGATCGAGGCCCCCTCGGCGTTGCAGCCGGTCTGAAGGGAGCTTCCCGGGACCAAATCGAGCCAAGCGTTTCGGCCAAGGTTCGTGGCGGTGCGGGTGGCGAAGAGCTCGAGCAGCGAGTTTTTTGCGATGGGCAATCGGGCGGTTCTCGACACTCCGGCCGTCTCGAAGACGAGCGCGACATCGGCGAACGCCAGCTCGTTGAACGACTTCAGCTTGGTCTCTTTTCGGTCGCGAAGGTCGAAGCTTTGTTCTTCGTACAAGAGCGCATTGGTCCAATACGGCGCTTCGTATGAAAACGTGGTTTGGGCGCCGTCGACCTTCATGGCGAGGGTGAAGCCTCCGCCGAAGAGATCCATGTCGCAGCCGACTTCGTAGGGAACGCCCAATGGGGCAATCTTGTAGTTGCCAGAAGGGGTGGTCGCGCGCCCCTCTCTCAGGGCTTTGCAGGTGGTCGGCAAAACGCACGCGGTCCCGTTGCACAATAGTCCCTTGTCGCAATCGGACGACGTCGAACAGACTTTGGCCTCCGTGCATCCCTTCGCGCACGATCCGCCACAGTCCACGTCGCTTTCGTCGCCATCCTTGACGAGGTTCGTGCAGTTGGCCGGGGGAGCCGTGTCCGGGGCGTTGGCATCGACGAGTGCGGCATCCTTCGGCGGCGGGGCCCCGTCGACGCCCGCGTCG
The DNA here is from genome assembly GCA_043764595.1 of Myxococcales bacterium. GTDB lineage: Bacteria > Myxococcota_A > Polyangia > Polyangiales > Polyangiaceae > JAAFHV01. The sequence goes on along the minus strand of JAYUKI010000187.1, from coordinate 3,990 downwards.
TTCGACGGCGAAGCCCCCTCAGGGATGCTGTCGAAGGAGAGACCACATCCACCAAGGATCGCCACAATCCCCCAAATCTCAAGCCGCCAAACCGTGCGAACGTGCCGAGTAGCAATGGCCATGGACGACTCCTGCGCATTGGCGCGACGCCTACTGTAGCACGGAGGGCACCGAGCTCTCGCCGCACCACGACGAGAGCCTTTTGCACATTGATTCGTCCATTGCGTCGAAGACGGCCACGACGCTACGGTCTCGGAGATGTCGGCCTACCGCAAAGCCGCGCGACGCGAGGGGGACGAGCCTGCAGTCGAGGGGCCACTCTTTGCATTCGACTCCAGCGCCCCGCCGGGAGCCGACGGCCAAGACGGAGCGTGCGGAAGGGACGGCACGTTCGCAGGCGACGATGGCGAGCCCGGACAAACCGCGAGCTCGCCGTCGCCCGGAGCTCCCGGCGGAGAGCTCGTCGTCCACATCGCAGCGGCGGGCGAAACTACCGTCCAAGCGACGGCGCACGTCAGCACACATCGAGGGCGCACGACGGATCGTGCGACGGCCGATTTCTCTCGTCCGGCTTCGATTGTGCTCCTTGCGCGGGGCGGGCGCGGCGGGGGCGGCGGAGACGGGGGGGACGGCGGCTCGGGCGCAAGGGGACGAAGCGGAAGCGACGCCACACGCTACTCGAGCGGTGGGAACGGAGGTCGGGGCGGGGACGGCGGCGCAGCGGGCGCGGGCACGAGCGGCGCGCCCGGAGGAGACGGCGGCACCATCGTGGTGCGAACGCGTGCAGAGGACACGCATCTGTTGATGCTGGTCGAAGCTTCGGTCGACGGAGGCGCCGGCGGCAAACAAGGGCAAAACGGCTCTCCCGGGACCGGAGGCTCTGGCGGCTCGGGAGGCTCTTCGTACACGTGGACCGAGACGGACAGCTACACCGACTCGAGTGGCCAGCAGCAATTACGCACAACCTCCCACTCCAATTCGGGTGGCAGGCGCGGATTCGATGGACGGAATGGTGCCCATGCCGATGGCTCGCCGAAGCCTGGACCACGTGGGCGCGCCGGCCGATTCACGATCGAGGTCAATGAGAATGGCGCCTCGCGGAGCTATCCGAGTCGGTACGACCTTCGACTCGTCTCGTTCACCCACCGCAACGAAAACGACGATGGCGTCTACGAACCCGGTGAAAAGGCCTACATCGGCGGCATCACGGTCGAGAACACGGGAGGCATGCCTCTACCCTCGCACCACGACGTTCACGTCGGCCTCACCCGCGGGGCATGGACCTACCCTGTCGAAGACGAGCGTGGTCGACCGCGGACGTTGAAAGTCCCACGCGGGCTCGGCGCGGGAGACTGCCACGTCTTTCGCGAGGAGCTACCACTCGTGCTTGGCTTGCATCGTCCGGAAGGAGCCACTGGGCCACTCGCCGCTCCCGAGACACTGCGTCTCGAGGCGATCCTTCCGTCGGCCCGGCGCAGCTTTGGCGCGTTCGACGCTGGAGCCGCCGAGCAGAATGGCAAAATCGTGGTGCGCCATCCCCTGGAGATAGCGCCCATCGTCGGACTCGCTTCAGTCGCCGCGGGGCAAGTCACGCGAGTCGTCGTCACGCTGCGAAACGTCTCGAAAAAGGCACTTGGGTTGGACGGAGACGCGGCTCGTTCCGTCGCGCTAAGGTGGAGTCTCGGTTATGGGGAGCTCGGAGCCGGAGATGCCCATCTCTTCGACGAAGGACTCGGTCGCATCGATCTGTCCTCCGAGCACTCGCGCCCAATGCCGTACGTTGCGGCCAATGGCGACTTGACCCTCGAGATGCGACTCGGCATCTCGGAGACGGCCGCGCCATACACGTCGGCCAGGCTCGTCGTGACGTGCGATCTCGCTCCGCCCGATGGACAAGGCCCCCCGCGAGCCATCCACATTCGCGACCTGGTCGTGCGCGTCGGTCGGCCCTTCGTCGCGGGCGATGCCGACGTGCTGTTGCTCGTCAATCATCGAACCACGCCCGAAGAATTGGCGGCGTGGGAGAGCCACGTCGCCGCCGCAGGCGCTACCTCGGCCACATGGGACGTGAGCCTCGAGGACGGCGTGGCCGTGCTCGAAACCATCGCGAGCGGCGAGCGCCAGTTCGGAACCGTCGTGTTGCTCAACAACGCGGTTGGCACGACCGAAACTGAGTCCCGTCCAGCGTGGCTCGTCCCGAAGGCGCTGGCGCATGCACTCGCACGGGCCGGCACCCGGATGCTTACCGTCGGAAAGACGCGAAAGCTCGAGACCTGGCTCGTGCCCACCGGCGCCGAAGACGGAACATCGATTGCAGATGGCGCGGACACGAAGGCCAAGGTCGAGGCCTTGCTCGCCCTCGAGCCCGGTGTGGCACACGTTCGGCTCGACGTAGAGTCCACGTACCTTTGGCCCTGGTCGACGGAGAGCGCGGAACACCTCGAAAAACAGGCGCAGCGATGGGCTCGCAAGCTCGAGCGAGCCTACCCTTCGCGACGTTACATCGTCGTAGCCCGGTACGAGCCAAAAGGGACTCGGAAGGCCGCGTGGATTCGCCACGTTGCTTCGGGAAGCCTCGAAATCCGGCGAACGCTGGATGCCGCCACGCTCGCCAATCGCTCCTTTTCGCTCGACGACGCTTCGCTCCACGCCGCTCGTGCGTTGAACGACTCGCGCGTCTTCTTCGTGCTCCTTTGCACCCTTTCGTTCGAAGCCAAGCTTCGGTTGCTCGTCTCGGGCACGATGGCCTGCGAGGGCCACAAGGACGCGCTCGTACTGGCCATCTTGGTGGACTTGCTCGCCGAACAGGCTCCTTGGGAGGCTCACTCTTGGGGGGCGGGCGGCTTGGGAAAATCGGGCACTCTCCCTCGGCTCGAAGCTCTTGGCCTCGCGCTCGGAAGGTCGCCTCACACGCCCGCGCTCGTTCGGATTGGACACCTCGTAGCTTGGCTTTCGCTAGTGGCGCGCGAGCGTGTGCGCTTTTGGGAATGGCTGCCTCCCTTTCTTTGGATTCGACGATCGCAAGTTTTGCGAGCGCGCGTTCGAGCGTTCGTGGCCGCCACGAACACCGCATTTCCACAGGAGCGCGAGCGCTTCGAGCAAGCTACCGCCTCGCTGCGTGAGACCTTCGAAGCCGAGCGGCGCGACAGCGGAACGAACGCGAAGACCTTCACGTCGAACGTGCTCTCCAATCAGGGGATATCCCTCGCGCCGAAGACCGATGCGGACGCGCTCGATCCCGGCACACGCGTCCTCACTGCGGAAGAGCTCGACAGGCTCACGGCGCTCGACCAAAAACGAGCAACGGCAGCGCGCGCCTCGAGCGCCCAAGCCGCACGTGCACGTTCCGATCTGCGAATCTCGGATTCCTGCAACGAGCTACTCCAAAAAAGTAGCGAGAAGGTGGCCGTTCGAATCGCCGAAGACGACCCCGAGGCGACAACGGCCTTCGCCGATCTTCGCGAATCGAATCCGGACTTCGGTCTCGCGCGAAGTTAGCAGGCTGCTAGGGCGCCGATCAGGTTTTCGGACCGAGGATTTCGCTGGGTTGGCAAGCATCGCTAGGAGCGACGACGACGGCTACTCTTGTATCCGTGGAGGAGCGACAAGCGAGGCGCCGCTAACAGGCGAAAGCCGACGGGATTGCTCTAGAGCCTGGAACGGGGTCGCGTCTGGTCGAGGTGCGCCTCTCGATAGGCCGAGGGCGACACGGACTCCCAGCGTTTGAAGGCGCGACGGAAGTTCGCAAGATCGGAGTACCCGAGCATGTAAGCAATCTCTTCCATGCTCGAGCGATTGGCCGTCACGTGCTCCACGGCAATGGCATGACGGACCTTTTCGAGAAGCTCGCGGTACGACGTTCCCTCCTCCACGAGGCGACGATGGAGCGTGCGCGGCGTCATGTGGAAGAGACGTGCCGTGACCGAAAGCGAGGGAAAACCGGTCTGCTTCTCGAGCAAGAGCCGATGAACGCGCGCCGCCATCGATTCG
>JAYUKI010000186.1:0-5406 GCA_043764595.1 Myxococcales bacterium | reverse complement strand
GCGCCGAGTGCGCCATCATTGGAAGCGCCGTGGCCAACTGGAGCAACATGGCGGGTCGGTCGATGACGAGACCCCACCACGCCGCAAAGGGACCGAGCCACTGGACGTCGTCCACTTCGCCGAGCGCGGTTCCACGCGTGGTGTCGACGAGTCGCCAGAAGAGCGTGCTCAGTGCGCCGGAGAGAGCTGCAGGAAGCTCACGCGAGCCATCGGCGAGGCCCGCGATTTTTCGGAGCCAAAGGCACGTGTCGTAGACGGTCGGCCCGCGTCCGGGACCGAGCTCGCCGTCCTCGCCGCAGGCGTCGAGCGCGTAGCCACCCAGCCGGATCGAGAGAACTTCGAGAGGCAAATCGTCCTCGATCGAGGCGCCTTCCGACTGCCTTCGGGCCTTCACGAGGTCCAAGATTTCGGACGGTGCACGAGCGAGCGTTTCCCACGTTTCCTGGAGGTTCGGCTCGTCGACCGGCTCGCCCCCGGGCCGTGTGGCCAAGAGTGGAGCCCAGAGGCGCAACGCGAAGGCGCGTGCTCCGCCCTCCAGTGCGTTGATGGCTGCCGCCCTGTGGCGAAGCTTTCCTTGGCCGAGGGCGATCTTCCGAGCCTCGTGAAAGGTAGGCAAGAGCGAGCTGGCGAAGCGTGCGGCGCGGGCGTCGGCTTCTTCGTCGTCGTATTGGGCGGCGATGCGAACCAGGTTCTCGAGGCCGAGCTCGAGGTCGAGCGGATCGCGCTCTGCGCCGTCGATGGCGTCGGTGACGGCGATGGTCTCGATCCAGCGGCGCGACTCGTCGAGGTGGGTGGGCCTCGCGTGGCGGGCCATTTCGCGAAGCGTTCGCATGGTGCGCTCCACTTCCACGGGTGCGCCGCCGCGGCGGAACAGCGTGGCAAGCCCGCGAGCCAAAGCGCGCGCGGCGATGGCTCCGCCGTCCCCGGAGAGCACGCGCTTGGCGAGTCGGTCCCACAGCGAACGGCGCTCGAAAAAGAGGTACGGCGTGGCCGCCGCGATCGCGGCCAGCGTCCACGCTTCTTCGTCGCGTGAGTCGAGGATGGACACGAGCTGACTGGCGACGAGCATCAAGCGCTCGGCGGGCAACGACGCGAGCGCGGTGGTGGCGCGTTGGCGAAGCACGCGCGACTCGCCGAGCACCCAATCCAAGATGGTTCCCTGGAGCGCTTCGACGGGCCCCGTAAGCCTTCCGAGGGCCCGTGCAGCATGCACCCAAACGAGGGGCTCGGGGTGGAGGAGCAGCGGCTGGAGGACTTGTAGCGTGGTGCCGACGAGCTCCGGATCCGTGGTGGGGGGCATGCCACAGACGCTCACCTCGAGGCAGCGCGCGGCGAGAACACGACCCCGCAACGTACCGTGGGCCGGTCCGCGCACCATGGCCTCGAAGGTGTCGCGCGAGCCCCAAATCCAACGCCCGAGTGCAGGCAGCTCGAGTGCCGAGGCGCCGGCCTCCCACACGAGAATTTGCAGGCGAGCGCGCGCTTCGGCGAACTCGGGGGCGTCGAGCTCGGCACCGGTTCCGAGGAGCGGTGCGCAGGCGAGTGCGTCGGCAAGCGGACCCTCGACGACGCGCTCGCGAACGACCTTCGCCGCCTCGTTTCGGAAGCCCGACAGGGCGGCCGCGGGCAAGAGGCGAACGAGCGCCACGTCCCTTCGCCACGTGTTCGCGGCGCACCACGCGAGCAAAACTTCCCCCGCGGGCTCGGCAAAGAGCTTCCCGAGTGCCTCCGCGTCCTCGGCCGAATGCGTGAACGCGGGCAAGACGCGAGCGACGTGGTCCGCCGCCTTGCGAACGTTCGCATCGAGCGCCGCGCCACCTTCACGGCCGTCCGAGCGCCAGTACACCCGCAGGGCCTCGTCGAGCTCGGGGTGGCTCGTCACGGCGGTGGTCAGCGAAGAGATCGCGTCTTGGGCTTCTTGGGGCAGCATCGCGGGGCTCTTCGGAGCGTAAAGCAATTCGGGTCGTGGGATGAGGCGAGTTCGGTTCAAAGCGGTACGAAGGTCCGATTCGCTGGCCGACACGCCTCGAGACGCACGCTTGGGCGGACGAAGGCCCGCTGCGAGATGACCGACGTCGACCGAAGGTGCGTATGCTGCTCCCGACATGGACATGATGAAGACGGACGAGAAAAAAGCCGAACGGGCTCCAGGGGTTCCGCTCCGTCGCCTCGTGTCCCTTGCGCGCCCTGAATGGAAGAACCTGGCCATCGCGTGCGTGTTTCTCGCGGTTGGAAGCGTCGGCACGCTCGTTTACCCTCAATCGCTGCGCTTCATCCTGGACGAGGCCCTCGGCCAGAAAGATCCTCGGGTCATCGACCGCGCGGCGCTCCTGATGATTGGCGTGCTCGTCGTGCAAGCGGCGGCAAGCTCGATGCGCTACGTGCTCTTCAGCGTGACTGGCGAGCGCATCGTCGCGAAGCTTCGAGCGGACGTCTACCGCGCCATTTTGCGGCAGGAAATCGCGTTTTTTGACTCGCGTTCGACGGGCGAGCTGACGAGCCGTCTCGCCTCGGACACGACCATCCTGCAAAACACGGTGAGCGTGAACGTCTCCATGGCCCTTCGAAACGTGGCCACCATGATTGGCGGCGTGGCGGCGCTCGTGTGGACTTCGCCTCGGCTCGCGGCGGTCATGCTGGCCATCGTTCCGCCCGTGGCCATTGGTGCGGTGCTCTACGGACGCCGCGTCCGAGCCCTCTCTCGCGAGGTCCAAGACGCGCTAGCTTCGTCGAGTCAGGTCGCCGAAGAGAGCATCTCAGGCCTTCGCACGGTGCGCTCGTTCGCGGCCGAAGAGCTCGAGGCGAAGCGCTACGCTTTGGCGGTGGCGCGCTCGTTCGACGTCGCAAAACGCCGTGCCTTTATGGGGGGCGCATTCGACTTCGGGGCTTCGCTCTCGGGCTTTGCCGTGGCCACGGCGGTCCTTTGGTACGGCGGGCACCTCGTGATGTCCGGAGCCATGACCGTGGGCGCTCTCACGTCGTTCTTCGTGTACACGCTGGTCGTTGCTTTTTCGCTCGCGGCCGTGAGCGACGTCTGGGCCGACTTCATGAAAGCGAGCGGCGCAGGCGCTCGCATTTTCGAGATCTTGGACCGCGAGCCAGCCATGGGAAGCGGCGGCGAACGGCCAGCGTCCATCGAAGGCGCCGTCGAGCTCGTCGACGTGTCGTTCCGGTATCCGGCGCGCCCGGATGCAGAGGTTCTCACCAACGTGAGCCTCGCGCTTCGGCCTGGTGAAGTGGTCGCGTTGGTCGGTCCTTCGGGCTCGGGAAAGTCCACGATCGCGGCGCTTCTTGCGCGCATGTACGATCCGGTTTCCGGCAAAATCGTCCTCGATGGTCGCGATTTGGCGACGTTGGATGCGGAGTGGCTGCGCACCCAAGTGGGAGCGGTCTCGCAGGAGCCACTTCTTTTTGCGCGCTCCATTGCGGACAACATTCGGTATGCGCGTCCCACGGCGACCGACGCCGAAGTCGAGGAGGCCGCGCGTACCGCGAATGCCCTCGAGTTCGTGAAGCGCTTTCCGGACGGATTCGCGACGATGGTGGGCGAGCGTGGCGTGCAGCTCTCCGGCGGGCAAAAGCAGCGCATTGCGATTGCTCGTGCCGTGCTGAAAGACCCGCGCATTCTGGTGCTGGACGAAGCGACGAGCGCCCTCGACGCGGAGAGCGAGCACCTGGTCAAAGAAGCCCTCGAGCGCCTCATGAAGGGACGGACCACTCTCATTATCGCCCACCGACTTTCCACCGTGATGGGGGCCGATCGGGTGCTCGTGCTCGACCGTGGGCGCGTGGTGCAAGAAGGTGAGCACAAGGCTCTCGTGGCCGAAGAGGGCCTCTACAAGAAGCTCGTGGAGAAGCAGTTTGCGGGAGTGTGAAGTGCGACGAGCCCACGTCGAGCTTTGCGAAATCCCGAGACCGTGGGACGAATGGAGACGATGGCTTTGCATCCCTGCGCCGCGTGCGCCCGCCACGTTCGTGTATCCGATCCCTCGTGCCCGTTCTGCGGGATCACTCTATCGGTGACTATCGCCAGTCCAATGGCCCATCCGTCCGGTCGGTCGCGTGCGGCACTCGTGTTCGGGACGGTGGCCGCTCTTGCCGTGGCCGGCGCGTGCAGTCCGCCCGAGCAAGGCGCGCCGCCGGTCGTGCCCACTTCGCCCGCGGACACGTCGGCCTCCGGCATCTATGGCGCGCCACCACCAACGGTCGAGGATGCCGGCGCGCCTTCGCCGAGCGTGCCCACTCCGCCCAAACCGCCAGTGGTGACCCGTCCCGACGACGACTCCGCGATGGGTACCGTGTATGGCGGACCCCCGCCGCCGAAGGATGCTCCACCAAAGCGCGCGCCGAAGAAGTAGCACGAGGGTCGAGTGCTCGATTCGCTCTTTCTCGTAGCCATCGAAGCCAATCGATTTTCTGCTGCGCAGGTCGAGCAATAGCGGGGAACCCTCCAGAGCCTAGGGTGGGGACCCTTCGCCGCCGTCGCGGCGTCCGAACAATGAGCGTGGTCTCACGCTCGATTCAAACGACCTCCTAAAGCGGTGGTCGCGACGAGCCCAACCAGGCACTCTTGGCGCTTATCGTCGCGGCTCCTCAAAACCCAGGTGGCATCACGCTCGAGCCATCGTCGGGCTCGAAGTCGTGATCGTCGGAATTCCGGTCTTCCAGTGCAGCGAGGAATCCGTCGTCCTCGAAGTCGTCGTTGGCATCGTGTGCCGTATCGATGGTGTCCATGGTGTGGCCTCTCCTTCGTGAACGGCGGTTCGAAGAAATCCTCAAGTCGATCCAAAGAGCAGCCGCTTCGGAGCAGCGAAACGACGGGGTCGGTCCCACGACCAACGGCCTGCTAGAGTTCCGGCCCATGACGTACCGCGAGGCCGCTGTGCACTCCATCGAGGGGAGCGTAACGCACGGCCCGTTCCCAGCGCGCTTGGCGGCGCTGGCCTTCATGGCCTTGGGTTTTGCGCTGGCCCCCATTGCACTGCTCTTCGCGAGCGCTTCGGACACGCTCGTCTGCCAGGCCCACGGCCTTGGTACTCCCGAGCGAGCCGCGGTTTGTTCGTTGACCCAGCATAGGCCGCCCGCCCACGACACCGTGGTGTCGTTCGAGCGCCGTGAGCTCACGGAAGGCAACATTCGCGTCGACGTCGTCACCGGCTCGAAGGGCCACAAGACCGGAACCATCGTCCTGCACTTGGCTCGCGGTGCCGAACGAGCCCTGCTGTCCACGGGGACGAACGAGGCCGATCGCGTGGCGGCCGAGCTCGGTAGCGCCCTGTCGACCGGAAAGGCGATCGAGGTCGAGCTTCACAACGCGCGCATGGTCGGCCTGTTTGGCCTCGGGCTTTTGGCCGTGGGCGTTTGGGCGGCGTATTCCTTTTTCAAGGTTGCCGGTCGGTTCAAACT
>JAYUKI010000185.1:0-1639 GCA_043764595.1 Myxococcales bacterium | reverse complement strand
TCGTCAGCGCTTACCAGTGGAAGAGGGTATCGGCGGGCACCGACCATCGAGTTATGCGCGCTGCATGATCTGTTCGAGAATCACGACCGCTGATTTAGCCTTCGGTGCGCAAACGCGTGTCGCCGTACAATCCCTCGGTCCGCTCCAATACAATCGCCATGGTCGAGCTTTGCCGCCGGCCCTGACATGAGCGTCGATTGGCTGTGACAAAGCGCGATCGACGCCGTCGTAGGCGGTGCCGCCCAAGGTTGCCCGCCGCCGTTCGCGGTTCGCATGGGTCCGCGCATCCTCGGATCCGCTCCGCCGGATTGCGGAGCGGACAGTGCCGCTCTCTTGGCGATCGGGGCCCTCCTGCCCGGAATTCGCGAGAAATCCGCGCGGCAAGGTCATTGCAATAGAACTTTCAGTCCAAACTGGAGGTTCCATGCGTTTCTCGCTTGCCACGAATGGTCGATCGCTCAAGGCCATGTTTCCTTGGTTGCTCTTCGTCGCCGCATGCTCGGTTGAAGAAGAATCGGATCCTCTCCACCGCACGGAAGGAACGGTCGGACCGATCCATTCGAGCCCGAGCGCCGCGCAGCCAGAAGCCCACGAGGACCATTCCACATTTGGCCGGGGCGCTTTGCCGCCGATGCGAGGCTATACGCGTGTCGTCTCGGGTGAAACAGGGCCCCAGGTCGCGCTGGTGTTCGAGTACCTCCGCTACTTCGGCTACTTTCCGAGGGAGGGTACCCGTATGGACGGCGTTGAAACACCCCGTGATCCCGCCGTGTTCGGCAGAGCCCATACCGAGGGACTGTCGCGGTTCCAGCGCAACATGGGGCTTCCAATCACCGGTGAGCTGGATTCTGCAACCCTTCTGCTCATGAACTCGCCGCGATGTCCCATGCCGGACTCTGTCGGACCGGACGACGTGGCGGGAATCGTACCAAGGCCGTACGTCAAGATTGCCCCGTGGCCCTACACTCGCCTGTCCTTTTCATTCGGAAAGCATTCGAGCGATTTGCCTGTCCCGACTCAGCGCGCGGCCGTCATTCGGGCTCTCGAAACCTGGGCTGCTGCCTCGCCGCTTCGCTTCACCGAAAAGGCCGCGAACACTCCCCAGCCCGCAGAGATTCTGGTGTCGTGGGTGGTCGGATCGCATGGCGATCCTCGCCCATTCGTGCCGAACGATCTGGCGGTGGCCCATGCCGCTGCTCCCGCGTGCGACGGCCTGCGGTGCGCCGATCTGTCGGGCGACCTTCACTTCAATGACGACTATACGTTCGTTGACGGAAATGGAAACGGCGCTGCAAAGCTTCAAGACGTCGAAACCATTGCTCTTCACGAGCTTGGTCATTCCCTCGGACTGAATCACTCGACGACCCAAACGGCGGTCATGTACGCGTTCGCACCCGCGACGGGTACCAAACGCAAGCTCGATGCTGACGACATTGCGGGTATTCGTGACCTCTATCCAGCGACTGTACCGCGTTGCGGAGACGGTTTCGTCGACCTTCCAGAAACGTGCGACGACGGGAATTCCGTCGACAACGACGCTTGCTCCAACACCTGCAAACTGCGCTGCGGCGACGGGATAGTGCAGGCCGAGGAGCAGTGCGACGACGGGAACAAAATCGCGACGGACGGTTGCTCGAAC
>JAYUKI010000184.1:0-5418 GCA_043764595.1 Myxococcales bacterium | reverse complement strand
CAAAACGAGATCAGGAGACCATCGCGAGCGCGCTCGCCCGCGAGACTGCTTCATAGAAAATTAGCAAAGGAAGCGACAACAACTTTGACACTCACCGGCGACCGCTCGCGCGGCAGTTCGCGCTGGTATTCATGTGGCGTTGCTTGCCCGGCGCAAGGAAAGTCTCGAAGCGCTGGTGGCGGAGCTTGGAGCCGACCGCGCGCTCGCGCTGCAATGCGACGCGAGCGATTTTGATCAGCAAGCCACCGCAGTCGCTGCGACCGTGGCGCATTATGGCTGCATCGACATTGCGTTCGCGAATGCTGGGAGTGGCGTTTCGACGCCCGGCACCGAGCACGGCGATCCGAAGGAATGGCGGAGTGTCATCGAAATCAACGTCATGGGCGTTCTCTGGACGGCGAAGCTCGTGTTACCGCATCTCCGTGCCCAAAATGGGCATTTTCTGGTGACGAGCTCGGTCGCTGGGCGGACGTTGCACAAATGGTCGATTTATGGCGCATCGAAGTGGTTCGTTCACGGCTTCGGCCTGAACCTGGCCGAGGAAATGGCTGCTTGGGGTGGGCGGTGCACCATCCTCTCGCCGGGCATGGTCGATACCGCATTCTTCGATACTCCGAAGCCCACCAAGCTGAAGCCGGAGGACATCGCCGACGCCGCCATGTTCGCCATCAACGCCCCACCAAGAGCCAACGTTCGCGAGATCTTCATCGTGCCCACGCACTGAGCGGATCCGAAACGAGCACGGATCCCTCACCGCGTATTCGACGCGGCGAGACCCACGTGCCGACGAAAGTCGAGGCGAGGGCTCGTCGGTGTGGGTGGGATCCATCGTCGAGCTCCGTAGCGCGTCGTCGAGAACGCGAAGCTCGGGAGCCGCATGAAGGCCAACCCCATCGCGCTCACCGACGAGAGCTCCACGAGATCGCCGAGCGCTCGCTGTAGGTCGCCCGAGCCCATTCGGGAAACGTCTCGCTCTTCGCTGGTCCCGCCCCTGAATCAGCGCTGGGGACTCTTGCACGAGTGAGCGATGCGCGGTCTCCTTATATCCCATGATCCTCCATCGCCCGCCGCCGTCGCTCGTCCCTTTCGGCCTCCGTGCGATGAAGATGGTCGCGTCCGCGGACGGGGTCTTTGCCGAACCGGAGCGGCACCTGCTTTCGACCGTCCAGAGCGTCTTCGGGACCGATGTCGAAATAGACGCCCTCGCGCCGATCGAGCCCGAGGAGCTCGCGCAGCGGATTACCGATCCGGCCCTCCGCCAGCAGTTCGTTCGCGGGATGGTCGTGCTCTCGCTCATCGATGGGGAGGCGAGCCCCGAGGAGGCGGCGGTCGTCGAGCGCTTTGCGCGCGCTCTCGAGATCGAGAGCGCGGACATCGGCGCGCTCCGCCACCTTGCCAACAAGCATCTTTTGCGCGCGCGCTTCGACATCGCACGCCGGTTTTTCGCGCTACAGAAGGGACGGGACTTCGCACTCGAGAAGGGGCTCGGGTGGGTCGTCGGTACCCTCGCCGCGATGGCTGGTCTGCGTGAGGACGCGGCGATCGCGGCGCGCTATCGGGAGCTGGCGAACGCGCCCGCGGGCTCCCTCGGGCGAGCCTATACCGACTTCATCAAGAAGAACGGCTTCAGTCTGCCTGGGGAAAAGGGAAGCCCGCCGGAGCCAATCGCCCTCCACGACCTCACCCACGTGCTCTCCGGTTACGGGACGGATCCCTCGGGCGAGCTGCAGGTCCTCGGGTTTCACGCGGGATGCCGCCGCGAGGAGAACGACCCGTTCTCATTCCTGATGTTCGGCATCGCCGAGTTCCACCTCGGGCTCGCCTTGTCACCGGTCGCGACCGGCGCGCGTGGAAAGCTGGATCCGGTGCTGCTCTTCAGCGCGATCGAACGGGGCTCGGCCTGCAATATCGACCCGACCGAAGGATGGGACCCGTGGCCCGTGATGCACGAGCCGCTCGAGGGCGTGCGCGCGCGCTACGGAATCACGCCGTTACGGGCACTTCCCTAGTGCCCATTGCCTGAAGCTTCGTCAGGCGACCGGAGGGAGGCCGGACGCAGGTAATCACGCCTCTTGCGAGCCCAAAAGTCGCTCGAAGCTGCGCGCTTGGCTCGAGAAGAACCACGCGAACGCGCGCGAAATCTGGACTCTTTGAGCAAGCCCGGGCACCGACGAAACGTCGATCACTTACCTCGACGTGGTGGAAGAGGCGCGGTGCTTCGGCTGGGTCGAGAGTAAGGAGTCGTCGGCCACGCGGAAGGGCCGACGTTTCGCCGCGCAACGATTGCGTGCCGCGACCGGCCGACTTGGCTCCAGCGAAGCCCGCTCAACGAAGATCGACGAGACGCCGCTGAAAGCCGGGATCCGCGAGCACTCGGGAGAGCCATCGCTCGGTCACCTCGGTCCCGATGTCGAGCTCGCTCTTCTCTTGCACGCGCGAGGGATCTTGCGCGTGCATTTCGTGGATGAGCGTGACGACCCAATGCTCGGCACGACGCGAGCTCTCGGCGGGGTCGACGCGAGCGAGCGCGGCACGGAGCGCGCCGAGCTTCTTCGCGTCCTCCATGCGACACCCCTCGACTCGAGCGCGGGCCTCCTGGACGAAGTGGCGATCCACAAGGGAGAGCGCGGCCACGAGCTGAGGCGACGCCCAGCTTCCGTCATCGAGGCACGCCCACGCGGCGCCGCGCAGGCGTGGGCGCGCGAGGCCCATCGCGAGCGCCGTGCTCGCGATCACGTGCGCGCGCCAGTCCCTCTCGCGAAAGAGCGAGCGTACGGCGTCGCAGGGATCGGGCTCGGCGCGCGCGCAGCGCTCGAGCTCGTCCCGCGCCTCGTCGACCGTGGGCGCACCCTCGAACGACGCCATGTTCATGAGGCGCAAGTAGCGGCCTTGCTCGAACATCGTGGGGAAGGGAGTCGACACGAGTCGAGCGTAGGGGCATGCGGCTGGGCCGGCTAGGGCGCCTTGGCCACCTGGAGGTCTCGGGCTCTTGGCGAATCCCACGACGCGGCGCCGGTAGGCCGCCCGCCCGATCGCTGCGGAGAGACCATGCGCCCCGCGAAGATCGTCGTGTTGGTCGGGATGTCGCGGATGAAAAAAGAGGAAAGGCTTGTCCGCGCGGAACTGCTTCACGTCCACGGGCATTGCGGTACCTGCCAGTGGCGTCGTCGGCCTCCGTGCTCCGCTCGTTCCTCAGCCGTCTCGCCGCACTGGTAGCGTCGAGGCTGCGGAGTAGGGCGTGTGCAGGGGCGCGCGAAGGCCGCGTTGCGCCCGCATGCAGGTTGGTCGGGTTCGGTAACCTCCGTGCCAGGGCCGAAACCGCCTCGTCGGGGCCGTCGGGAACCCTCCATGTGCCTAACGTCGCGCTAACGAATCCATCCGACAGTGCGTCTCTTTTGGACGGATCACCCCTGCCACTCGACGCGAACGAATGGAAGCATGTCTCACCACTCCAGTAGCTTTTGCCGCGCCAGTTATGGCGGGATTGCCTCGGTCTCGTTCAGCGAGACTGCGCGAGATTCTGGTGCGGTCCCGGTCGGGCTGGCTTGGGCGGCGATGCCGTCGCATTGGGCGACGGCGGCCGCTTCGGGCGACGACCCGAGCCTCTTGCCTTCGGCGCGAAGGTCGCCGGGACGCTGACCATCGCGCTTCGCCGTCGATGGGGTGACCGCAGTGACCTCGTCAGCGAGGCAGCGTGCTGCCGACGATCCAGCCGTGAGAGACCCAGCCCAGGATAGCCACGAACGCGGCGCCCTCGGGGGAGCTCTCGGCGAGGAAGACCTCGACCACGTCGGCCACGCGCGACCCGTCGCGAGCGCGGGCGAGTGCAGCGGTCTCGAGCGCGGGAAGCGACCTGTGGACCACGGCGTAGCCGCGCCTCCAGACGGCGACGTTCTCCGTTTGGTTCTCGCCCTCGTTGCCGTCGCCCGGCGGTACGTCGCGCGCTTGCTCGTGCGCAGGCTCCTCGACGAAGAGCCGCGCTCGTCGTGTGGTCACGACCACCCGCAACGAGGGATGGAAGACCAGCACCGCACTGGCCAGCGATTCGCCGAGCGCCCCGAGTGCCGTTGCGTCTAGCCCGTCGCGATCGGTGGACCAAAAGGCCTCGTTTCGTGCGGCTTCGAGGCGCGCCACGTCCGCCTCGTCGACCAGCCCGAGATCGGCGAGGGTCGCGTCGAGCCCGCGACCGAGGAAAGCAAGCGATGGGTGGGCGGACGGTCGGCGCTTGATGTGGGTGACCGCCACGCGCGCGAAGAGCTCCGCGCCGAGGGCGTCCGCGAGCCGCGGAAAATCGACCGCGAGAGACTCGATCTGCCGCGCGAAGTACATGCCCTCGTAGACGGCGAGCTGCTGCGTTGGAGTGCGCGACCCCAAAAGCGTCGAGCCTGCGACCCGGGTCAGGAGGGGCTCGACGTCGCCCTCGTGGAGCGCGGCACGCATGGATCGTTGGAGCGCGGCCAGGGAGCTCATGTGCGGCTACCGTCGCCGAGCACGGAAGCCTCGACAGTGGCGGCCCGTCGTGACTCTGCGAGGAGCACGTCGAACGTCGGGATCTTGTCGTCCCACTCTATGCACGTGGGCACCGCTCCGAAGCGCGAGACGGCACGCCGGTAAAGCGCCCATACGTCGTCCGAGACCAGCGCGTCGTGGGTGTCGACGACGTGGGTCCCGAGGTCCGTGTGGCCAGCGAGGTGGAACTGCCACACCGCATCGACGGGGATGCCATCGAGGTACGCGTTGGCGTCGAAGCCGAAATTGCGCGAGCCCACGTAGATGTTGTTCACGTCGAGAAGCACGCGCGCCCCGGTCCGTCGGGTGATCTCCGCCAGGAACTCCCACTCCTCGAGGGTCGACTCCGCGAAGCGAAGGTAGGTCGACGGGTTCTCCAGCACCAGCGGACGGCCCAACCGAGCCTGAACGTCGTCGACACGGGTGCACACGTGGGCGAGCGCCTCCTCCGAGTAGGGCAGAGGCAGCAGATCGTGAAGAAAGTGTCCGTCGACCGATGCCCAGCAGAGGTGGTCGGAGACCCACGCTGCGTCTATCTCGTCGGCGAGGGCGCGAACCGAACGGAGGTACGTTTCGTTTACGGGGTCGATGCTGCCGATCGAAAGCGACACGCCGTGGAGAACCACTGGCATCTCGCGCCGAACGGACTCGAGGACCGCGCGAGGGCGGCCCCCGACATCGAGATAATTCTCCGTGATGCACTCGGCCCATGCAACCTCGGGCGGGGCCTCGCTCCAGGCATCGTAGTGGGTTGCCCGGAGCCCGAGGCCCTGTCCGAGTCGAGGTCGCATCGTTCGTTTACTTGGGGGGGACGACGGCGCCCTTGATGGCGTCGCACTCGGCCTTCGTGATCTCGCGAACGTTGCCGCCGCAGGCGTTCTGGCCTTTGCAGCCGTGCTTCTCGTTTAC
>JAYUKI010000183.1:0-5426 GCA_043764595.1 Myxococcales bacterium | reverse complement strand
GGACTGCGCCCATGCCGCCCTGACCGACCAGCGATTCGAGCTGGTACCTTCCGGCGAGCACTTCTTTGCGCGACGCTTCGGCCATGGGGCTTCGGCGTGAGAGTACGAGAAATCCGGAAAAGGAAAAAAGGATTCCTTTTTCCGGGCTCCGTTCCTCAAGTGTGGCGAACGTACTCGAAGTCCACCGGACGGCCCTTGATGCCCTGTTTCGGGGCGGCAATCCAATTGGCCATCTGCTTCGGATCGAAGATGGGCTTCTGCATCAAGCTCTGCACGTAGGCCTTGTCGCCGTCCGACGGGAGCCACTCCAACTTTCGTGCCTCGAACTCGTCCTTCGAGAGGATCTTTCCCGAAGGATCGCAGCTCACGTCCGCCGAGAGTCCGACGTGACGGTAGAAACGACGGTGCGGAAGGCGGAGCTCGAACGGAATTCCGTGCGCGGCAATGGTTCGATTCCACTTGTCGACGCCACGTTGGCAATCCTCCACGTATTCGTCACGAAGGACTTCGTTCATGGCGTTGCGAAGCGGAATGTCCTCGCGCGAGAGCTTGCCGTCGCGAACAACCTCCATGTCGTAGCAAGTGTCGAGAGCGACGTGGTCCTCGTACCTTTCCTCCTTCGCTCGGCCTTTGAGACCGGACGCAAAGAACGAGGCCGCATTCGAGGAAACCTCACTGCCGAAGAGGTCGAGCGAGAGCGCGTACCAAAGGTTCAAGTACCGTTGGATGAGCTGGAGGTCTAAGAGGCCGTGCTTGCGCACGTCATCGGGGTGCTCGAGGCCGAGGGCCTTCATTTGACCCGCCGTACGGTCGACCATGCGGAGGACGCCGGTTTCGCCCACGAACATGTGATGGGCCTCTTCGGTGAGCATGAAGCGCGTGGTCCGCGACAGCGGATCGAACGACGACTCCGAGAGCGCGAGCAGCTGGAACTTGCCGTCCCGATCCGTGAAGAACGTGAACATGAAAAACGAGAGCCAGTCGGTGCAGGGCTCGTTGAATGCCCCGAGGATGCGCGGCTTGTCGGGGTCCCCCGAGCGACGCTCGAGGAGCGCCTCGGCCTCTTCGCGTCCGTCGCGACCAAAGTAGGACTGGAGCAGATAGACCATCGCCCACAGGTGCCGTCCCTCTTCGACGTTCACTTGGAAGAGATTGCGGAGGTCGTACACGCTGGGGCACGACTGACCAAGAAGGCGCTGCTGCTCCACGCTTGCGGGCTCGGTATCACCTTGCGTGACGATGAGGCGGCGCAAGGCGTTGCGGTGCTCGCCGGGGACCTGCTGCCACACGGGCTGGCCCATGTTGTCTCCGAAGCCGATTTTACGCTCGGCGACGGGATCGGCGAGAAAGATGCCCCATCGGTACTCGGGCATCTTCACATAGTCGAAGTTGGCCCAGCCTTCGGTGGTCACCGAGATGGCCGTGCGAAGGTAGACGTCGTCGTTCTGGAACCCGGAAGGTCCCATGTCCTTCCACCAGGAAATGAAGTTGGGCTGCCATGCCTCAAGCGCACGCTGGAGACGCTTGTCGTCTCCAAGGTTGACGTTGTTCGGGATTCGCTCGTTGTTGACGTTCGACATCGTGTTCTTCCTGACGGTTGCGCGGCCTTCGAGTCACGAGGGACGAGCAAAAAAGAGGGGCGCGGACGACCTGGGCGACGGCGCGGAGAGGAGCTCGCGAACGAAAATTCTCAGGTTCGATGAAAGTCGAACTCGGGGCGTTCCGGACGACCGTAGAGAGTGAGTGCACCTTTTTCGCCCACGGCGTTCGGGCGCTGGAAAATCCAGTTCTGCCACGCCGAGAGTCGCGCGAAGATCTTGGTCTCCATCGTTTCGGGCCCGCCGAATCGGAGGTTCTGCTCCATGCCCGTCATCGCATCGGGCGACATCGCCGCACGTTCTTCAAAGGCGATGCGGACTTCGTCGTCCCAGTCGAGCTCGTCCGGGGCGAAGGTGACGAGCCCAGCTTCGAGAGCGGCCTGTGTTCCAAGCGGCACGGTGGTCTCGAGGAGCTTTCCAACTTGGCTCGGCTGGCCGAGAAAGCGGGACTCGAGACGCGACAGGCCGTTGCCCATCGGGAAGATTCCCGACTGCGCCTGCGATACCCTGAGGAAGACGTCGTCGACGTCCTTCATGAAGACGCGGTCCGCCGCGAGAAGGATTTCGAGGAGCGTTCCGGCAAAACACGAGCCGGGCGAAACGAGGCAAAAGAAGCTCTTGGCCGTCATGTCGAGGCGCTTCAAGACGCGCTTCACGAGCAGTCGGACTTCGTTCACGAGACCGTCCGAGCCATGCGCAAAGAGGATCTTCTCCGCGGCGAGAACCGCGTCCGCAGACCCTTCCGTTCGCAGCGCCACGACACCGATCAAGGGCTCGTTGAAGCGAAGCTCGAGCAGAGCATCGTCGAGCTCGCGGGCCATGCGGACGAGCCAAGCGGCGTCGCCCTTTTCGGCCAACGCGGCGGGAGTTTCCGGCTCTGCGCCTTTCGGTGCACGCACGGTGAGCGTGGCCATCCTCGAGGGCCGGTCGAGCTCGAGGGTGACGTACGTGTATTCCACACGTGATTCCTCGCGCTTCGGTGAGAGCGGCCCGAGCACCATCTTCGCGCCGGTGCGACGCTTCGAGCGGGCGACGAGCGCCTTCGTGCGGCGGACGACGGTTTCGTCGAACTTCGCGCGTGGGGGGGCTTCGTCGACGAGACCCCACTGGACGGCACGCTTTCCGCGCACGCCCTCGGCCACGGTGGAGAAGGCATCGGCGAGGTCGCGGCGAATCTTGCGTTTGTCGGTGAGGCGCGTAAGCCCTCCGGTGCCGGGAAGAACAGCGAGGAGCGGGGCTTCGGGGTAGCTCACGGCGGACGAGCCGTCCTCGACCAATACGATTTCGTCGCACGCGATGGCGAGCTCGTACCCACCGCCCGAGGCCGTTCCGTTGAGCGCGGCGATGGTGGGCACTCCGCCTTCGGCCGAGAGCTCTTCGAGTCCGAGACGCGTCTCGTTCGTGTACTTGCAGAAGTTCACTTTGAACGCGTGGGTCGAGCTGCCGAGCATGTAGATGTTCGCGCCCGAGCAGAAAATGCGGTCCTTCTTGCTCGTGACAAGCAAGGTTTTCACCTCGGGGTGCTCGAACCGAACGCGATTGACTGCGTCGGCGAGCTCGAGATCGACGCCGAGGTCGTACGAGTTCAGCTTGAGCGGGTAGCCAGGGCGGAGGCCGCCATCCTCCTTGATGTCGAGGGCCAAACAAGCGACCTCGCCGGCGTACGTGTCCGGGAAGGTCAGCGTCATGTGACGGTAACGATCGGGATGGGTCTCGAACCGAACGGGAGGGTGCGGGAGAGCGTCGTGCGCCATGCGTAGGGTTTCGCACATGGCGCGCGGAGCGGCAAGTAGTATAGTGCACACAAGAGCTACCATTGCGCACTATAGTTCACCCATGAGCGTCTCACCTGGCCCGGACGCACGTGCTCTGGAAGCCCTGGGTACACTCCTGCGCGAGCTACGGCACGCGGCGAACCTCACCCTCGCCGAGCTCGCCTCTCGCACGGGGCTTTCCGCGCGCTATCTGGTCTCTCTGGAAGGCGGGGATGGCAACATCTCGCTGCTCCGCCTCTTCGAGCTCGCGGACGCGCTTTCCATCCCGGCCGCCGAGCTCGTGGCCGCGGCCGCGAAAGCAAGGCTCTGCGATCCGACCGAGCGGAGCGCCACCATCGCGCTCGTCGGACTGCGCGGTGCAGGAAAAACGAGCGTCGGACGCGCCCTCGCCAAGACCTTGGGCACGTCCTTCGTCGAGCTCGACGGGCTCATCGCCGAGCGTGCGGGAATGACCCTGTCCATGATCTTCGAGATGCACGGAGAGGCCCATTTTCGTCGATTGGAACGCGAGACTCTCGAGCACGTGCTCGGCCTCGGAAAGCCGATCGTGCTCGCCACCGGGGGCTCCCTCGTCACGGCGGACGAGACCTACGCGCTCCTACGGCGCCGAACCCACACAGTGTGGCTCAAAGCACGGGCCGAAGAGCACTGGGACCGCGTGGTGGCCCAGGGGGACGGTCGCCCGATGAAGGGACGCGCCAACGCCATGAACGAGCTCCGCGCCCTTCTCAAGACGCGCGCCCCACTCTATGGGCTCGCCGACGTCACGGTAGAAACCGGCGAGGCCGAGGTCGAACGAATCGCGGATATTTTGGCAGGTCGCTTCCGCCCGGAAGGCCCGAGCCGACCTCGGCACGCCGCGCCCCCCCAAAGAGCGACGCAGCGCACCACACGGACGTCGAAGCGCGCTCGTTGACACCCTACCCGGGCTTTGCTCTACCCCGGGCCCATGAACGAGCTCGCATCGTATCTCTCGGGCGCATGGGCACGTGGTTCGGGCAAGGGAGCCACGCTCGTCGATCCGTCGACCGAAGCGACGCTCGCGACGGTGTCGACCGAAGGGCTCGACCTCGCGAGAGCCCTCGCGTACGCCCGTGAAGAAGGTGGGAAGAATCTTCGCGCGATGACCTTCGCCGAGCGCGGCGAGCTCGTTCGTGCCCTCTCGAAGGCCATCTACGAAAAGCGCGACGAGCTCATCGGGCTTGCCATCGCGAACGGCGGAAATACGCGCTCGGACGCGAAGTTCGACATCGACGGCGCCACGGGAACGCTCGCGTACTACGCGGACCTCGGCAAAGAGCTCGGCGACACCCACGTCCTCGCCGACGGCGACGCGATCCAGCTCGGGCGGAGCGCCAGACTCTTCGGTTCCCACGTCTACACGTCACGACGCGGCGTGGCCGTGCACGTGAACGCGTTCAACTTTCCGGCGTGGGGCCTCGCCGAAAAAGCGGCGGTCGCCCTGCTCGCCGGGATGCCTGTATTCTGCAAGCCTGCGACCAGCACGGGCCTCATGGCCCACCGCATCGCCGAGATCATGGTCGGCACCGGAGTGCTTCCGGCTGGCGCATTCTCGTTTCTCGCGGGCGGAGTGGGCTCGCTCACGTCGCACCTCGAGGGACAGGACGTCTTGGCCTTCACGGGGGGAAGCTCCACGGGGAGGACGCTGCGCGCCCTCGAAGCCGTCACGGCGCGGGCCGTCCGCTTGAACGTCGAGGCCGACAGCTTGAACGCGGCCATCCTCGGTCCGGACGTCGAGATCGGCTCCGATCTCGAGAACTTGTTTACGGCCGACGTCACGCGCGACATCCAGCAAAAGACCGGACAGAAGTGCACGGCGATCCGTCGCGTGTACGTGCCTCGCGGGCGGCTCGCCGAGATCGCGGACCTCTTGGCCGAACGCCTTCGTGGCATCAAGGTCGGTGTTCCGTCGCGCGACGACGTCACGATGGGCCCGCTCGCAACGCAAAACCAGCTCCGCGACGTTCGCGACGGCGCCCGCAAGATCGCCGAGTGCGCGAAGCTCGTGTTCGGATCGATCGACGAGGTGGAA
>JAYUKI010000182.1:0-1649 GCA_043764595.1 Myxococcales bacterium | reverse complement strand
TTGTCCACGGCTTCGATGGCCGTGATGGCGGCTTCCAGATTGCCGGTATGACCGACCATGTCCGGGTTCGCGAAGTTCACGAGGACGAAGTCGTACTTTTTGGAGCGAATGGCTTCGGCCGAGGCCGAAACGACCGCTGCGAGGCTCATCTCGGGCTTCAAGTCGTACGTGGCGACTTCCTTCGGCGAAGGTATGAGCTTCCGATCTTCGCCCTCGAAGGCCTCTTCGCGTCCGCCGTTGAAGAAGAAGGTGACGTGTGCGTATTTCTCGGTTTCGGCGCAACGAAACTGCGTCTTTTTTGCTCGCGCCAAAAGCTCCGGAAAGATGTCCGGGTGGCTCTCTTTTCCGAACGCGATGGGGAGGCCGAACGACACGTCGTACGAGGTCATGCACGCGTACGCCCCGGCGAACGGAGCCGCGTCGCGGGGGAAGCCGTCGAACGAGGCCACGGCGAGAGCGCGTGTTATCTCGCGGGCGCGGTCCGGACGGAAGTTGAAGAAGAGCGCCGCGTCTTTTCCGACCTCGACGCCGCCGTAGCCCGCGACGACGAACGGCTCGACGAACTCGTCGGTCTTGCCGCCATCGAGGCTTGCGCGCGTACCCGAGACCGAGCTCTCGCGCACGATGGCGTCCTTGCGTGTGTTGCCGGACGCGATGGCGCGGTACGCCTTTTCCACGCGCTCCCAGCGGTTGTCCCGGTCCATCGCGTAGAAGCGGCCGCTGACGGTGCCGACGGTGCCCTTGTCCGCGAGCTTGGCTTCGAGCTCCTGGAGGTAGCCGGTGGCGGTTCCGGGCTGCACGTCGCGCCCATCCAAGAAGGCGTGCACGACGACCTGCACGCCCTCGGCGTGTGCGGCATCTACCAGCGCATAAAGATGTGTGTTCATGCTGTGCACGCCGCCGTCGGACACGAGGCCGAGCAGGTGGAGCTTTCCGCCCGAGGTCTTTGCGTACGCGAGAATGGCCGAAATGGCCGGGTTTTTCGCGAAGGTTCGCTCGTGAACGGCCATGTCGATGCGCGAGATGTCCATCCTCGCGATGCGGCCCGCGCCGAAATTCAGGTGACCCACTTCGCTGTTGCCCATCTGGCCCGGGGGCAGGCCCACGTCGGCGCCGCTCGTGCCAATCGTGCTGTTCGGGTAGCTCGCGAGCAGGGACGTGATCTCGGGGGTCTTCGCCAAGGCGACGGCGTTGTCGGCGGTCTCCGCGCGAACGCCGTAGCCGTCGAGGATGAGGAGCACGAGAGGTCGGAGAGCGCTCATGCGGCGGACTCTACCAGGGCAACGGCCTCGAACCAGGATATAGAGCGTCCCCATGCCTTGGATCCCGGCCAGCCTTCGTGGGCAAAAAGTCTTCGCGCGATGCACCCCTGACGGAAAGCTCGTCGCCACGGGCGGTCGCGTAGAAATTCGCTACAAGCCGACCGACGGTCGCGCCTACCAAGCCGCCGCGGGGAACCTCGAAATTCGCGAAGGCGAAGGCGTGCTGCCGGACGAGCACTGCGTCGAGGGCGAAGCCGTCCCGCGCACCAAAGACGAGAAAAAGGCCGTGTTCGCGCAGAAGGCCGTGGCCGCCTCGCAAGACCTCCCGAAGGACGCGTTCGTGGCCTACGCCGACGGCGCCTGTTCGGGAAATCCAGGACCGGCAGG
>JAYUKI010000181.1:0-5446 GCA_043764595.1 Myxococcales bacterium | reverse complement strand
CGCAAGCTCAAGGTCGTCCTCGACATCGTGACGAACCACATGGGGCAAGCGTTCTTCTACGACATGAACTTGAACGGCAAAGCCGACATCTTCATCGGAGGAACCGGGAGCACCTCGGCTGTCGAACGCCGCTCGGAGTTCGATCCCGACTGGGATCCTCGCGGCGTGCAGGCGTCGACCTCGCTCGGACTTTCCGGCCGCGCGCCCATTGTTTTTATTCAAGACCCGAGCATCAACCGGGTCACTCCGCAGCCGGGAATTCTAGGCCGGCTCGAGGGCTACCACGGCTTCGGTCGCATCCTGAACTACGACGATCCCAAGCAAACCTTGCTGGGAGACTTCCCCGGCGGCCTCAAGGACGTGAACACGGAAAACCCCGAGGTTCGCGAGGCCATGGTCGACGCCTATGCGCGCTGGGCCGAGCTCACGGACCTCGACGGCTTCCGCATCGACACCGTCAAGCACGTCGAATACGAGTTCTGGGAAATGTTCGCTCCGGCGGTTCGCAAGCGCCTTGCCTCACGCGGCAAAAAGAACTTCCTCATGTTCGGCGAAGCCTTCGACGGCAACGACAAGCTGCTCGGCAGCTACACGTTGCCGAAGCGGCTGGACAGCGTGTTTTACTTCTCGCAACACTTCCAAGTGTTTCGCGACCTCTACCAAAACGCGAACGATCCCGGACAAAAGGGAACCAAGCAGATTGCCGACTTGTGGGCGGAGAGGCCGAAGAACTACGGCACGGAGCCGCAGGAAGACGGCATTGGGGTGCCGCCCACGAAGGCACTCGTGAACTTCATCGACAACCATGACGTCGCGCGATACCTCTTTTTCGCACGTGGCTCGGAAGACGAGAAAAAAGCCTCGCTCCGCAACGCACTTACCCTCCTCATGACCGAAGACGGCATTCCTTGCCTCTATTACGGCACCGAGCAGGACTTCGGCGGTGGCAACGATCCGGCCAACCGCGAAGTGCTCTGGAACACCGAGTTCAAGACCTCGGGAACGACGTTCCTCCACTTCGCGAAGCTCGCGCGAATCCGCAGGTCGTACGTGGCCTTGCGCCGCGGCGACCAGAACGTCGTCTTCTCGACGACGGCCGTTGGCGCCGAGCCCGAGGCTGGAATGTTCGCTTTCGAGCGCACCGGCGGCGACGCGGGCAATGCGTATGCGCTGGTCATCGCGAACACGAACGGCAAAAAGGCCAGCTCCACCGAGACTGCTGGGAAAGCAATGCCCACGAGCCTCGCCGCGGGGATCACCCTCGTCGACGTCATGGATCCGGCGCTTCCGACGTTCACCGTGGCCGCCGACAAAACGCTCAAGGTGAGTGTCCCCCCACAATCCACCCGCATTCTCGTTCCGCAGGACCAAGTCGTCCGCTGAGCGTACGAGTGCTAGAGCGACAAACATGATGGCGGAGCGAGGATTTCGCACGGTTGGCAAGCTGAGCTAGGAGCGACGACGACGGATAGTCTGCTATCTTCGGAGGAGCAACGACGCGCAGCGCCGCTAAACGTGCGAAAGCCGACGGGAGTCATCATGTTTGTCCGCTCTAGGCTAGGCCCCAGGATCCCTCGTGGAGCGTGGGTCCTTGCCGTGGCATCTCTGATCGCGGCGTGCGGCGGCAAAGTCGCCGACGACGTCAAGCCCGTCGTGGGCGCAGGCACCTCGTCTGCCACGCCACCCACTCTGCCTACGACCAGCGCCACGCCCCCAACTCCCACGACGACGGGCACTTCGCTGCCGCCAGCCCCGATTCCAACAGGGGATCCACGCGCTTGCGGCTTGTACGATGGAGACTCGGAGGCGAACCTCAAAGCGTTCGGGCTCGCGCGAGCGATTGGTGTTTACGAGGTCTTCGACGTCACCGAAGAGTGCTCGGGGGCTGGCGGCACCCACGTATCCTTGCTCCGCGTGGACGGCTGCTCCACCGGACGGATCGTTCACTATGGCGATCATGCGTGCTCGATCGATTGGCAAAAAGGCGACCGGGCCGTCGTCGGGGTGGATCCGACGGCAGGCGCCATACCGTCGCCCACCGGGTGGTGCCTGGATGCCGTGAAACCCTGGGATGGAGTGGCTCGGGCCGTGCGAAAGCTCGACCCTTCCGAGACGGTGGAAGCGGCGCTCGGGCGCTACTCCTGCGTCCCCTGAAGCGCGCCTCGTCGAACACGGTTCCGGAGGGCCTACGGCGCAATGCTCAGCCTGAAATCCAGGCTTAGGACCCGCTCAGAAATAACTTGCCGGTCCCGCGCGCCGGATGCGGCGTTGCGGCTCCTCAAAATACAGCAGTATTCGCCGTCGCCGCGCCTTGCCTCCGACGCATGGTCCTCGCCGATATGGGCAAGTTATTTCTGAGCGGGTCCTTAGCGGTCGAACCGCGTGGCGTAGTAGACGCCAGCTCCGGCCACGGCGTAGCCCACATGCGGACGCCCTTTGTCGTCCACGGCCATCGAAAGCACGATGCCCGTCGGATCCTGGCATGGGAGGTTGTCCGCGAGGCCGTCGGTGAACCACCGAACGACTCCCGCTTTCCGGGCCTGGCGCGTGTACATCAGGCTGCATCTCGTGGCCGAGGTGGGTCGCGCGTGCACGAGATGCAGGAGGCCATACCCATCCACCGCGAAGGCCATGGTGTACTGCGGGCTCGTAGGATCCGGAGCGAGAATGCCGAGGTCCCGAACGTCGTAGTCGGGAAAGTCGTTCTCGACCGTCCATGAAGCAATCTTCAGCTCCGCGGTGGTCGCGCCGCTTTTGCGTTCGTAGTACGCGACGAGCTTCTTCTGCCCGACCAAGACGAGGCCGACGGAGTAGCCCGTGATTCCCGACAAGGTCGCGTTGTCGACGGTTTTTGGCTGGCGCCACAGCCCACCAGCGAGCTCACTATACTTCGGATTCGAGCTCGAAGGGCTCTGGGACAGATTGTAGACTACGCGGACTGCCCCCGTAGAATCGATCGCCAGCGAGTGCTGACCATTCCCGACCACACCATCCTTCGAAAAACTGCCTTGAATGACGGCGGGAACCCCGAACGTCTGGGTGGCATCGGGGCGAATGACCGACTCGAGCTTTCCCGGCTCCGCGACGGTGGGCGGCGTGTAGTACGTCACGACGACGGCCGAGGTAGGTTTTGACACGGCAATGTCGAGCCGAGTGTTGTGCCCGAGCGAGACGACCTGTTGCTCCGGAGTGAGGACATTGTTCGTCGGCAGTCGCCTATAGACGACCGGGCCCCCACCTTCGCTGAGGTCGCGCTGGTAAACGAGGTGGAACGTGTCGTCGTTCCCCGAGGCCAAGCGAACGGCCGCACCGACGTTCTCGAACACGGGCGTATCGAGCGTGGTGAGCGTGTTCGTGAACGTCGGCGAGGTGGGCTGGAAGGTGCGGATACGCAGGGAGCCCTCTTCGGGCCCTGTCACGGCGTTGACCGCGAGGCCGACTCGTCCCGTTTTGGACCGGGCGATGGACACGGAGCGAGCAAAAAACGGTGACGCTGGCCCCGTCCACGATTCGAGCAAGAACACGCGGCGGTCGCTGCAGCCCGTGGTCGGTTTGCTCGTCTGGGACCACGCGTCGGTAGCGAGGGAGCAAGGGGTGTCGTTCGGAGAATCCGTGGACGCGGCGTCGCCGGCATCCGACGTGCCCGACGCGTCGCCGTCCAGTGGGTCGGAGGAAGGCGCATCGGGCGTGGCGTCGCGCGTGTCGGGCGGAACCGAGCCATCCGGCAAATCCAGCGAGGCGGGGCTTTCTTTCAGCCCCGAACAAGCCCCGAGTGCCGCGACACCAAGCAACACGAAAAGGAAGCGACGATGCACTCCTTCGACGTACCAGAACTACGCCGGACTGCCACGAGAACGACCGCTCACCGCTTCCGTTCGGCCACCCAGACGTGAAAAACCGGGTCTCCACCGTCACCGAGCGGGACGCCGGGAACGGGCCTCGCCGAAGCCAAATACATCCGACAGTGGTCGTCCGATATCCAGCTCGGGTATTCGTCGTACGCGGAAGAGAGCTCTGGCACCCGAACCGACTTTCCGAATCCGTCGGAAGGCGTCGTGCGTCTTGCTACCCAAATGTCGCTATTGACGAAGTTGTCGGATAGGCGATTATGATAGAGAAACCGCTCGTCCAAAGTCACCACGGGGGCGTTTTCTTCGGTGGTCGTGTTCACGGCCTCGACGTTCCGCACATCGAGGACGATGCCAGCAGAGCTTATCTCGGCGACCCAGATATCGAGCAACCCCTTGCCAGGCCTGAACACCGAAGCGAAGTACAAAGAGCGTCCGCTCGGGTGGAGGTAGGGCGCGGCT
Source organism: Myxococcales bacterium (assembly GCA_043764595.1). Taxonomy (GTDB): domain Bacteria; phylum Myxococcota_A; class Polyangia; order Polyangiales; family Polyangiaceae; genus JAAFHV01. The sequence goes on along the minus strand of JAYUKI010000181.1, from coordinate 1,136 downwards.
TCCGGCCCAGGGATGTCGAAGAGTGTTTGGAGACGAGGCTTGTCGAAGTCCGAAGCGACGTTCACACGGCTCGCCGACCATATGCGCGCGCCGACCGACGTGTAGACGCCTGCTTCGTTCGGAACGGTCGACCGTGACGACTCGAAAAAAAGCAGTCGTCCGTCGGCGCTGAGCGTGGGCCAGTATTCGGATGTTGCGGGCTCGTTCACGACCGGCAATGCGCCAATCACGCGGAATGGCGAGGAGAGATTGTCCCGTACGACCGTGTAGATGTCCGTAAAGGTCGGTGGAATGCCCCGTGAGATGAACATGGTCAACTCGTCGGGGCTGAGCCGTGCCGAAATGATGGGCTCGTCTTCCAGTCCTTGCACCACCTTCGGGCTTCCCCACGGAAGGAATTCGCAGGGCACGGACGCGTCTGGCGCGTCCGGAAGCGAAGCATCTGCAACGTCCGGGAGGTTCGCGTCTACGGGCGGGCTGGCGTCAGGGCCGGGCACACAACGGCGAGCGACTGGATCGCAGATCTGAGCCGACGCGCAATCGGAGCTCGCCACGCAGTCTTCGAGGGACCGAAACGCATTGCAGCGAATCGCGCCCAAAGACGCGACCACGAGCGCACACACGGCCAGGAATCGCGAAGTGGAGCGGGACACGGACGACGAAGCGTAGGCGACTCGTTTGGCTCCGTCACTGGCCGAAGAGGAGGTCGGGCGCTTTGGGAGCCGACGAAGGCACGAGTGGGCTCCAGGACGAAGCCGAAGCTTTGGGCAGAGGGTGCGCGGATTGAGGGTGCGCGGGTGGGTTGGAGGAGGCGCGTGGAGCGGAAGTAGCAGGCGCGGTGAGAGACCAGACGGACGGAGAAGCAGGTGCGAGGGGCTCGGTCGCGATGGCCACGGGAGGGAGTGCCGACGCGTTGGTGGACGGCTCCGGAGGGTTTGGCATTAGGACCCGTTTGGACACGACCAGGATGCCGATGGCCGATACGAGAAGAGCCGCAAAAGTGGCCGAGAGCACGAGCCTCGCGAAGAAGTGCGGGCGCTCCGTGCTTCGCATGAGCGCCAGCACCTCGCCTGCCGTACCGGCCCGCTCGGCGGGCGAGAGGGCCAACGCACGACGAAGCATTTTTCGATATCCGG
>JAYUKI010000180.1:0-1652 GCA_043764595.1 Myxococcales bacterium | reverse complement strand
ACTCCGTCCATGTTCTGGAGCGTAGGCCTCCGGTAGTCGATGTCGCGCCCGCGCGCGTCCGTCATGAGCCCGCCTGCGGCGCGCACGATGGCCTCCGGCGCGCACGAGTCCCAGAGCATTCCAGAAGGGCCTGGGTGCACGTAGAGATCGGTGGCGCCCGAGGCCACTTGGATGGCTTTTAGCCCCGCGCTTCCGTAGGGCGTAAGCGCTTTTGCTCCGAGCCGCGCCAAGATGCGGTCCGTCGCCTCGCTCTTGTGGGATCGAGAGATGAGCGCTCGTGCGCTCGTGAGCGGAAACGTGGAAGATACATGGATGGGAGCGCGCGCTCCGGCGGAGTCGACCACCTCGGCGTAGTGGCCCGGAGCTCCCACGTACGCCGTGCCCCACGTCGGGCATACGACGACTCCGACCGCCGCGCGTCCTTCTTCGGCGAAGCCCACCATGACGCAGAACTCGCCGTTTCTGGCCACGAATTCGCGGGTTCCGTCGAGCGGGTCGACGAAAAATGCCGCGGGGGCCGACGTGTAGCCCGTGTAGGTCGAAGGGTCGCTCTCTTCGGCGACGATGGGTACGCCGGGCAGGGCCGCCCCGAGCGCTTCGATGAGGAACGCGTTGGCCTCCTTGTCGGCGCGCGTGACGGGATCGTCGCCCTCTTTGAAGGAAATACCGCGGTCTTCCTGGTGGTAAACGCTCTTTACGATCTCGTTCGCACCGAGAGCACACATGAGCATCACGTCGCCGAGGGCGCGGGCATCTTGGAGATTCATGCGTGGATCCCCACCTTTTCGAGCTCGGTGTAGAGGCGTGTGAGATCGTCGTCGCGGAGGTAGCGGGGGCCGCCGCCAGTCTCGCGAACGAGTTGTTCGAGCTGTTCGACCGTGCGCGGTCCGAGGACCGCGGTGCTGACGACGTGGCTGGCGAGCGCAAAACGTACGGCGGCGCCGCGCATCGTGAGGACGTCGCCCTTGACGAGGAAACGGATGGCGTCGAGCTGATCCACGCGGTGCTCGAGCTCCATGCGCGTCCAGCGCTGGGCGCGGTGGTCGGTGTCCGGGAACTCGCGATCGCGGGTCCAGAGCCCGGCGAGCACTCCGTAGTTCAAGACGGATCGAACGAGCACGCCAGGCCGCTTCACCATGATGGCGCCGGTCTGTCGGGTGAGCGGACCCGAGTGAAAAATGTTGTACGGGAGCTCCACCACTTCGGCGCCCGCCTCGAGGGCTTGCTCGAGTACGTCCTCGCTGCCACACGAAACGCCGACGTGGGCGATTTTCCCTTCGTCCTGGAGCTGCCTCAGGATCGAGAGCGCGCCCTTGTGCTCGGACTCGTCGAGCAGAGCATCCCGGGACGGACAGTGAAGGAGGTAGACCGGGATTCGTTCGACTCCGAGCCGCTTCAACGATCGCTCGACCGAGCCTCGGAGAAACTCGGGGTCGAAGCGTTTGACGGGGGGATCGATGCGACGATCGGTTCCTCCCTTCGTGACGATCACGACCTCGTCTTTGCCTTTGCACATGCGGCCGAGGAGCGCCTCCATCTTGCCGCCGCCGTAAGAGTCGGAGGTGTCGAAGAGCGTGACGCCCATGTCGAGGGCTCGCGCGATGACGGTTTCGGCGTCTTTCTCGTCGACCGGACCATACGCGTCGCCCGAG
>JAYUKI010000179.1:0-5457 GCA_043764595.1 Myxococcales bacterium | reverse complement strand
CGCGCAATCCTTTGAGCGAGCGCGCGTTCTTTCCGTCGAGCCCACTTCCTACCCCGCCCGAAGGCCCGAGGAGCACGAGCCCATCGCACCCCATGCGTCCGGCTTCGTCGCGAAGCCTCTCGAGCGCCATTTCCTCGGTTCCGCCCGCGTAGATGCTCTCTTCCTCCACCGTCAAGAGCGCCAATTCCCGCACCGGCACGGCGGGCCGCGTCGACACGTAGAGGTCCACCGCCCGCCCTGCCCGGGGCGCTCGAGGCCGCGAAGGCTCCGCCAGCGGCGTGACCCGAAGAGCAAAGCCACACCCCGACACCGCGAGCGCGAACGTGAGCACGCACCAAGAAACCAAGACGAGACGCTGTCGCATGTCCGCGGCCCAGTGCAAGCCCCGTGCACATGCGCGTGCGAGGGGTCGGGCGCTCTGCCGGTGCGCCGCCCGGGAGCTACGCTCCTCGTCCGTGTGCCTGTTGGGATTCGGTTCAGCGCGGTTCGGTGGTGATGCGACGGCGGCGAAGAAACGTACGGGTGTCGTTGGGCGAGGAGCTCCACCCGCTCGCCTTCGGATCGAGCCTCCGGTTTCGTCGAACGAAGTGGCGGGGACAGGTCTGCTTCCGCCGAAACGTCAATCCTCGACGGTCGGCAGCTGCGATGGTGTCGCTACGCCACTGGCGGCGAACACGACCCGTCCGAAGGGCTTGACTGGGACACTGTCTGACTCGAAGACGGAGAGACTTCGGTCGTCGAGATCGAACACGTAGAGATAGTGGGTATCGAGCCCCATCCCATCGTCCACGGAAGCCCCCTTCTCGTGGATGCTGCCATGGAGGAACCCGCACGGGTCCTCTTTTCGTTCACCCTGCCGGAAGTTGGACCAACCTTCCGGGCAATGATCGATGTACTGGCGGACGAGGCGCCTCACGTCACCGTCGAATGTGGCCACGCGGTCGATGAGCTCTTGTCCCAAGTACTGCGGGTGGCCCTCCCAATGATTCCAAACACCTTTCCAACGCCGGGGTTCGGACCTGTACGCGAGAATCGCACGAGTGCTCACGGGCGCAGCCTGCCATAGCTGCTCCGAAGCGTCACGCCGGAGACGTCCGTCGTCCCCGACCGGGCAGATGTCGGTCGCGCAGGAGTCCACGGGGGCGCAGGCCGAGTCATCGCTTCTTTGTCCGAGGCGCTCCGTCGGGCGCGAAATCGCCATCGAGGATCGTGCCTCCGCCCTCCGTGACGTATTGGCCGTCCTTCAGAACGCTCCGAGCCGGAGCTTCAATCGCGAACGTCCCAGCCCAACCCTGGCCGTTGACGTTGCGGGCATCGAGACTGAAGCTCGCCTCGCCCTTCGGCCCCTTGACCGTCGACAAGACGCTCACGGAATCTTGGCCGGACATCGCGTGGAGGATGTCTCGCCGAAGCCTGCGCGTCGTCACGAGCGAGACGGACGCGGGGCTGCCGACGACGTTGGTCACGTTGGGGTCTCGTTCGACAAGGTCAACCGTGCGCGCAAGGGGCGGTGCCGATCGAGCGAAGAAGTGCGTGCCGAGGGCGCCCGCCACGCAGACAAGGACGAAGACACCAAACACGCGCCCACCACGTCCGGTTGCTTTCTTCGCGATGTTCATCGACCCCTAAAGGCGTGAGGACTGCGGCGATGTCAAGGTCCCCTGTGTCAGAGAAGTTGTCGCCTCCGCGTAGTGGCGTGAGGGCTCCTTTCTCTCAAGGGTCGTGATCAGGAATTTCTCGTGATCTACACGGAAAGCTTCAAAGCGAAGACGGTGCAACGACTCTCCCCGCCGAACGCGGTCGCGGCGATGAGTCTCTCGAAGGAGGTTCGGGTGTCGCAGTCTCGGCTCTCGCGCGGGTTGCGTTTCCATCCGCGTGCCACGCCGCGGATCGGTGTTTCGGTTTGGGCTCGGCGAGAGCGCACGAGTCAATCAAACTGACGCTGCCTCGCTTTACTTCGATGGAGGTACGCCCCACGAGGCGCCTCGAGCCCTCACATCCGCGTGCGCTTTTCTGCGGAGACTCGACGAACAGCCCATTGGCACGTTCGATGCTTTGGCGTGGGCTTCTCGCACCGCGCTCACGTTGGGAGCCCGATCCGTCCGATGTGGATCGGCGCCGCCTTCACGACCGTCGTGGCCAATCTCTACCCAGGAATCTACCGAATGAATCTCCATCGAATCTCCATCGCCAGCATTCTCAGCGTCTTCGCCATCGCAGGCTGCGCGAGCGATCCAAGCAAGAAGGTGAGTGCGGCCGAGGCCGAGCTCACGAGCGATCACCAGAAGGCACTCACGAAGGAGAAGGACGAGAACGCTGAGACCACCCGCAATGCGGAGACTGCGCGCGCCGAGACCAAGGCCGACAAGACCCTCGCGACCTCGGACGCGACGAAGGACGTCCATCATGCCCACGTGGACCTCGCCCAGGACCGTCATGACTTCGACGTCAAGGCGAAGGAGCGGCTCGCGAAGGCGGACGCCAAGGTGAGGGAGCTCAAGACGAAGAGCGCAAAGCTCAAGGGGGCGAAGGCGTCGAGCTTCAATACGCACTACGCGACCTTCACGACCTTGCGCGACGAGACGTCCTCCAAGGTGAACGGATTGGGCGCAAGCGGGAACGCGGAGTGGTCGTCGGCGAAGGCCGAGTGCGAAAAGAAGCTCGACAACGTCGAGGCTACCGTCGCCAGCATGGAATCGGACTTCTGACCGGACCCGTCGGACTCTGCGGCCGTCGCGAACATCGCGACGGACTGCGGCCCGCCGCATCCGATCCCCGAGTGGCTTAGGCACCTGGCGGGTTCCCGATGGCCCCGAGTGAAACGTGCGCAAGGCGCACGATCGCTCTAGGCCCCGAAGCGTCGCCGACGTGCGGGGACGTTCGCTTCGATCGCGAGGACACGTGCCGTCCTCTTTTCCCTTGCCTCGAGCTCGAAGGGAGTAGGCACTTCGTATCGTGCGAGCTCGCGTGCGCGGCGAGGAGCATACGGGCGGCCCGAGTCGCCGGTGAGGACGAGCTTCGTCGTCGCGAGCGAGCGGAACCAGCGTCGAAATAGGGCGGAAGGGAGCGGCTCGTACCAGACGTCGCCCGCGAGGAGCACGTCGTAGTTGGCGAGCGAATCTCCGACCAGGTCTTGTGTCGTCGCGCGTAGGGATAGGCCATGATGTGCCGCGTTCATCTCCGTCGCCGTCCGCGCGATAGGGTCCACGTCGACCGCGTGCACGTGGGCGCCCGCCTGGGCCGCCGCGATCGCGACGAGCCCGCTTCCGCAGGCAAAATCGAGCACTCTCGCGCCTCGCACGAGATCGGGATGGTCGAGCACGTACCGCGCGAGGGCTTGCCCTCCTGCCCAGGGCACACACCAGAACGGAACGTCCGCGTCGTCGTCGTCGAGCCAACGCGCGGTCTCGAACCACACGGGACCAACCGCCTGCGCGCGATAGAGCCGAATCTCGGGGACGAGCGGGACCGGCGCGAGCTCCGTGTGCTCGGCCACGAACGCGCGGCGCTCTTCTTCGGTGCGGAGCACGCGCGCGCTCAAGGTCGACTTCCAACGGTCGCCCGAGCCATCCTTCGAGCCTTCTTGAGTGTTCTTGGCGCCACGAGCAGCGCGACGTGCCGTCGCATGCGTTGAGGGTAGCGCTGTCGGGCCACCGCGAATACCTCGAGGCCACCTGCGCGGCATCGGCGAGCCGACCGACGTGCCGAAGCGGACGCCCACGCGAGGACCTCCGTACTGGGCAAGTCGTGTGCTCCGGCGAAGTGCCAGTAGCGTCGAGGCTGCCGAGTAGAGGGCATGTGCAGGGCGCGCGCGAAGGCCGGGGTGCGCCCGCGGCTACGTCACGTTCGAGGTCTACATCGAGTCGGGGCGAATCTTTGATCTGAGCGCGTTTGCCTCGTGACACGTGAAGGCCGCGAAGAAGCGGTTCGGGCCGCTCAGAAGTGACTTGTGCCCATATCGGCGAGGAGCTGGGCTCACAGCCTCGCGGCGATGCGCTTGCACGCTTCGCGCAGCACCTTGATGCGTGCGAAGTGCTTGTCTTCGGCCTCGATGAGGACCCACGGCGCATACTCGGTCGACGTGCGGCCGATCATGTCGCTGGCGGCGGCTTCGTACGCGTTCGTCAACGTGCGGTTGCGATAGTCCTCGTCACTGATCTTGTAGTTCTTCCAAGGCTCACGCTCTCGCGTCTTGAAGCGGCGAAGCTGTTCCGCGCGGCTGATGTGGAGCCAGAACTTCAAGAGGATGATGCCGTCCTCGACCAGCTGCTCCTCGAAGTCGTTGATCTCCTTGTACGCGCGCTGCCACGCGCGCACGCTCGCGAGGCCCTCGACGCGTTCGACCAGCACGCGTCCATACCAGCTGCGATCATAGAACGTGAACCCCCCGCTCCGACCCAGTTGACGCCAGAAGCGCCAGAGATAGTGGCGCGCGTGCTCCTCGTCCGTGGGTGCGGAGACGGGAATGACCCGATACTGCCGAGCGTCGAGCGCCTGCGTCACGCGCCGGATCGCGCCCCCCTTGCCGGACGCGTCCCAGCCTTCGAGGAGCACGATGACGCCGCGCGCTTTCTTCTTCACCCTGTGCCCGAGCTGGTTCATCTCGCCCTGCCAGTGCTCGAGCTCCTTCGCGTAGTCGGCGTCGCTCACCTTCCTCGTCAGGTCGAGTGAGTCGAGGATGGTGACGGGATTGGCCAGGTCCGTGGACTCGGCGTGACCCCGCTCGCGCCGCACGGGCGCGGCCAGCCTCTCGCGAATGCGATCGAGCACGGTGCGTGCCGCGCTCAGGTCGCGAAAGCGCGCGTTGCCGCCATCGATGACGCTCCATGGCGCGGAGCCAGTGCTCGTCTCGCGCAGAGCCCGTTCGCAGGTCTTGCGGTAGGCGTCGTAGCGCGCATGGCGTGCCCAGTCGTCGCTCGTCACGCGCCAGCGCGTCGCGGCGGAGCTCCCGAGCTTGATCAAGCGCTTCTTCTGCACCTTCTTGCTGACGTGCAGCCAGATCTTGATGATGAGCGCTCCGTCGTTGGCGAGGTCGCGCTCGAACATGGTCGCGCGCCGAAGCGCCATGCCAAAGGCGTCGTCGTCCAGGCCGCCAGACGCGTGGGCGTCGATCGCGGGCGCGTACCAGCCGCCGAGGAAGATGCCGATCATGCCCTTCGGGGGCAGCCCCATCCAGTAACGCCAGTACTCCGGTCGCTCGCGCTCGTCCTGCGTCGGAGCATCGACCACGTGGCTCGTGAGGCCCTTCGCGTCCATCCAGTCGAAAAGGCGGTTGATCACTTCGCCTTTGCCCGCGGTCCCCACGCCGCCGATCAGGATGATGACGGGCCAGTCGGCGCCGAGGAGCTCTCGCTGCACCTTCAGGAGCTCGACGCGCAGAGCCTTGCTCTGCTTGCCGAACGCCTCCTTGCTGAGAGACTGACCCAGCTCTGCGGTCTCGAGCATTGCTGCGTCCGC
>JAYUKI010000178.1:0-1653 GCA_043764595.1 Myxococcales bacterium | reverse complement strand
GGAACGAACACTCGATCCCAGCCATATCCATCTTCGCCCTTCGGGGTGAGTGCAATCGAGCCATCGAGACTTCCCTCGAAAACGGTGGCGCCTTTTGCTTGTGGACCAAGCGCCAGGGCCACGACGATGCGGGCGCTCGCGGCGAGCCCTGCGAATCGGACACAAAAGCCCTCCTCACCGAGGCCTTCGAGGAGCCGCTTCGCCGAGCCACCGCGCATACCGGACGAGAGCCCGTGCTCCTCCGTTTCGACGAAGAGCTCCGTATTTTCAACGAAACACGGTGCACCGAGAATGGCAAATCCCGCTGCAGCGCGCCCACGCGCCGTATCTTCGAGGGAAAGTCCGGCGGGGGAAGGGAGCGCGACCCGCGACCAATGGACATCGACGCTCGCGAGGAGACGTCGAACCTCTTCGTGCTTCCAGCCATTCGGAGTGATGAACGTGAGGGATTTGGTCGACATGGCGAGAAGCGTCGCGGCGAGAGTACCCGCTCCAATGCTAGCTCATGTTCCGCATCTCCATCATGGTTCGTGCCCCGCTCGATCGTCTTCGGCCAGCGCGCGAGCGAGCCACGCTTCGCTTCCCGGCCAGGTGTTGAAGAGGTGGCCCTGCCCGGTGTGATCGGCGAGATAGAGGCCGTCGATCTTGTCCATTCGAACGAGCTTGGCGACGAAGGAACATGCGCCCTCGTCAGGCCATTCTTCGCGATAGACGACACCTTCCGCGGCGTCCGCGCCATGGTGCCCTCGTTCTCCAAGTAGCTCGAGAGCCAGAGCCGTAGGAAGAGCGTCCCCCTTGTGTAGAATGCACGGAGTCGTGAATCCCGTGCGAGTCGCCTTCTCGACGAGCCAATCCCGGCAAACGGCCTTGCCGAAACGAACGAGATCGAAAAGTACGAATGGCTCGTGCGCGAGGCCATACCGTGTTCCGTGCGCCAGTGGCAGCCACTCGCCACATGCGTGCTCCCCGTCTTCGAGCAGTGCGAGGAATTGCTCGTGCCTTTCCTGCACCCACTGCGCGAAGAGCCTCCTTCCGAGGTTGCGTGACGCGTGCGCCGGCCGACCATCGCGTCCGTGGGCGAGCACCGTCGTGCCCTCGCGCACCACCACGACACACGTGCCATCGAGCTTTTCCTCGACCAGGATGCGGGCTCCTTCCGTTGCTTTTAGGGTGAGAGACTCGCCACGAATGCGCCCGACGTGGCGGTCCGCCTTTCCCGTTCGCGATCCCGGCAAATGGGGAATCTTCGGATAGAGTGCCCCCATCACGCCCGTCCGCGGCTCTTTCCCGTCGTCACTCCACCGGCCACGAGATGCGCAAGGCGAAGGGGCTCCGGGAGACTCCCGTGGAGCGTGGTGGCCGCGAGGAGGGCCTTGGTCTCGGGAATGCCGATTCCCACACGCTGGACGAAGACGTCGCCGATACGGTCCATCTTTCCTGCCGCATCGATGAGTGCCCATTTTCGCTCCGCACCCTTCGTGTGGGCGAAGAGCGCGTGCTTGATGCGCGACCACCGGGGCTCTCGCCGAGCCACCGCGACGACGGGTACGCCGAGCCCTTCGTGGAGCGCATGCATGTCGACCACGTTGAATCCAGCGACGGCGATTCCTTGAAGCAGGACCGCTCGGACGTGCTCCTTGAACTGACTCGTTC
>JAYUKI010000177.1:0-20461 GCA_043764595.1 Myxococcales bacterium | reverse complement strand
CGACACCTACCTTCGATATTCGAGAAACGTTCCGGCCCTTGGGGGCGGATAAGGGGAGCACGCGATGCGACGTCAAGCGATTGGGCTGGCCTTCTTCCTGGCCTTGGGAGTTTCGGTGACGGCGTTCGCGCAGCCCAAGGCTCCTGCCAAGCCGGTGGCCAAGGGGGCGGCTTCTGCCGGGGCTGCAGCTTCTGGATCGGCGGTGGCTCCTTCGACGTCTGCCGCGGCTGGAACCTCGCCCGCTGCGTCTGCGACTCCGGGCGCGGGCGGTCCTGCCGTTCCGATCCCGGCGCAGGCCGACGGTGCGACCTACTCGGTGCGACTTCGTGATCTCGAAGCTCGGGTGGATGAGCTGAAGGACCAGATTCGGCGCAGCCACACCCGCCTCTCACTCTTGTCGGACACGATTCTGACCGGTGGAGCAGCGGGTTCGCGCGCCGAGATCATTTTCCACAACGAGATGTCGAGCGCGTTCCGCCTCATCAAGGCCGCGTTCATCATCGACGGGGCGGTCCAGTACAACCGCCAAGACGAAACAGGCGTCCTTGCCGACCAAAAGGAGATTCCGCTGTTCAGCGGCTCCATGCCGCCGGGCGATCACATGGTCCAAGCCGTTCTGCAGTTCCAGGGCAACGGTTACGGCGTCTTCACCTACCTGCGTGGCTACAAATTCGACGTGCGAAATGCCCACTCGTTCACGGTGGTCGAAGGGAAGGCCATCGTCGTGACGGGCACGTCGCTCGAGAAGGGCGGCGTGACGACGCCCCTCGAGCAACGCCCGCAGTTCGAGTGGAACGAGAAAATCCAGCCTCTCGGGGCTGCGCCAGCGGGCGCCCCCAAGGGTGCTGCAGCACCCGCGTCCACGGGCGTGGGCGGTTCGCTCTCCATCGGCGGAGGAAAGTAGTGAGCTCCCAGAAGCTTCGGCTTCGCACGGGGGCGGGGGCTTTGCTCCTTCCTTTGCTGCTTGGCTGGGTCACGGATGCTCGAGCCGCCGACGGCGCCGCCGTCCGTACGGCGCAGACCGAGGTAGCCACGGTCGATCACGAGTCCGGCAGCGTTCAAGCTGCCGTCGAACGGTCGAAGGCCCAGCGTCTCTCTGCCGAACAACGCGTCGCGAACGGCGAGCTGCTTTTCCGGTCGAAAGACTACGCGCGCGCGACGGTCGTGTTCGGCGAGATTCTCGAGGAGTTCCCGGACACCCCATCGTTCCCCGACGCCCTTTGGCTTCGAGGCGAGACCTTCTATGCCGCGAAAGAGTACCTTTCGGCGCGTCGCGACTATCGGCTCGTGGTCCAGCGCGGTTCCGAAGGTCGTTTTCAACCGTATTTCGGCAAGGCGCTCGCGCGGCTCGTCGATGTTTCGCTGAGAACCAACGACCTCGCGGGCCTCGACGAGGTCTTCGCGAAGCTCAACATGGTGCCCCCGGCACAAGTGGACGCCGCGCTTCTCTACGCGAAGGGCAAGGCTTACTACGCGAAGAAGGACTACGCGAACGCCACGCAGGCCCTTCAGTCGGTCGGGACGGGCAATGCGTACTCGCACCAAGCTCGCTACTTCATCGGTCTCGTCGCCATGCGCACGGCTTCTCAGCCCGTCGCCGCGGCTCCCGGCGGACGCCCTCCTGCCAAGAGCTACAAGGCTGCCATCGACGCCTTCCGCCAAGTGGCCGAGCTTCCTCCCGACACCGAAGAGCACCGCCACGTCATCGACCTCGCGTGGATGGCCATTGGGCGTCTCTTCTACGAGATGGAGAACTACCAGCAGGCGAGCGAGGCGTACGCCAAAGTGGGCCGCGGCTCACCCGAGTTCGACACCATGCTCTACGAGCTCGCGTGGGTGTACGTTCGCCTTGGCGACGTGCAGCGGGCCGAGCGAGCCTTGGAAGTTCTCCAGGTCTCGGATCCTGGTTCCCCGCTCGTGGGCGACGGAACTCTTCTTCGCGCCGACCTCCTGCTGCGCGCAGGCTCGTTCGACAAGTCCCTCGAGCTTTACCAGAGCGTTCGCGACCAGTTCGAGCCGATGCGTGCGAAGGTGGAAGCCTTCCTCGACGGAACGAAGGACTCGCGAAAGTTCTACGAGCGGCTCGCCGCGCAACAACTCGACATCCTCGACCAGAACGACGAGCTTCCGCCATTGGCCATCCGCTGGGCGCGGGAAGCCGAGGACGGCCCCAGTGCCTTCCGCGTCATCGACGACGTGAATCAGTGCAAAGCGCTGATCCGACAGTCCTACGTGCTCGTCGATCGCCTCTTCGCGATCCTCGGTGCATCGAATCGAGTTCGTGCGTTCCCCGAGCTTGCTGCGGGTGAGGAGCAGGCCCTCGGCCTCATGAATCGCCTCTCCCGAGCGCGCCTGGCGCTCGCGAAGGAGCTCGACGGCGAAGAGCCGACGAACCTCGCTGGCGACATGGGTGAGGCACGAAATCAGCGCCGTCAACTGATGGGAATGATTGGTGTTTTGCCCACGACGTCCGGCGAGTTCGCCGAACGCGACTACGACGGCCAGCGCCAATGGAACAAGCTCTCCCAAGAGCTCACGCGACGAGGCGTCGAGGTCGACTACCTCAACGCCACCGTCAACGGCCTGCGACGCGTTCTCAAAGAGGATGCCCAACGCGGTGTGACCCGCGACCCTGCAACCGCCAAGCGCTTCGCGGACGAGCTCGAAGCGAACGAGCGCGAGCTGAAGAAGCGTCGTGAGGAGATCACGGACCTGCGGCGCCTCATCGAAGCCGGCCGGCTCCAAGTGGGTCTCGGCGACGCCCGGTATCAAAATGATGCGTTGGCGCGACAACAGTTCCGCGATGCCCTCGACCGCGAAGTTCGTTTTGCTGCCCAAGGGCAAGCGGGGCCGGGCGCGGCCGCGTTCGCAGCGCAAATTGGGCCGGTTCTCGCCCAAGCACGCGCAACCGAAGACCGCCTCACCGCGGCTTTTGCGGCACTTGAAACCCAAGTGGCCTCCCGTGTTGGCGCGTTGAAGGAAAAAATCGACGCGGAACGCACGAAGATCAACGGCTACAACATCCAGCTGGCCGCGCTCGACAACGAGGCGCAAGACTTGGTCGGCTTGGTGGCGAAGCGCAACTTCGAGATCGTGCGCGACAAGCTTCGCAACATCGTGCTCCGGGCCGATGTGGGCATAACGGAGCAGGCGTGGGAGGTTCGCGAAGAGGAGCTGGATCGCGTGCACACGCTCCAGACCGAGCGCGCGAAGCAGGAAACTTTGCTCGACGAAGAGCTCCGTGAGGTGCTCGACGATTCCGGGGACACCCAGGGCAAGCCGCTGAAGTAGCGCTTGCGGGCTCGGGTGTCCCTTGGCACCCGACCTGCCCGAATCGAACGCGACTTCCGCCGGGCATTGCCGGCACCTCAAGCACCCAGTTTCGGACGTGTGGGGACTCGACGATGAAGAACATCTTGAAACGATCGACGCTCAGCCTCTTGACCCTCGGGGGCTTTGCTCTCTACGTCGGGTCCGGCGCAGCACAGCCTGCGGCCCCGAAGGGCGATGCTGGAGCTCCTCCGAAGGCCGGAGATGCGGGCGCCACGTCGGCGGGCGATGCTGGAGCACGGCTGGCCGAAGAGGCCGGAGCGCCGCTGCCAACCGGTGCGCCGGACCAAATCCAAGGCATGCAGACGGCGCCTTCCAGCGCGCCGACTCTCCACAAGTCCGCGCCGCCGCCGCCGCCGCCCACGCCCCAGCAGCTCGCAGCTCTCGAGCAAATGCGTGGCCAGATGGGGGTCTACGAGAAGGGCGCGAAAGACTACCGCGACGCGGTTACATCGATCATTCGGCTGCACTACGAGACCAAGAAGAAGGAAATCTTGGCGGGTCTCGACGGCGAAATCATCATCGAGAAAGCCGAGCTTCGAAAGGCCCGCGACAACGCCATCAAGCGCCTTCAGGAGTTCATCGAGCGCTACCAAGGCGCGCGCGCGCAACCCGAAGCAACGCCCGATGCAATGTATCGGCTCGCGGCGCTCTACGAAGAACGTGCCCGCTCCGAGGACACGACCGAGCCGCTCGAGGTGTCCCTCAAGGACGCCATTGGCCTCTATAAGCGCATCATCAACGAGTTCCCGAAGTATCGGGAGCTCGCAGGCGTCTATTACTTTTTGGGTCACGCCTACGTGGACTCGGGCCGCACGGACGAAGGCCAGCAAGTTTGGCGCTCGCTCGTGTGCCGCAACAAGTACCCGTATCCCACGCCCCCCGACCCGAAGCGTCCCGATCGCGACAGCATCAATCCGCTCCCGCAAGATCACGACGAGACGTATTGGGCCGCATGGCGCAACACGAACCGCGATCCGAAGAGCCTGAAAAAGGGCGGACCGGACAGCAAGTACACGGAGGTTTTCCCCGCGTCTTGCGAGTACTTGCCCCAGCCGAACGTGGTTCCCGGCGACGACCCGAAGTACGTAGCCGAAATCTGGTGGCAGATCGGCAACTGGGAGTTCGACCAGCTCGACCAGGGCAGCGGATACGTGCGTGACGAGCCTGCGAGCGTGTACGGCTACAACCGTGCCGCCAGCGCCTACACCCGCGCGATGAAGTACAAGAAGCCGCCGCTCTATGGCGTGTCGCTCTACAAGTACGCGTGGACTCTCTTCAAGCAGCAGCGGTACGAGCAAGCGACGAAAGAGTTCGTCAAGCTCCTGAACTACACCGACGAGCAGCAGAAGATCACCGGCGACACCGGTGCCGACTTCCGTGGTGAGGCATACACCTACATCGCGGGCTCGCTCACGAACGTCGATTTCGAAGGTCCGAGCGCCGACGATCCGTACATCCAGCGTCCGGACATCGTGGACACCGAGCCCCGGCCAGAAGTGGCCGAGAAGAAGCTCCATGTGGCGGTCGATCGTGTGCGCGATCCCAACCTGATTCCCCAGGACAAGACCTGGACGATCGAGATCTACCGTGCGCTCGCGGGCGAGTTTCGCAGCCTGAACCAGTTCAACAACGCGATCGAAGTCTATACGGCCATGCTCCAGAAATGGCCCATGGACCCGACGGCGCCGGACGTCCAGAACGGTCTTGCCGAAACGTACGACCAGCTCGCGCTCAGTAAAAAACAAGGCACGCCCGAGCACGAGGCCGCCTCGCAAAAAGCTCTCGAGGCTCGAACCGCGCTCGCGAACTACGTCGGCAACAAGCCTTGGGTCGACGCGAACAAGGACAACCCGGCGGCCATCCAGAACGCCGAGCGTCTCGTCCGTGGTGGGTTGCGCCAAGCCGCGGCGCAACACACGAACAATGGCAAGGCGGCGCTCGTTGCGGCCCAAGAAACCGGCGATGCGGGTCGGCAGCTCGACCTTCTCACGCGGGCGTATGCAGAATACAAGCTCGCGGCGATCGGCTGGGACGGTTACCTGAAGCAGGACGAAAACGCGCCCGACGCGTACGAGACCCGCTACTGGCTCGCGGACTCCCGCAGGCAACAAGTGCGCATCCAGGTCATCCTGAACAAGCTCCAGAAGGACAAGTTCGGCGAGCCCACCCGCAAGGAAATCGACGACGCCCTCGCCGCGGCGATCGACGTTCGCGACTCGAACGAGGACGACAAGTACCTCGACAACGCGGCCTTCTTTGTCGTCGACGTCAGCGACGTCGATCGTGACATTGCCTATCACCGGTTCGACGACTCGAAGGGGTCGCAAGGTGTTGCGCGCCGCGAAGAAGTGAAGTTCGACGGTCCCGACTTGGGAACGCGCAAGGTGGTCGCCGACCCTGTACCGCCCGTGGTCCAGCAAAGCATCGTCGCGCGTGACGAGTACGTCGCCCGTGTTCCCGCGAACCTCGACCTGCAGAAGCACGCGACGGACTACCAGTACTACGCGGGGGAAACGTACTTCCTCTACGGCCAGTTCGAGCTCGCCCGGGCGCGCTTCGAGCCCATGTACAAGGAGCACTGCGGCAAGGACGAGTTCGGTTACCGAGCGTGGGAAAAGCTCATCACGATGAGCAACCTCACGCGCGATGCCAAGCGCTCGACCGAGCTCGCGGAGGCCGAGAAGGCCAAGTCGTGCGCGATGAACTCGGCTCAGACCAGCACCGCCACGCTCATCGTCAACCCGACCCTGCAAGAGGCGGCCTTCGTTCGCGCTCGCGCGAAGTTCGAGGAAGCGAAGACCGCTCCGCCCGGACCCGCGCGTGACAAGCTTTGGCGCGAAGCCGCTGGCATGTACGAAGCGGCGCTGGTGGCGGCACCCGCACGCGACGAGGCTCCTGAAGCCGCGATGAACGCCGCGTATGCCTACAAGCAGGTCGGCGAGTTCAATAAAGCGATCGAGCTCTACAACAAGTTCATCAGCGAATACGGGAGCGAAGACCGCCTCGAGAAGCTCCAAAAGGGCGACGCGAAGGCGAAGGTCGCACCGGACCCGAAGAAGTACGCGGAACGGTTGAAGTATCTCGACGACGCGTACGACGCGCTCGGCACGACCTACTACTCCTTCTTCAACTACCAGCGCGCCGCCGAGACCTACGAGAAGGTCGCGAACAACGAGCGTTTCGCTCCCGACAAGCGCAAGGTCGCCGCGAAAAACGCGATGATTCTCTACGCGAGCATGGGCCAACGCGACAAGATGTCGGCCATGCACAAGTCGTTCATGAAGCTCGCCCCTACCGCCGAGGAAAAGGCGAACGCGGACTACTTGCTCGCCGACTTCGACCACAAACAGTGGAACGCACAAGGCGCCGACACCGGGTCGAACCGTCAGTTCCGAATCGACGCCGAGACGGCGCTCGCGCGCTACTTCCAGACCTACCGGTCGAACGCACCGGCTCTCAAATACGTCGTCGAATCCGCTCACTCGGTCGCGGCGATGATGAAGGCCAGCAACGAGCCCGGACGGGACCGCTGGTTGAAGAGCATCGTGTCCTCTTGGGAAGACCTTCGCGTGAAGGGTGGAAACGGCAAAGACGGCAAGCCCGAAGCCCTCTCGCCACCGTTCGTCGACTACGTCGCCGAGGCAGAGTTCGAGATGATCGACGCTCAAATCCGCAAGGACTACGAGGTCGACGCCAAGCACAAGTACCAAGGTGCGGTCGCGGACATCGTTGGCGACGGCAAAGGCAAGAAGGGTCGCTACCAAGCGAACGCCGCCGAAGCGGACAAGTGGGACCAGCAGCTCGACAAGCTCGTCCAGAAGTACCCTTCGGCCGAGTGGCTTCCCGCGATGGTGGCCCGTCAAGGAACCCTGTTCGACACCCTTCGTACCGGCCTCTTCAACCTCGTTCCTCCGCAGCTGAAGTACTTCACGCAGCAGCAAGAAGCGCAGATCAAGACGCTGGAAAACAGCGGTCGTCCGGAACTCGAGGACAAGGCCGCCGAGCTTCGTGACACCGTGAAAGAGGGCTGGCGCTCCAAAAAAGAGAAGGAGCTCAACGGCTCCGACGAAGTCATGGTTCGCCGTTACGCCACGGCCGTGGCTCTCGCCCGCAAGTTCAACGTCCGCAACGCTGCCATCCAGCGCGCGGTGGCCCGGCTCGCGTACTTCACCGAGATCATTGGCGAAGCGAAGATGCGCCAGTACGTCACGAACACCAGCGATCCGACCGACAAGACGAAGAAGCTGTCGTACACGGACGGCCAATACGTCCAGACCCGCTCGGGTCAAACCGCAGTGCCCCCGCCTTCGGGCGCCCCGTCCCCGCTTCCGGCGGCACCGTGAAAGAGCGTCCCGCGCGTGCACCGCGCGGGGCCTCTTCGACTCCGCTCTTCCAAGGCCGCCACGTGGCCCGTTTCCTTCGAGGAAAGTCATGACGCTTCTTTTCCCCCGCTCGCTTCGCAACGCTTTCCGCACGTCCGTCGGGCTCGCGGGGATCTTGGCCGGTCTCGGACTCACGGCGGCCCTCGCTTCGGCGTGCGGCGATACGCCCCCGGTCAACTATCCACTCGGTGGCCAAGACGCAGGGCCTGGCGGCGCCGTGACGGACAAGGGCGGCGCACAGGTCGGTGTCACCGACGGCGTCGGCACATCGGGTCTCAGCGGCGCCGCCAAGGACGCCTACGAGCGCGGCTTCCGCGCGTGGATGGAGGGCGACCTCGAAGGAGCGAAGAAGGGGTTCAGCGACGCCTCGGCGTCCGCGCCGAAGGCCCCTTCGCCGCACTATTCGCTCGGTGTGGTCCTCGAGCGGCTCGGCGATCTTTCTGGGGCGCAGTCGGAGTACCGGGCCGCTTTCACGCTCAAACCCGACCACGAGATTGCGATGGGTGCGTACGCACTCGTTCTTGCGGCATCAGGACACGTTGGTGAAGCCGACGGCTTCATGACCGAGAAGAAGGCGAAGAGCCCGGATTCCGCCCGCCTCACGACGTACCTGGCCGAGCTCAAGTCGATCCAAAAGGATCACGGCACGGCGCAGCAGCTTGCTCAAGATGCTCTCCGCATGAACCCGGACCACAAAGAGGCCATGGTCGCGATCGCGCGCGATCACTACCGAGCCCGGAAGATGGAGCTGGCGAAGTACGCGCTCACGGCGATCTTGGATGGCTTCGGAGAAGCCACGCCGCCGCGGGACAAGGACAACGCCGAGGCCCACCTGATTCGCGGCCTAATCGCTCGTGAGACCGGCCGTCGCGCGGCAGCGCTCGCCGACTTCGAGGCGGCGTATGCGAAGCGTCCGGATCTTGTCGAGAGCGCGATTCAGCTCGGAGCGATCAAGCTCGAAGCCGGGAACGCCGCGGAAGCGCTCCCGGTGCTCGAACGCGCGACGAAGCTTGCCCCGAAGAGTGCAGCCGCTCGCCTGAATTTGGGGGATGGCTACCGACTGATGGGTCGTCCCGCCGACGCGAAGCGCGAGCTCGAGCAGGCGCTGGCACTCGATTCGACGCTCGCCATCGCCCACTACAATCTTGGGCTCCTCTACCTCGTGGCGCAGAGCGTGCCTGGAATGAACGCGAACGAGCAAGCGGCGCAATCCGTAAAAGAATTCGATACTTACAAGACAATGCGCGGCGTCAAAACCGAAAAGGGGGACGACGTCGACGACCTCCTGAATCGCGCAAAAGCGAAACAAGCCGAGGTCAAGGCCGCCGCAGCTGCGCCGCCCGCGGCGGCACCCGCGGCATCGGGCGCCGCGCCGGCCGCAGCTCCCGCTGCTGGCGACGCCGGCAAGCCCGCGGACGGCGGCAAGTAACTCGCGCCTAGGCCTTGTGGCGGTGACGCGCGCAGCGCACAATCTGAAGACTCAAGGGGTACCGAACATGAAGAAGTTTCTCTTCGCGATGGGCGTCGGCATCGTGCTCGCGGCTCTGCCAGGCTCGGCAAAGGCGCAGGGCAAGGGCGTCATCACGATCAACGAAGTCACCATCGTCGGCCGCGTGCAGAAGCCGGTCGCGTCCGTGGACGTCAGCAAGATTCAGGCAAAGCTGACCCTCGCCGAGCTTCGCCAGCCCTTCCTCGATCGCATCGAAGAAGCGACGCAGCACGATCCGTTCTGAGCTGCGGGTGGGCCAGCCGACGGGCTCGCCCATCGACGTAGCCCCGAGCGTTCCTGACTATGTGGATTGCGCTTTTTTCCGTGCTCGTTGCGACCACCTGCGTCGCAGCAAGCGCCCGGCGTCTCTTGTTCGTGCATGAAGCTACGCGCTTCGACGTGGCTCGGCTCGTCGAAGAACTGCGAGGGGACGCTGGAGCTTCGCGCGGAGCCCGCGTTTCCGCTGGTCTTGCGCAGGAGGACTGCTGGGAAGGCGCCGTGGTTCGAGCCTTGGCCCAGGCGGATCCCAGGGTCCGCGTCGCGGAGCTCAACGAGCAGCTCGCCGACCTCGACTACGAGCTGTCCCGCTGGTCCCGTGTTCCGCGGGTTTGTGCGAGCTTGTCGTCGAGCATTGGCTTCTTGTTGGCGGCGCTCACGTTGCGGCAGGGTCTGTCGGATCCGACAGGACTCTCGGGTGACGTGTCCGAGCTCGTCACGGTGGGCCTCGTTGGACAAGCGCTAACGGTGGTGGGACTTGGTCTCGCGGGAGCGGTCGCATGTGCGGCGCTCAAGGCACGAGGCGACCGAGCCGCACGCGCGGGCTCCGAGGCCGCCGACGACTTCGTGGAGCGTCTCGAAACTCTTTCCCAGCGCGCGAGAGCGACGGGACACGTCTCGCCGTCGAGCCCCTGAGCCCAGCGACGTCGGCGGAGCGCTGCCCCGGCCGGAGCCGTAAAACGGGTGGGCTAGAGCGACAAACAGGATGACGGACCGAGGATTTCGCACGGTTAGCAAGCTGGCGCACCTGGTACGCGCGACGACGACGGATAGTCCTCTATCTTGGGAGGAGCAACGACGGGCAGCGCCGCTAAACGTGCGAAAGCCGACGGGAGTCATCATGGTTGTCGCTCTAGGTCCGCCCTGACTTCGCCTCACGCCGCACGGAAGGCTCGGGCAGGCTGGGCAGGCTGGGCAGGCTGGAGGGGAGCACGCGGTCGAGCGTGTCGGCCCATGCGCGAAGGATCTTTTTTCGGCGCACGCCGTCGTCGCGCAAGAGATCGGCGAGGCCTAGCCCGCGCAACAGATCCAGTGTGCCTTGGACGGTCTCACGGACACCCGGGGCGCTTTCGTCCACACCAAGGAGCTCGACGGCGAGCCGGTGAGCCTGCCTGCCGACGTGTGCTTCGAGAGGCGCGATGAGGCCACGAAGGCGCGCGTCCGAGACCGCGCCGACCCAAAGCTGCACAGCCGCGGCGAAGAGTGGCCCAAGGTAAAACGACGAGAGAAGCGTGAGAACGGCGAAGGTCTTTCGCGGCCCTCTCTCGATGCGCGCCTTCTTGCCCCGGATTTCTTCCGAGCGGACCTGGCTCATGTGGAGCACGGCCGCCGTGACGAGCTCGTCTCGCGTTCGAAAGTGGTGCTGGGACGCGCCCCGAGAGACACCCGCGCGCTCTGCAATGACCGCCATGGTGGCCCCCGCCCATCCGAGCTCGGTGAGCGAAGCAATGGCGGCCTCGACGAGCCGGGCATGCGTCGCGACGCTTCGCGCTTGGGTTTTTCGCACGGGTTTTTCGGCGCGGGCCATCCGGGCAACCTCACGCGGGGACGCCTTCCGAGGCAAGCAAAAACAATCGTCGACGCTCGCATATCGCGGGTGCTCGTTCCCTGGACGCAGAAATGTTCGATCCACGAGCGCAAAAACAATCATACTTGCTTTGTTTTTTTGGACGGATAGAAACGTGGGACGCCTCGCGGCATTGGGTCGTTGCGACACCTGGTCCGGCAGGTGCGAGCTCGAGTCCGAGGACGGCAACGAAGGGACGGATGCAAATGGCTGTGATCCAGAGCAAAGTCGACACGACCTCGGAGGCCTACGCGAAGAACCGCGCCGACATGCTGGCCTGCGTCGCGGACCTCCGTGCCATCGAGGGCAAGGTTCGGGAGACGGAAGGGCGCGCGAAGGAAAAGTTCGAGAAGCGCGGGCAGCTCCTCCCTCGCGAGCGCGTGAGCCTCATGCTCGATCGCGGCTCGCCATTCCTCGAGATCTCCACGCTCTGCGGATACAAGCACCACGACGACAGCGATGGCTCGCTTGCGGGCGGAAACACCATCATCGGCATTGGCTACGTGTCCGGCGTGAGATGCCTCGTGGTCGCGAACAACTCCGCCATCAAGGGCGGGACGATGTCGCCGTGGGGCGTCCAGAAGACTCTGCGGGCGCAAGAAATCGCGCTCGAGAACAAGCTCCCCATCGTGCTCATGGTGGAGAGCGGTGGCGCGAACCTCATGTATCAGCAGGAGGTCTTCATTCCTGGGGGGCGGACGTTCCGGAATCAGGCGCAGCTCTCGGCCGCAGGAATTCCCCAGGTCACGATCGTGCACGGCTCGAGCACCGCGGGAGGCGCCTACCTCCCCGGGCTCTCCGACTACGTCATCATGGTGCGAAAGAAGGCGAAGGTGTTCCTCGCGGGGCCCCCACTCCTCCGGGCGGCCACGGGTGAAATCGCTTCGGACGAAGACCTCGGCGGCGCCGAGATGCACGCCGAGGTCGCGGGAACCGCCGAAATTCTGGCCGAGGACGACGTGGACGCGATCCTCCGTGCGCGCGAGATCGTGAAAAATCTCGGCTGGCCGAAGGTCCCCGCTGCGGCTCCGATCCAAGGATTTCAAGAGCCTCGCTACTCGCCTGACGAGCTCTGTGGGGCCGTTCCGGTCGACTATCGAAAGCCGTACGACTGCCGCGAGGTCATCGCGCGCATCGTGGACGGCTCCGATTTCGTCGAATGGAAGGAGCTCTACGACGCGCAGATCGTGTGCGGTCGCGCCATGATCGAAGGGCATCCGGTGAGCATCCTCGGGAACAACGGACCCATCACCGACCGCGGCTCGGTGAAGGCCGCCCAGTTCATCCAGCTGTCGTGCCAGTCGAACATCCCCATCCTCTATCTCCAGAACATCACGGGCTACATGGTCGGCACGAAGGCCGAGCAGGCCGGCATCGTGAAGCACGGCTCGAAGATGATCCAAGCCGTGGCGAACGCGAACGTGCCCCAGCTCACGATGGTGATTGGCGCGTCGTTCGGCGCTGGAAACTACGGAATGTGCGGTCGTGGTTTCGGACCGCGGTTCATCTTTGGCTGGCCGAACGCCCGCACGGCCGTGATGGGCGGCGAGCAGGCGGCCCGGGTCATGGCCATCGTGATGGGCGACAAAATGGCGAAGCAGGGAAACCCCGTCCCGGAGGACGTGCTGCTTCAAATGGCGCAGCCGATCATCGACCAGTTCGACAAGGAGTCGCATCCCTTCCACTGCTCGGCACGCCTCTTCGATGATGGCCTCGTCGATCCACGTGACACACGCAAGGTGCTCGCGCTCACGCTCTCGGTGTGCCGCGAGGGCGATGCCCGGCCCCTCAAGAAGACCACGTTCGGCGTAGCGCGCATGTGAAGGACGGACCCATGAACCACGAAGAAAATCGCCCTCGTGTCACGAAGGTGCTCGTCGCGAACCGCGGCGAAATCGCCGTCCGAGTCATGCACACGTGCCGGAAGATGGGCCTCCGCACGGTGGCCGTTCACTCCGACGCCGACTGGGACGCCCCCCACGTCTTGCTGGCCGACGAGGCCGTTCACGTCGGTCCGTCTCCGGCCAAAGAGTCGTACCTCGTCGCCGTGCGCATTCTCGCTGCGGCGAAAGAATCGGGCGCCGACGCCGTGCATCCCGGGTACGGTTTCTTGTCGGAAAACGCAGAGTTTTCGAGAGCTTGTGCCGAGGCCGGTCTGACCTTCGTGGGCCCGTCGCCGGAGGCCGTGCTCCTCATGGGCAACAAGCGCCAAGCGAAGCTGCGAATGATCGCGGCAGGTGTGCCGTGCATTCCGGGCTACGAAGGCGAGGACCAGAGCGAAGGGACACTCGCCAAGGAAGCCGCTCGCATCGGCTACCCCGTCATGGTCAAAGCCGCGGCGGGTGGTGGCGGTCGTGGCATGCGTCTCGTGCACGAGGCGGCCGCGTTCGAGGAGGCCGTACGCTCTGCGCGGTCCGAGGCCGAAAACGCGTTCGGTAGCGGTGAGCTCATTCTCGAAAAGGCCGTCGTAGGGGCCCGCCATGTCGAGATCCAGGTCTTCGCGGACGCCCACGGAAACGTCGTGCACCTTGGCGAACGGGATTGTTCTGTGCAGCGCCGTCACCAGAAGATCGTCGAAGAGAGCCCGTCGCCCGTAGTCGACGAAGCGCTTCGCCGCCGCATGGGCGAAGTGTCCGTGACGGCGGCGCGTGCCATCGGCTACCTCGGAGCAGGAACCATCGAGTTTTTGCTCGCGCCCACGGACGACTTCTACTTCATGGAGATGAATACGCGTCTCCAGGTGGAGCATCCGGTCACCGAAGAAATCACCGGCCTCGACTTGGTCGAGTGGCAGCTCCGTGTGGCGGCGGGCGAGCCTTTGCCTCTCCGCCAAGACGACGTTCGCTTCTCGGGTCACGCAATCGAAGTCCGCTTGTGCGCCGAAGATCCGGCGCGAGACTTTTTGCCGCAGACGGGAAAAATCGAGCGCTTGGTCCTGCCCACCGGGAGCGGCATACGGGTCGACCACGGTGCGCGCGAGGGGCGAGACACGACGCCCTTCTACGACTCGATGCAGGGCAAGGTGATAGCGCACGGCGCCACTCGCGAAGAGGCGCGGTTGAAGCTGCGGCAGGCTCTCCGCGACCTGCTCCTTCTCGGCGTCGTCACCAACAAGACGCTGCTCGTCGCGGTGCTCGACCACCCCGCGTTCGTCTCGGGTGGGTACACCACGACCTTCGTCCCGACGCATTTCGACGCCGCCAAGCTGTCGGTCGTGCACACCCCGGACGACGCGCGGTTCGCCTTGGCTGCGGCGGTGCTTTACCGCCTCGACGCCGACGCGCTCGCGGCTTCGGCAGGGCTATCCTCGAGCTTGTCCGGCTGGAACAGCGCTCATGCGTATCCCGTGACGATGAAGCTCGGCTGGGGCGACCTCGAGCGCACCGTCCACCTTCGGGTTCATACCTCGCAGGTCCTCGACGTCACGGTCGAGGGGGGCGCGACGCGAACGTTCACTCTCTCTGGATCCCCGTCCGCGCCGGGGGATCTCGTCTTGTCCGAGGGCTCGGTCCGCACGCGGGTTCGCGCCCACGCGGATCGTGCGGCCGGTCTTGTGTGGGTCGATGTCGGCGATTCCGTTCACGTTTTTTCGGACGTTACGTTCCGTGGAAAGGGCGCCGCTTCGGCCGAAAGCGATGGGCGCCTCGTCGCGCCGATCGACGGGAAGGTCCTTCGGGTGCTGGCAGCCACCGGCGATAGCGTCAAGAAGGGGCAGCTCGTGGTCGTGCTCGAGGCCATGAAGATGGAGTTTCAGCTCGTGGCTCCGTTCGACGGTACGGTCGAGAGTCTTTCCGTCTCGCCGAACGCACAAGTGGGCGCGCGCACCGTGTTGGCGCTCGTCAAGAAGGCCGAGCCGGCTTCCTGAGCAGAGCACCTCGAAGCATCAAGGACCCAAGCGGGCGGATTCGCGGTATTCCCATCGGCCGATGGGTTCACCGCGAAGGACCGTGGTCGTGGGAGTCTTGGGCTCGCATCTCGATGCGGGGAAGGGGCCTTCGCGCTGGGAGCGCTGGCGGCCCACCGTCGCCGTCTGCCAACACGAAGACTTGCTGGTCGACGAGCTTTGGCTTCTCCACGAGCCCCGTTACACCGCGCTTGCTCGCATCGTGCTTTCCGACATCGAGCTCGTTTCGCCCGAGACACGCGTGCAGCTCCGTCCGCTCTCTCTCCGAAATGCCTGGGATTTCGAAGAGGTCTACGCGGAGCTCTTCGACTTCGCAAAAGAGCGCTCGTGGGATCCGGAGCGCGACGACGTGCTCGTCCACATCACGACCGGGACGCATGTCGTACAAATTTGTCTCTTTCTGCTGACCGAGTCTCGGCACTTTCCAGGGCGTCTCCTGCAGACGTCGCCAAGGGACGAGCGCGACGAGCGCACGAGCGAGGAGAGCTCCGCGGTCCGAGGAACCTACGGAATCGTCGACCTCGATCTCGAGAAGTACGAGAAGCTCGCGAACCGCGCGCGAACCGAGCACGAGGGCGCCACGGCGCTCCTCAAGGACGGTATCGCCACGAAGAGCCCCGGTTACAACGCGCTCGTCGCGCGCGTCGAAGAGGTGGCCGTCCGCTCGAAGGCTCCCATGCTCTTTCTTGGTCCTACGGGCGCCGGAAAAAGCGCGCTCGCCCGTCGGGTCTTTGCCTTGAAGAAGGCGCGCCAAGGCCTCTCCGGACCGTTCGTCGAGGTCAACTGCGCCACGCTGCGTGGCGACTTCGCGATGAGCACCCTCTTCGGCCACAAGAAAGGGGCGTTCACGGGCGCTCTGGCGGATCGCGAAGGGCAGCTTCTCCGTGCGAACCGCGGCGTCCTTTTTTTGGACGAAATCTTCGAGCTCGGGCTCGACGAGCAGGCCATGCTCCTTCGCGCGATCGAAGACAAAACGTTCACGCCGATGGGGGCCGACCAGGAGCGCCATAGTGACTTCCAGCTCCTTTGCGGAACGAACGCCGATCTCTTCGTGGCCGCGCGGGAAGGCCGATTTCGCGACGATCTGCTCGCGCGTTTGAACCTCTGGACGTTCCGGTTGCCGTCGCTCCGCGAGCGTCTCGAGGACCTCGCACCGAACCTGGATCGCGAGACCGAAAAAATAGGACGCGTGCTCGGAACCGACGTGTCGTGGAGCAAAGAAGCTCGCGACACCTTCCTCGCGTTCGCGGTTTCCCCAGAAGCCACGTGGCCTGGAAACTTCCGCGATCTGAATGCGAGCGTCACGCGCCTCGGCACGCTCGCCCACGGAGGCCGCATCACGCGGGAGCTCGTGCTCGAGGAGATCGGCCGCTTACGCGAGGCCTTTGCCACGGGACCTTCCGAGAAGCGCAGGGACGAGCTCGTGGGCAAAGTCGTTGCCGACGCCGATTCCCTCGATCGCTTCGACCGCGTTCAGCTCGAGGACGTTCTTTCGGTGTGCAAGGAAGCGCGCTCGCTGAGTGAAGCAGGTCGCGTTCTCTTCGCCGAATCGCGAAAAACCAAGGGAAGCGTCAACGACGCCGACCGACTCCGGAAGTATCTCGCCCGCTTCGGGCTCGAGCTCGCCGCGGTGCAAAAATCTCTCGGGCGGTAGTCGGTGCGTGCAATCGAAGCGTAGGGCATCGTCGGGCTTCCCAAGAGCCTCGTCGCTTGGGATAACCGTCGGACGATGGCCATGTTTCTTGGCGCGCTCGAGCGCTTCGCCCACCGAGCCCTCAAGGGGCAAGGTTTCGTCAGTCGTACCGTGGCCGCCGGCGCCGAGAAGCTCCACGCCTACGATGCTCGCGGAAGCGGCGACGGGCCGCCGGTCGTTTTCCTTCACGGTATCGGTGGAAGTGCGACCGCGTATGCGCCCGTCGCGGCACGGCTTCTGCGCGACTCGAAACGGGTCGTCATGCTGGAGTTCCCCGGGCATGGCTCTTCGCCCGAGCCTGCCGTGCGACCCCTCACTCCAAAGGCGCTTTACCGCGCCGTGACCCACGCCATCGACGCGTTGCTCGACGAGCCTCACGTGGTCGTGGGCAACTCGCTCGGCGGAGCCTCCGCGATCGCCCACACCATCGCTCGGCCACGCCACGTTCGTGGGCTCTTCTTGCTGTCCCCCGCGGGCGCGCCGCTCCCGAAAGAAGACGGCGACGACGTTCTTTCCACGTTCCGAATGAACGATCGTGCGGCGGGCAATCGTTTCTTGGACAAGGTCTACCATCGCACCCCGTTTTACGCGCGCGCGTTTGCCCACGAGATGCCCGCGTGGATCGGTCGAGAGCCCGTTCGTGAGCTGCTCGATCACGCCCACGAGATTCCCTTTTCCCCGGAAGAGCTCGGCTCGATCACTCCGCCGACGGTGCTCTACTGGGGACGTTCGGAGCGTCTCTTGCCGCGGTCGAGCTTCGCCTTTTTGAAAGAGCACTTGCCGGCACACACGCGGGTGGAAGAGCCCCACGGCATGGGCCACTGTCCACAGCTCGACGATCCGAAGGCCCTCGCCGCCCGCCTCAGGGCTTTCCTTCGTGAAATTGGGTGAAAGTCATCGAGAGGCGGTACCCGTCTCGATTCGTACCGCACTGCGTAAGTGTCCGAGAACACGGTCTTTCTGTCGTGTTCGAAAGTGCTGGCGTCTTCCGTAACTTAAGTCAGAGTGACGCGCGTGCGCCCCTCCGTTCTTTTTGGTTCCTCCACCCTCGTCGCTCTTGCCCTCTTTGCTGGTTGCGGCGACGACCGCGGACCCGGAACGGACGAGCCCGGCGACGCCGGCGGGAAAGATACGGGGCCCGTCATCGTTGGGGATGCGTCTCCCGATGCGCTTTCCCCTGGCGACGTGCCGTTCGATGGCAACACCACACCCGCGTGCATTCCGGCCAGCGGCAAGGCCGCGGCGACCTCTGGGACGTTCCAGGATGGCGCCGACAAGACCGACGTTGCGACGAGTGGAGCCGGCTGCGTGCGAACGTTCGCCCTGTCGACCAACGTCACGCAGCGGGATGGAGCGTCGAAGACGCGCTCGGTCACGGAGTCGCCGACCTGGCCGAGCGTGCAAACGAAGAGTGACGTGTTCGATGCGCTCTACACGTTGGCCCTCGCCGAAGCGCGTGAGAACTCGGTCACCGCCATCAAGGACTATGCGTTCCAGAACGGCACGCCGCTTCCGTGCCCCGAGGGGGGCTGCTTCGAAACGGGCGAGAAGTGGACCTACGTGTGGACGCGCGACACGGCCTACGCGACCCAGCTCGGTCTCGGCGCGCTCGACCCGATTCGCGCGAAGAATTCGCTTCTCTTTAAGGTGTCTCCACGTCGTAGCGGAACGGGCGACGAGATCGTCCAAGATACCGGGACCGGTGGCTCGTGGCCCGTGTCCACCGACCGCGTGGTGTGGGCCATCGGCGCGTGGGAGACCGCGAAGTACCTGACCGGCGACGCGCGACGCACGTTCGTCGACCGCGCCTACGAGGCCATCGTGGGCACGGTGGAGCGCGATCGAGCCGTCGTGTTCGACGCGAAGGACGGGCTCTACAAGGGCGAACAATCGTTCCTCGACTGGCGCGAGCAGACCTACCCGTCGTGGACGTCCCAGGACCTCGCCCACATCGCGCAGAGCCGGACGCTCTCGACCAACGTGACCCACCTCGCGATTCTGGACGTTGCCGAGAAGCTCGCTACCGAGCGTGGAGACGGCGCGAACGCCACGCGGTTCAAGGGTTATGCCGATGCGCTTCGCACCAAGATTCGCGAGCGCTTCTACTTGCCCGAGAGAAAGCTCTTCTCGACGATGATCACGACCGAGCTCGACTCGGCGCCCGCCTCGAGGTTCGACTGGCTCGGAACGTCTCTCGCCGTGCTCTACGACGTCGCCACTCCCGAGCAAGCGAAGGCCGTCGTCGGCACCTACCCGCACACTCCCAAGGGAGCCGGTGTGGTTTGGCCGCAGGAGCAAGACACGCCCGTCTACCACAACCGATCCATGTGGCCGTTCGTTACGGCGTATGGGCTCAAAGCCGCCAAGAAGGCTCGGAATGCCGACGTGGCCCTTCGCGCGATCGACACTCTGGTCCGAGGAAGCGCGCTCTCTCTCTCGAACATGGAAAACTTCGAGCTCGTGACCGGGAAGACCTTCGTCGACGAAGGTCCGACGAGCGGTCCGGTCGTGAACTCGCGAAGGCAGCTCTGGAGCGTGGCCGGCTACCTCTCGATGGTCCACGACGGCATCTTCGGGCTCGAGGCGACGAGCAAGGCGATTCGGTTTTTGCCCTACATCCCGAAAAAGCTAAGAAGTACGCTGCTTTCGGGGTCCGACTCGATCGCGCTCAACAACTTTCCGTACCACGGGAAGAAAATCTCGGTGGTCGTGAAGCTACCGCCGGTGTCGGCCTCGCAAGACGGCGCGTACTCCATTGCGCGCGTGCGTCTGAACGGCGTGACGGTGGGCGAGGGGCTCATCGACGAAACCAAGCTCGCCAATCGCAACACCCTCGAGATCGAGCTCGGCGACGGCCCCGACGCCGACGGTGCCCAGAAGGCCACCGTGGTCACGACGGTGTCGGATTACAAAACCATCTTCTCTCCACGCCCTCCGAAGCTCACTGGCCTAACGCTGGATGCCGGAAAAATTCGACTCGGCCTCGAGCCGGGAGGCGAGCGCCCAGAGGACGTGACCTACCGCATCTTCCGTGACGGTCAGAAGATCGCCGAGCGCCTTCCGGGGTCGACGACGAGCTACGTGGATGCGGCCTCGAGCGCCACGTCGCCGAGCTACTGCTACACGGTCGAGACCGAGTTCGCGTCGGGCACCACGTCCCACCGTGCGAACCCGCAGTGCTTCTGGGGCGCTGGCTTTTCGCGCATCCAAACGAAGACGTCGGCCGACTTCACCAACGTGGGCGGCACGCTCGTCACCGACCACGGTCGCACGTTCTACGAGGCGTGGGGCGATCCTGGCCACAAGCTCACGACCACGGCCTTCACGGCACAAGCCACGGGCGACGTGCTCGTGCAGCTCGGCTACGGCAATGGCGCGGGCGGCACCACGACGGGCATCACGTGTGCGACGAAGCTCGTGCGCGTCGAGGACTCGGCATCGAATGCCGTGGTCGGCGAAGGCTACGCCGTGATGCCGCAGCGAGGAAGGTGGGACACCTGGGGCGACTCGAGCTTCGTTCGCGCGAAGGTGACCCAAGGCAAGACCTACCGCGTGGTCATCTTGGACGATGCGCGGAGCGTGAACATGTCCGCGTTCTCCCACTTTGCGACGTACACGGGCGGAACCGGCGGGACCGGCGGCGCCTTCTACCGAGTCAACGTGTCCGAAGTGAAGATCCTCGGCTTGGCCGCAGCTCCTTAGGCGCCCGGTCGAAATGGGTGTGTCAGCTTCCGTCGAGACCGACGCGAGGCTTTTGCCCGATTCGCTCGCACCGGAAGCCTACTCCCGTAGTCTGAGGAGCGGAGCGACGAGGCCA
>JAYUKI010000176.1:0-20487 GCA_043764595.1 Myxococcales bacterium | reverse complement strand
GCAGGGTGACACGTCTTCGGGCCGGGTCGAGGCCGAGTCTGCGAGGTCGAGACCCCCGCAGACTTCGTAGCGAAGCGGAGAAGGCGAGGACTCTCAGGCCCGTACGTCTCGCAGGAGCTCGAGGGGCTGCGCCCCTCGAACTAGACCAGAAGTCGAGGACTCTCAGGCCCGCATCTCGCAGGAGCTCGAGGGGCTGCGCCCCTCGAACTAGACGGTCAGTCTTCGCGACGAAGGGTGACGGAGTAGCAGGCGCGCTTGGGGCCCAGGCTCGCGTCGGCCCACGCGGACACTTGGAGGGTGCGCGATAGTCCACGCAGCGTGAGCGAAATGGCGCCGTCGCTCTCGACGCAGTCCACTTCGGCCAAGCCTGCCTGGCGCGCCACGGCCCGAAAGTGGGTGGCGACGGCGTTCGGCGAGCCTTGGGTGAGAAAGCGGTACGAGCGACTGAGCGTGCCGTCCTCGAACGCGTCGGGGATGGACCCTTCGAGCGGCAAAACGCAGAAGTCCCAAGCGTCGATCACGCCGGACGGTGCGCGTGACGACGTGCGCTTCCTCGCGTGGTCCGCCATGAACGTGAGAAGCGGAGCGGCGTTCGTGGGGCTACTAGCGACACAGCTCACGGTCAGCAGGATGTCGTCTTTTTCGAGCGTGAGGCTGAATGCGCTCGGGGCGATCGAGCGCCCTACCGAGCGAAACGCCGCTTCGTGTGTGACGGTCTCGTAGTGGTGCAAGAGCGCGTTCAGCGAGTCCCCGGACAGCGGAAGCTCGTCTGACGGAGACCGTTGCCCACCTCGTCGTGGAAGGGATCCAGCGGCCGATGAAGGCGCAGTTTGGTAGTCCAAAGCTCGAGATCGTCCACGCCCCACCCCCGATTGGGAGCACGCTAGCGCAACTTCTCGCTCGCGACGAACGCCTCCACAAAGAAACACGCCCCGTCCGTCGAGGGCGCATCGAGTGCCAACGTCCGTCGTTGAGCGCGGTCAGTAGCCTTGTGGAGGACCGCCGTAACCACCGCCGCCTTGGGGAGGCGGACCGTAGCCACCGCCATCGCCGCGCGGAGGACCGCCGAATCCGCCCGGAGGACCACCGAAACCACCCGCGGGAGGCTCGCCATAACCGCCACCACCGAAACCACCCGCGGGAGGCGCGCCATAACCGCCAAAGCCACCGCCGTATCCACCGTAGCTCGGGTCCTGGCCCGTGAGGCGTGCGTAGACGATGGGGAAAACCATCAGGTAGACGGGACACGTCACGAGCACCCCGATTCCGCACGCGAAGGCGCCAGCGACGAACAGCAAGCCGCCGAGGAGGGCCGTGAGGAAGATCTCGCCGCGTTTGCCGCGGGTCACGTCGATGCTCGCCCGGATGGCTTCGCCGAGCCCCATGTCCTTGTCGACGATGAAGTACGACGCCTGTGAGACCGCGAGCCAAACAAGGACGAGTGGGATGAACATGATGAGGGTCCATCCCGTTGCCACGAACGTGATCTCGGGGACACCCGTTCCGGCCGCCACGATCCGAATCAGGGCCGCAATGGTGGTGATGAGCCCCACCCCGAGAGTGAGCACGATGTTCCGTCCGGCCCCTTTTCCAGCGAACAAGTAGCCAAACGAGGGCTCCTGCCCGCGCACGATCGCGAGCGCCATGCGCGCGAAGCCGATCGCCAAGTAGGCGCTTAGGACCTGGTTGACGAGCGAGCAAACGAGCGTTGTGACATGAAACTCCATGCTCGATGGCGACAGCACCTGCGCCATAATGAGAGCCGTGGGAGCGTAGGTGAAGGGGGCTTGGATCAACCCCATGACCAGCGTCGCGCCGATGAGCAGGCCCGCGTGGCGTTTGAAGTGCTCCCACGCGGCGCCGATCACCTCCGTCGCGCCGAAGGGTTGCGGCGTACCGCTCAGGGTTCCAGCCGCGGGCGATGCAAAAGCGCCATCGCGCGGTGGTTCGGGTGGGGCATAGGGATTGTAATTCATGAGTGTTCCTCGAAATGCCGAATGCCCGCACGGTACTGCAACTTCGTCGTTACGACGAACGCCTGTTTGGAATCGTTCCCGTTCCCGTTCCCGTTCCCGTTCCCGTTCCCGTTCCCGTTCCCGTTCCGAAGTTGATTGATCCAAGATAGACACCGCGACGTTCGCGATTGAACGGCGTGTTGCGAAGATCGGGAGCCGGAACGGGAACGAGCTCGACAAAGCGACACGCCCCCGACGGAAGGTCCGTCGAGGGCGCATCCATTCCCAGTTTCAGTCCGCGAGCGCCGTCAGTAGCCGCCTTGGGGAGGACCGCCGTAACCACCGCCGGGAGGACCGCCATAACCGCCCCCGCCTTGGGGAGGCGGACCGTACCCGCCGCCACCTTGGGGAGGGCCGCCATAACCGCCGCCCGGAGGACCGCCGAAGCCGCCGCCCGGAGGACCACCGAAGCCGCCCGCCGGAGGAGGTCCGCCCGGAGCGCCAAAGCCGCCCGAGAATCCGCCGCCAAAGCCGCCGTAGGTCGGATCTTGCCCAGTGAGTCGAAGGTAGACGATCGCGAAGGCGAGGGAGATGAGGGGGATGGCCACGAAGACGCCGACGCAGCAGGCGAGATACCCGAGCAGCATGACGCCGATGGAGATGAGGCCGAGGAGGAAAATCTTGGCCTTGTGTCCGTCGGTGGCTTTCCAGCTCGCGCCGAGCGCTGCAATGGGGCCCATGTTTTTGTCGACCACGAAGTACTGCGCGAGCCCAAAGCCCAGGGCGAGAATGATGCCCGGGACGATGAGGAGGATCATGCCCAGGTAGATGCCCAGGAACATGAGGAACATGGTCGCGATCATCGACGGGAATCGTCCCATGGCGGAGAACAGGTCCCCGAACGAGGGCGTTCCGCCCTTGGCTGCCGTGAGCCAGATCTTGATGAGCCCGGCTTGGAAGAGCATCTGCACTGCGAACCCGATCAGCGAACAAATGAGGCTGATGGCGGTGTATTCGTCGCTGCCTGCTTGGACCACTTGGGCCGAGAGGAGCCCAGCCGGAATGAAGCTCGGGACCGACCCGATGATTCCGGTGAGGACCATGCTGAAGATGAGCGTGGCCCAGTTCGGTCCGAACTTGCCCCACGCCGCGCTCATCACCTCACCGGGCTCCCACGGTTGCGGAGCTCCGTCGGTACCTTGGGGCGGTGCAAAGCCACCTCCGGGCGGCGGTTGGGCGGGGGCGGCGTACGGGTTGTAGTTCATCTCTGCATCTCCTCGAAGGTCGGGGCGTGGCGCCGCGCACGTGGGCAGCGTCGCCTCGAGGACGAGAGCATACGGCCGAGCCCGCTTCGCTGGAAGCTGGGAGCGCCTCGTATGAAGGTCAATTCCCTTTACGACTTCCGGGGGCGCTGGACCGGGTCGAATTTGGGGACTTTTCGCTCAAGTCCCGCCGGGACTCGAGGCCGGGAGGGGGCGGCGTGGAGCCTTTCGTGCTGCGCCTTTGTTCGCCGAGCCGGCCCGCATGGCGAATGTCTTTGCCGCGCACCATGAAGACCACCATCTCGGCGATGTTGGTCGCATGATCGGCGATGCGTTCGATGTACTTTGCAATCGATTGCACACGGGTCGCGCGGTAGATGTTCCGCGGGTTCTCCATCATGTACGTGAGAAGATCGCGGAAGATCGACGCGTAGTAGGCGTCGACTGCGCCGTCACGGCCAATGACTCCTTCGGCACGAACCACGTCGGAGGCGACGAACGCATCGAGGGCTTCGCGAAGCATCGCTTGAGCGGCTTCGGCCATGTGCACCACCTCGACGTAGGGCTTGAGCGGCGGCTCTTCGTTGAGCTCGAGGACGCGCTCGCAGATGTTCACGCCCAGATCGCCCATGCGCTCGAGATCGGTGACCAGCTTGAGCGCGATCGTAAGAAAACGAAGATCACTCGCGACCGGCTGCCTTCGCGCGAGCACACGAAGGCAAAGCTCGTCGGTCTCGACCTCGATCTTGTTGATCTGGCGGTCGGTCTCGAGGGTTCGTTGCGCAAGGTCGCTGTCGCGCTCGACCAAGGCGCGCATGCTCGCGGAGAGCATCTCTTCGACTTTGGCTCCCATGAGGAGGAGCTGCTCGCGGATTTTGCGGAGCTCGCCTTCGTATTCGCGGTCGGTGTGGGCTCGGCTCATGGCTTTCGACGCTCTCGTGCTCCGGACTAGGGCCTGTCCCTGAATTCAGCTCCACGTCGGTGGAGCGGCGTCTTTTTTGCGCCTTCGTCGTTGTTCGTCGTCAACATAGCCGCAGTATGCCTCCTCCTCATGCGCGCTCCCGTTCGCGCGCGAGAAAACTCGCCACTCCACCTCGGTCCGGAATTCAGGGACAGGCCCTAGCCGAAGCGTCCCGTAATGTACTCCTCCGTGCGCGGATCCTCCGGACGAGTGAAAAGAACGTCCGCCAGACCGTACTCGACGAGCTCACCAAGATAGAAAAAGGCCGTAAAATCCGACACTCGGGCGGCCTGCTGCATCGAGTGGGTCACGATGACGATGGTGTAGCGCTCGCTCAGATCGTGGATGAGCTCCTCGATGCGTGCGGTCGCGATGGGATCGAGCGACGAGCAAGGCTCATCCATCAAGATGACCTCGGGCTCGAGGGCGAGGCAGCGTGCGATGCAGAGCCGCTGCTGTTGGCCGCCCGAGAGGCTGCCCCCCGGCCTCCCCAGAGCGTCCTTCATCTCGTCCCACATGGCGGCCTGCGTGAGGGCGGCTTCGACGACGGAGTCTTGGCTCGCGGGCTTGATTCCGTTCAAGCGGAGGCCCGACAGGACGTTGTTCTTCACCGACATCTCGGGGAAGGGATTCGGCTTCTGGAAGACCATGCCCACCTTGCGACGCACCGAGGCCGGATCGACTTTCGCGCCGTAGATGCTCTTGCCGTCGAGGAGGACGTCGCCGGTGGAGGTCGCGCCCGGAATCACCTCGTGCATCCGGTTCAAGCAGCGAATGAACGTGGACTTGCCGCAGCCCGATGGGCCGATGACTGCGGTCACTTTGTGCTCGACTACCGGCATCGTGATGCTCTTCAGGGCGAGCGCATCCGGGAAGCGGGCGCCGAGGCTTTCGGCGCGCATCTTTTCGACGAGCGGTGGCGGTGGCGTGCTGGGAGGGAGGCTAGTCGACATGGCTCAGAAGGAGTCTTCGCGGCGCTTCGAGAGGAGCCGCGCGGTGACCTGGAAGACGAGGACGAGGGCGACCAAGACGAGCGCCGCGGCCCACGCTTGGGCGTGCAGGTCTTCGTGGGGGGAGATGGAATAGGTAAATATCGAAACGGGCAACGATGCTGTGGGCTCGAGCAGATCGTCGCAGAAAAAGCGACTCTCCCACGCGGTGAACAAGAGCGGCGCGGCCTCCCCGGAGGCGCGTCCGACCGCCAACAACACCCCCGTGGCGATGCCCCGCGCGGCGGTCGGCAAGACGACGCGCGTGATGACCCGGAACGGCGAGGCCCCTAGAGCGAGAGCGGCTTCACGAAGTCGCTCGGGCACGGCGCGTACGGCGACCTCGGTGGCTCGGGCCACCGTGGGGATCATGGTGAGCGCGAGCGCGGAGGCCCCGGCGAGCGCGGAGAAGTGTTTCATCTTCACGACGACCACTCCGAACACGAAGATCCCGAACACCACCGAAGGTACGGCCGCGAGCGCATCGGCCGAGGTTCGCGCGAGCCTCACGAGGCGGCCCGAGCGCGCTTCCGCCAGGTGCACCCCGGCAAGGAATCCGACCGGCAAAGCGAGCGCGCAGGCGAGGCTGACCAGAAGCAACGTGCCGACGATGGCGTTTCCGAGACCCCCGCCCGAGACCCCAGTGGGCTTCGGAAGAGCGGTGAGCGTAGTCACCGAAAGTCCACGTGCCCCATAGCCCACGACGGCCAACAGCACCGACGCGAGCACGAGCACGGTGAGCGCCGTGGCCGTGGCCGAGAGTGCCGTGACGAACGCTTCGCTGGTCCTTCGCGACGCGAGAGAGCGCTCGGTTCCGCCTTCGCTCATGGCGGATCTCCGATCTCGCCCTCGGCAGGGCCGGTCGAGAGCCCAGCGGTCTTACGGCGCAAATAGCGCCTCACGATGCCATGGGCCGCCAGGTTGAAGATCACGGTGACCACGAGCAACACGAGGGCTACCTCGGACAGGGCCGACGCATGGAGGGGATCCGAGGCCTGCGCGAGCTCGTTCGCGAGGACGCTCGCCGCGGTGTAGCCGGGGGCGAAGAGCGACGCGGAGATCTCGGCGCTGTTTCCGATGACCATGGTCACCGCCATGGTCTCGCCGACGGCACGACCGAACCCGAGCATCACCGCGGCGAAGAGGCCCGCGCGCGCGTGAGGAAGCACGACGTGACGAAGGACCTCCCACCGCGTCCCTCCGAGAGCGAGGCCGGCTTCACGAAGGCTCCCGGGCACGGCCGAGATGACGTCGCGCATGACGGCGGCGATGGTGGGAAGCACCATGAGCGCCAGCACGAGGGCCGCAGCGAGCATGCCGACGCCCTGCGATGGGCCTCGGAAGAACGGCAGGCTCCCGAGAGCGCGAGACACGCTGGGCGCACTCGCGCGAATCGCCGGCGCGAGCCCGAAGATGCCCCAGAGCCCGTAGACGACGCTCGGTACGGCCGCGAGCATCTCGACCAGGGCGCTGATGGGGCCGCGAAGTCTGCGCGGTCCGAGCTCGGTCACGTAGATCGCGACGAGGAACCCGCCGGGCACGGCGATGGCGAGCGCGAGCAGCGAAGAGACGAGCGTCCCAAAAATGAAAGGAAGCGCTCCGAAACGTCCGTGCGCAGGGTCCCACTCGGTGCCCGACAAGAATCCGAGGCCGAAGACCTCGATGCTCATCCGCGAGCCCTTCAAGAGGAACGCGAAGATGGCGACGAGGAGGCCGACCACCGAGGCCGAGGCGAGCTTGGCGAGGCTGCGCGTGGCCTTTCCAAGACGAGTGCTCCTCGCGTTTGCAGTCGCGTTCGCGCTCACGGAACGGCACCGGGATCGCGAGCGTCGAGGAGCGCGAGGGCGCGCGTGCGCTCGTCTTCGGAGAGGGGGCCGAAGGCGAGCGTGGCGAGCTCGGCACCCCCCGCGAGCAGGCCCTGTCCTTCGGTCAGCGACCATCGCACGAACGACACGACGATCTTGGTGCGAGGGCTCGCGTCCGTCGGCACGAGGACGTACACGGTGCTAACGAGGGGATACGTGGTCGCGGGCGAGGTGAGCGCCGTCGGTGCGACGAACGTGCCTCGCGTGTCCTCGAGCGACGCGACGGCGAGCCCACTGTTCCGTGCAATGCCGAGCTCCAGCACTCCGAGCGATCCGCGTGTGGCCTTCAGCGCGCGCGCGACTCCGTCGGTGCCTTTCGCACGGACGGCGTTCGGGAAACGTGGGCTCTCGCCCGTGCCTACGCGCTCGGCGAACGTCGGGCTCGAGGCGGCGACGTACTCGGTGAAAAGACGGAGGGTTCCACTGGCGTCGGTTCGGTGCACACGAAGAATCGGAAGGTCCGGGAGCGTGCTCGAGGGGTTGTCGTGGGCGATGAGCGGATCGTTCCAGCGGTCGATATCGCCTGAAAATATGCCTGCGAGCGTCGCTCGTCCGAGCCTCAAGTCCGAGACGCCGGGGAGGTTCGCGGCCACCGCGATCGCGCCGTGGGCGACGGGAACCTCCACGAGGGGAAGATGGACGCGCGTGCGCTCGACCGACGTGAGCGGAACGTCGCGTACGCCAAAGTCGATCGTGCCCACTTCGAGGAATTTCGCCGCACCCCCCGAGCCGATCGCGCGGTAGTCGACGCGACCCGGCCCAACGTAGGCCTCCGCCCAGCGGGACACGAGCGGCGCCGAGAGGCTCGCTCCGGCGCCGCGCACGGTCGGACCACGAGAATCGCGCGCGCACGCCGCGACGAAAAGCGCAGTGACTACGCTCATCGAAAAAACGGCGCGCGTGAGCCGTGGTGCTCTCTCGTGGCACGCGACCATCAGGGCAGAGTCCTTGCCGACGTCAGCTCGCGCGGGGTGATCTTTTGGGCTGGGAGGCTCACGGTGAACGCGGTGCCGCGTCCCACTTCGCTCTCCACTTTGACGGCTCCGCCCATGGCCTCGGCGAGGTGCTTCACGATCGCGAGTCCGAGACCCGTGCCGCCCACGTCGCGCGAGCGGCCTGGGTCGACGCGGTAAAAACGCTCGAAAAGCCGCGGCAAATGGGAAGCTTCGACGCCTTGTCCCGTGTCTTTGACGGTGAGCCGGGCGAGCGGTCCCTCGGTGGCGCCTCGCAGCGTGACACTCGAGCCCTCGGGGCAGTACTTCACGGCGTTGTCGACCAAGTTCGTGACGATCTGCTCGAGGGCGCGGCGATCGGCGAACACCTCGACGCCTTGTTCGACGTCCACGAGGAGGCTCACGTTCTTTTTGATCGCGCGCTCCTTGAACAGAGTCACCACGTGTTGCGCGAAGGGCTTGAACGGGAAGACCTCGGGGGCCAGCTTGAGCTCGCGGGACTCGATGCGGGAGAGGTCGAGCAAGTCCTCGATGAGCCTCTGGAGGCGCTCGGCGTTGCGCTCGATGATGGCGAGAAAGAGCTCCGCGGCCTTCGGATCTTTGCCGGCGACGATGCGCAACGTCTCGGCGGCCGACAACACCGCGGTCACCGGCGTACGGAGCTCGTGCGAGACGTTGGCCACGAAGTCGCGCCGCAGGGACTCGAGCCTTCGAATCTCGGTCACGTCGAAGAAGACGGCCAGCACTCCTCCGCCTTCGCCCTCGAACGCGGTCGCGCGAACGAGAAGCCGTCGAGGCTTCAAGCCGCCGACCTCGACCTCGCCGGAAGTGGCGGATTTTACCTTGCGCGCGCGGTCGAAGAGCTCCTTCAGCTCGGCGTGGCGCACCACCTCGAGGAGGGGCATCCCGACGAGGTCGCCACGTACGAGGAGCATCTCGCGAAACGCGGGGTTCATCAGGGCGACGTTGCCGCTCGCGTCGAGCAGCATCACGCCTTCTTGCATTCCCTCGAGCACTCCGCTCAAGAGGTCGCGTTCCGCGCGGAGCTCACGGAGAGTGCGGGCGAGGCTGGCGGCGAGCTTGTCGAGGGCCTGTCCGAGCTCGCGGGACTCGTCCTCTTCGTTCGAAGCGAGCGCGCGGACGCTGAGGTCACCCTCGTGGATGCGCTTGGCGGCTTCGGTGAGTGGCCTCACCAAGCTGAGCGATGCTCGCGCCGAAGCCTCCGAGACGACCTGCGCGAAGAGCGCCGACACGACGATCACGATGCACGCGCGCCCGAGCGTGAGCGAACCGGATTGGACGAGCGGGCCCATTCCGACGAGCGCGAAGAGCACGAGCGACAGAGGAAATACGCGACCGCGAACGCCTGAGCCCAATCTGGCTCACCCTACGGCTTCGGGCGTTTCCGCAAAGCGGTACCCGACGCCGCGCACGGTCTCGATGTAGTCGCCCGACTCGCCGAGCTTCTCACGAAGGCGCTTCACGTGGGTGTCCACCGTGCGCGTCGTGATGTCGGCTTCGATGCCCCACACGTCGTTCAGGAGAGTCGAGCGGCTCTGCACGCGGTTTTTCCGCTCGAAGAGCGTGACGAGCAGCTTGAACTCGAGGGCGGTCAGCTCGAGCTCTTGATCGGCCGACCACACGCGGTGAGCGCCGCGATCGATCTTCAGCTTGCCGAACTGGACCGCGTCGGTCGGTTCGGCCTCGGGCGTGCCGCGTCGCAGGATGGCCTGGATGCGCAGCAAGAGCTCCCGCACGCTGAACGGCTTGACGACGTAGTCGTCGGCCCCGCGCTCGAAGCCCACGACGCGGTCGATCTCTTCGCCTTTTGCGGTGAGAATGATGACCTGCGTGGTCTTGAGCTGAGGGTCGCTCTTGATTTGCCGGCACACTTCGGTGCCGGACATGTCGGGCAACATCAGGTCGAGGAGAACGAGATCCGGCTTCTTCTCGCGTACGAGACGGAGACCCTCTTCGCCACGCCCCGCGAGAGTGACCTTGTGGCCCTTTTCGCGAAGGTTGTAGTCGAGGATTTGCTGGATATCGGCCTCGTCTTCGATGACAAGGATCTTCGCCATGGGGCCATCGTATAGAGTTCCTTCGTGACGAACAGGTGTCATGGTGGGAGCGAGAGCAACGCAAGGGTTGAATCCCGTCGGCTTTCGCCGGTCCAAAAACCAGACCGGTGCTCGAGAGTAGCGTCACCTTTCGGCGCCGGCCGATTCGGAACCGTCGGAATGTTCGAGGAAATTCGCGTCATCGTGGTGGTCCCGGCCTTCCGGGAAGAGAAGCAAATCGGGGCCGTTCTGGCGGGTCTTCCATCGCTCGTGGACGCCGCCATCGTGATCGACGACGCCAGCCCCGACGGCACGAGTGACGCCGTGCGCCTTGCCCAGGCCGCCGATCCTCGGATCCGGCTCGTGCGTCATGCACGGAATCTCGGGGTCGGCGCGGCCATCAAGCGGGGCTACACCGAAGCCCTCTCGATTCATGCCGGAGAACGCGCGGCGCTCGTCGTGCTCGCCGGGGATGGGCAGATGAACCCGAACGACCTCCCCGCGGTCGTCGCACCCATCGCCCGAGGCCAAGCGGACTACGTGAAGGGCAATCGTTTTGCGCTGCCGGGCGTGAGCGAGATGCCGCTCGGTCGGTACGTCGGTGGACGCGTGTTTTCGTCGCTCACGGCGCGCGCCATCGGGCTCGATATCTCGGACAGCCAGTGCGGGTACACGGCGCTCGATCGCGACGTCGTGGGCGAGCTCGATCTCGACGATCTCTGGCCGAGCTTCGGCTACCCGAACGATCTTCTGGGTCAGCTCGCGGCGCGAAAGAAGCGCATCGTCGAGGTCCCCGTGGCCACGATCTACGGCGACGAGTCGAGCAAGCTCGGCCTACGCCATCTCCCTCGCATCGCGTGGCTCGTGGCCAGGGCGTACGTCCGACGCCGTCGCGCGAACGGTTGATCGCCGGACCGCGGTAGAGCGGAATCCAGGGGGAAACGCACCGTGCGTCGGCTGACGGCTCCCGTGCAGGCGTTTCATTTGGCACGCTTGGCACGCGCGACTTGACGAGAAACCCCAACGTTCTCGATGCTGAAGGGACCTCGGCGAGCGGCACGAACACTGCTTTACGCGGTCGCACCTGAGCGCGCCCTCGCCCTCGCGAGGCGCGTCCAAGGAAACCGACGTCCAAAAAAGGAGTCTCGATGACCCGTCGCCTTCGCTCGCGCCACCTTGCATTGCCGGCTCTCTCGGTCGGCCTCGCGCTCTTTGTCGGCGCGACGAACAACGCGTGCGGAGGGAAGATCGACACGACCGAGCAGAAGCCCTTCCCGACGACCGTGGTCGAGCCGACCGAGCCGCGCGACGCGAGCGTTGCTCTCGACGGCGCCCGCGTGCCGGACGCGCGCGCGCCCCTTCCGCCGCAGACCCAAGCCACCGAAGTCGATCTCGGCACGGTGCCGGCGGGAGGCACGGTCACTCTCGCGGTGCCTCCGAACGCGCTCGGCTTCAACGTGGTCGTCACGGGCGATGCCGACGACGAGGTCGGCGTCGAGAGCATGACGAGCCCCTCGGGCGAGCTGGTCCACCGCGAGCACATCGTGCTGGGTGGCACGTTCGAGACGAGCCTCGCGACCGAAATCGCTGCGGCCTCCGTACCCCAAAACAAGCTCGCGTCGACGATGCCTCTCGAGCCAGGCGCGTGGTCCATCACGGTCTCGTCCCGCGCGGGCAAGGCTGTTCGAGCCAAGGCGCGCATCCAAATTTCGGGCGACGGAGTCTTCCACGGCGGCGCCGCCGACATGCACGTTTACCTGCCAAAGGGCCTTAAAATCGAGGACCCAGACGTCTCGCACGTGGTGACGGCGGCGTCGGCCCCCACCGACCGCTCGCTCGAGGTTCGTCTCGATTCGTTCTATCGCACCCTCGAGGCCACCGCGGGCATCAAGCGTGGCGCCGTCACCTTCCACGACGCCGATCCGGGGCTCGTGCGCATCTCCACCGAACGCGCGCTCGACGTGGCGTTCGCAGCCTCCAAGGGTGTGGTTTCGGATGGCGAGCAGTCGATCCACATCCTCTTCACGAACGAGCTCGACTTCGGCGAGGGCACGTGGGGAATCGCCTCGGGCATTCCCGGCGCCGCCACCCGCACCGGCACGAAAGCGAGTGGTGTCACCTTGGCGCTCACTCCGGACACGTTCGGGGACATGGACGGGCTCGCCCTCCTCCACGAAGTGGGCCATTTCGTGGGCCTCAATCACACGACCGAGTTCGTCGGAGGTTTCGTCGATCCCCTCGAGGACACGCCTTCGTGCGCTGGAATCCTCGATCTGGAGCGCCCCGAGACGCTCGATCGATGCCCCGACAAAGACAACCTCATGTTCCCGACCTTGTGGGGCGACAGCGTCCGCTTGACCGATTCGCAGAAGCTCGTCTACCGAGGCTCGCCCACGTACAAGGCCTTCGTCGGTGCCGGCCCCACCGACGGCGGCACGACCGACGCGGGCGAACTGGACGGCGGCGAGCCCGACGGTGGCGTGTTTCCAGGCCTCTTGCCCCCTGAACGCCCTGGCTCGAACGCCCGTGGCTTTGCCAAGGGCATCGGCAAGCTCCGCTTCACCAAATCGGGACGCGCGCTCTCGGCTTCGGAGCGCTTCGTTCTCGGTGGCCTGTGCGCCGGCTCACCCCTCGATCTTCGCCGCATGCAGGGACATCTCGGGCCCACGCTCGCCCGGGCCGAGCTCACGCGCATCGCCACGGACGCCGATCTTCTCGGCGTTATCCGCATGCGCGCCCGCAAGATGCTCGCCCGCGCGTCGAGGTAGGACGAAGTGGTCGAACGTCGCTAGCGATGATTGCCGAAACGAACCGCGGAGTTGGCGATAGACTGACTCCGTGTCCGATCTCGACAAGCTGAGGACGCGTGTCGCCAACCAGGCGCACTCGGTCGCGAAGACCATCAACGAGGGCTTCGAGGATTTTCGCCTCGGCGCCGGCGCGTGGCAAGTGGAGCTCAGCACGCCCGAGGGGCAATCGACCGCCGGTGGAAAACAGGCGCTCCAGCACCTGCGTCTCGTGCCCACGCGTCCCGGCTACTCGGCGCTCGTGGTCGGAACCGTCAACGGACTGCTTTCGACGGCGGAGCTCCGCACGTTCGAGCACGTGGCGATGACCCACGAAGTGCGGTTCCAGCGCCCGCTCGAGATCACGAGCGAGG
This sequence comes from Myxococcales bacterium, assembly GCA_043764595.1. GTDB lineage: Bacteria > Myxococcota_A > Polyangia > Polyangiales > Polyangiaceae > JAAFHV01. The sequence continues at coordinate 7,285 of JAYUKI010000176.1, read as the reverse complement.
AGTACGACGACTTCCTGAAGAAGTCGGACGTGATCCTGAATCTCTGTCGGATCAAAGGAACCCGCGTCCCTCCGCCCGAGGCCCTGATCGCCGAAGCCAAGGCCGCGACGAACGCGTCGAAGAGCTCGCGCAACGTGAAGATCGTGGCGCTCCTCGTGGCGCTCCTCGTCGTGGCGATGGTGGTCCTTAGGTTCGCCCGCTCATAGGGCTAAAGTGTCGAGCATGCGCGCCGCTTCGCTTCTCGTCGTCCTTGGCCTTGCCGCGTCCTGCAAGCCGCCGAGCGCGGCGGAGCGTGCCCACGCGAGTGCAGCTCCCCAAGACGTAACCTTGAGGCCATCGCCTCGACCGTCTCCGAGCCTGGGGGTCGCCGCAGCGCCCTCGGCCAGTGGGGAGGCTTCTTCGGCGCATGAGGCCCTGACGGCGGACGCCGTACGCGAGTTGCGCGAGCTTCGAAAAGCCGCGGCAGACTGCCCGACCGACGCGTCAGCCCCTTGCGAGGAAGCCGCGCGGCTGGCTTATGCGTTCGGTCTCGCGCACTGCGGACCTTCGGGTATCGACCGCGACTACACCTTTGCGTGGTCCTCGAAGGCCACGTTCGCAGGCGCGAAGCTCCGGCGCGACAGTGAGGGCCTCGAGTGGTACGTCGGCGCCGAGCACAGCTCGATGCTCGCCCGCGTCGACGAGTTTCTGTACACCGAAGGCGACTGGACGTCGGTGGAGCTCCACGTGACGTTCGAGGCCGCCTATCTCGACGCGACCGAGGTTTCGCGCGTGAGCAAGCTCAAAGCCGAGCTCGACAAAAGCCATATGCCCCTCGCTCTTGGGTTCTTCTACCGGGGAACCTTCCGAGGCGCGTTTGACTACTACGGTTCGCTGACGCCAAACGAGGGCGGCATGGTTCACGGAAATCGGAAAGCCGCGCTCGAGCACCCCCTCTGCAAGCAGCGAGAGCACCGCGAGCTTCCGGCAGACCTCCGTCGCTTTGTCGGACAGTGGTCGTCGCCGCTCTATTGAACCTAAATTTGGCAGGCCGGCAGGGACACGCCGTGTTGGTCGGCTTGACCGTAGTGGCAAATCCCTCTATCCGCGAAGCATGGCCCAGCCCGTCTACGATCTCTTGTTCGGCTCATCCAACTTGGCTCTGTCCGCGCACCCTCGAGGGTCGGAAAATGCCCAGTCTCCAAAGCTCGCGCGGCCCGACGCGAAACTCGCCGGACACGCGGGAGGCCACGCGCCAGCCATTCCGACGGACGCCTGGCCGCGTTCGCCGAGCACGGGGTTTCCGATGGTGCACGTGGTCACGTTCGAGCTTCCTCCGGAGTACAGGCGCAAGGGGCCCGAGCTCGTAGGGCTTTCCCTCTTTCAGGCCGATGACCACGTCGCGAAGCCCACGCCAGGCGCGAAGGAGGCGCTGACGAGTGGGCTCTCCAATGAGAGTGCTCCGTTCTTTGCTTCGCTCGTTCGGGCGCACGGCGCGCGCCACCCCGAGACGTGCGACCTTACCGACCTCATCGGTGGAAACTTCGTTGCCATTTGGTTGCGTGAGCACGAGCTTCGCGGCCCCCGCACGGCTCCGCCTACCGACGACCGTGGGTCCGCGCCCGCGGTCGAAACGGGTCAAAACCTGAATGCGTGGGACCATACGAAGCCCGAGGTCCTGGTTTGGATGGCCGAGCGCTCTTTCGATCCCAATGCCGGCAAAGCCCCAGTGGAAGTTTATGGCGACGAGGACGCACCGCCAGCGCCCTACGTGCCTTCCGACGACTACGTCGACGTGGTTCTTACGCCCGTGGAAACGCTCAAAGCGTTCTACGAAGAGCACCATGGGCGCAGCCACCTTGGCGGTACATGTCTCGCCGTGCAGGCCATGCCCGAAGGTCTGACCCCGTGGTTTTTGGAGCTGGAAGACGAGATTGGCGGAGCCAACTTCGGAGGCGGAAATCTCCAGTACGATCTGGAGAGTGGCGTCTTCGATTGGGCCTGTTGAGCACGAGGGCCCAACGCCCGAACTGCGTGATCGATGCAACTTTCGGATACAGGCTGAGGTGTTTCCGTGCTTAGAACTTGAGCCTACCGACGATAAACTCCCTGAAGAGCCTTACTCGGTTCGGCTGGTAGCGGCCTTGAGGCTGCACGAGGAAAACGGGGACGGACTCGGAGACGGCGTTTCGGAGAATAGGGACGAGCGCGCCTCGTTGGATATCGGCGTCGCATACGAACGCGGGTAGCATGGTGATTCCGAGGCCGGCGAGGGCCCACTCGCGCAATACGGTAAAGTCGTCGGCCGTGAGGCGCACCGGCAGGCGAACGTTGCGCCGCCCCTTCGGTGTCGCGAACCGCCACGTCAGCGCACCATCGGTCACCCGGTAGGCGAGGCAGTCGTGGCGGGAGAGGTCGCGGAAGGTGCGCGGCTGGCCCTTCGTGGCGAGGTAGGCCGGGCTCGCCACGAGGTGCCGCCCGGAGGTGCCGAGGCGCCGGGCCACGAGCGACGAGTCTGGCAGTGGGCCGGGGCGTATGGCGAGGTCGACACGCTCTTCGATGAGGTCCACGAGACGGGTCGTGAGCACGAGCTCGATCTGAATGCGCGGGTGCTCCTTCGCAAACTCCACGACGAGCGATGTTAGGTAGCGCCGTGCGAAGTCTGGCATTGCCGTGAGGCGCACGGAGCCCACCGCCTGGTCGATGGGTTCCACGCCCTCTACCGCTTCGAGCAGCCGTAACCCGTCGACGCAACGCTCGTGGAAGCTGCGGCCCGCTGCGGTGACCGAAAGATGGCGGCTCGTGCGCACGAGCAGCACCGTTTCGAGGCGCTCCTCCAATCGAGTCACCATGCGGCTCACCGTCGACTTCTGCATCCCTAGCGCGTGCGCAGCAGCAGTGAAGCCGCCGTGCTGCACGACCGCTGAAAATACGGCCAGCTCGTTCAAGTCTCGCATCGTTGCAATTGTGCAACGATGGTTTGCTCGCCTCAACCTTGTTGCGTTACGTGCCCGCTTTAGAATGCTCTTGGTCCATCCACGAAGGAGTTGCCCATGCTGCCAACGCGCCCCGCCTTTCTCGTCGACCCTGGTCTTGTCGGTCGTCGGCGATGAGCCGCGCACGAAGGCTCCTTGCGGTTGCCACGGGGCTGCTCGTGCTCGTTGGGGCGGCGAGCGCGACGTCGTTCGAGATTCGAGCGGACACCGTGATCGATGCGCCCGTCGAGCGCGTATGGGAAGTGATTGTCGACATGCCGTCGTACGCCGAGTGGAACACACAGCTATCGTGGCTGGCGGGGGTCGTGGGGCCCGGCGCGGTGCTGAGGCTCCGGCTCGCGGTCGAAGGCACGTCCCCCTACGAATTCCAACCTACCGTCAGTTCCTGGGAGCCGAACGTTCGCTTCGCTTGGATTGCCCGTACCGGAGCTCCGCGTGTCTTCGACGGCGAGCACTTTTTCGAGCTCGAAGCCCTGGACGGCGGCAAGACACGGCTCGTCAACCGAGAGCGCTACAGTGGAGTCCTATCCCTGTTGATGCAGCGGCTTCCGATGATGGCGGGGGCACCCCGCGGCTTCGCGAAAATGAACGAAGAAATCAAGGCCCGCGCAGAGCGGCACGCGCGGTGACCGAGGCCGCGATCGAGAAGCGGAAGGGTCGATGGCCGCGCCGCGTGAAGAGCCCCGGGCGCGGCGCCAAGCGTGGGCCGACGCGGTACGGTGGCGAGCGCTCGCGCCGTGTGCCACTCGTCTTCCGGGGCTCGCGCGGCTCGTTTCTGGACGAGCCGCGCGATCGTCCCACGTTACGGCGTCGCGATGCGGACGAGCTCCGCGAGCGTGGACGTTCCGCCGTGCGCGCCAGCCACCGTGGTCACCGTCAACTTGTGGTCCTCTTGGATCGATCGGAGCAGCTCTCGTGGGCCTGGTGGAAAGGGAGGGAGACCGGGGCTGTAGATGTCGGCCGCGAAGACGATCTGTTCGTTCTTCGCGTGGACCATGACCATGTCGCGGGCGTGGCCCGTGCGAACGTGGTGCACGCCGATGGGCCGGGTCGCGTCGGCAATCGTGAACGAGCCGCCCGTGGGCACGCCGACGAACGTGGCCTGTCGCGGCGTCTTCTCGAGCGCGTCAGGACGTATCTTCGACGGAGCCGCGAAGATCTCCCGATAAAACTCGAGAGAGCTCTCTCCGACTACGATGGTGGCCCCTGTAGGTACGAAGGAGCGAAGGCCGGCAGAGTGATCCGAGTGGAAGTGCGAGACGATCACGTGGGTGAGCTTTTTCGTCGGAAAAGTGTCCGTCAGGAACTTCAGGATGGCCTCACTCCGCTCTTCGTAAAGCGGAGTCTCGACCAGCACGAGGCCGGCCGATTGCTCTACGAGGAGCGAATTATGGGATCCCCCCGTCAGGTGGAAGACGCCAGGAGCGATGGGGGTCGATGTCACCGCCGTTTGCAGGCCGTCGAGAGGAATGCCAATCGAGCCGAACACCTGGTGGAACTGGTGACGGCTTTCTCCCCGCAAAGCGTCGGCGGCCGAATGGACGGGGGTCGCTCCACCGGGGAACGAAAAGTCCTCGGCCTTGGTCGGGGCGTCGGGCTCGAACGTGTCGCGGGTCTCTTCGTGGACGATCGAGCCGTCGACGGAGAGGAACACCTTCCTCGGGAAGGCGATCGCGCCCGCCGACGTGGTCCAGTCCACGTACCGTGCTTCGACCGTCACGTCGCGGTGGAGAGGGTCGCTCTCCTTCGTCCTTGCCTTCGCAAGGTGTCCTGTCGCCGGGTGGACGAAGAGGGTTATCGGCGCAGTGGCACTTTCGATCTCGAGCACCTCGTGCAACACACCATCCACCAGTGCCTGCGGCCCGGTCTTCACGGAGGCCGGACGCGCCAACGCCTCACGAAGAATCCGGTGAGGATTGAGGAGCCGCTGCTCCTTCTTGAGGGCAGCGAGGCGATCGGAGCCCATGGGGCCCCCAGGAGCGCCAAACGCGCTCTCGACCCCGTCGAGGAAGCCGAGCTCTTTTCGGAGCGTTTGGCGGTAGGTCTGTTTGGCGCCGAACCCAAAAGCCACGACCGTTCGATTGGTATCGATGCGAAGGTTGTCATTCGCCAAGTCTTCGAGGATGGTCATGGTGCCTTCGGAGGCGGTCTGAGGTGGGTCGTGCGGATCGTACGATTCGCCCGAGAACGACCTCACGGTACGCACGGTCTGACGAACGCTGCGGAGCGCAGCGAGCCGGTCGCGTCCGCCAATGCCTACGAGCGCTTTCTCCCAAGTGGCGAGGGACGACACGGGAGGGGCCGCGTCGGAAGAAGGCGCGATGGTCGGCGTGCTGCCGACAGGCCCCTGTGGGCCAGGATCACCTTTTGCGCCGTCGGCCCCCGTACACGCGGCGACGAGTCCGATCGCAGAGAGCAGCGCACCCATTCGGAGGCCGGACGGGAGTCGAAGGTTGTGTCGGATCATTGCGTGAGCTCCATCGGGGTTTTGCGCGTAACATTCGAGAACCAGGAGGCGCGCCGGTTTGCGGCTTCGCTGGGGCATCAGGAAGCTATGGCGCTCGACCTGTCGTGCCCATGTCCCGGTCGCTCTTCTGATTGTCCAAGCGTCTCACGGCGCCGCCACGGCCACCGACGCCCCTAGTCCAGGCGCTTTAATAGTTGAACTAGTCCCTTTGTCCGAGCCGCTCATCTATTTGTCCAGTCGTCTCGCACCGCGTTCCGTTCTCCACGGTCCAGGCTAAGCTCCACAGCCGTGCTTCGAAGAGCAACGACGACGCCGGTGGTCCGTGTTCCCGAGCTCGTCCCACGTTCGCCGCGGGGCATCGAAGCAAAAGGGAGACAGCCGACGATGGATATCCTCGCTGACGTGTTCGCGGCAACCCGCTTCGGCGAAGCGACCACTGCGCAGTTTCGGCCCAGACTGCCTTGGGGCATTTACTACGACGTCCAGGGGAAAGCGGGCTTTCACGCGGTCCTGCGTGGTTCTTGTTGGGTGGTTTTCGAGGACGACCGCGCGGCGATTCGGCTCGATGCGGGAGACATGTTGCTCGTGCCGCACGGTTGGCGTCACGGGCTCGCGGGCTCGCCAGAGACGCCGCTCGTGCCGTTTCACGAGTGGCGGAAGGCATCGAGAGCTGTCGCGCCAAACGCCTCGGACGAGACGCTCATCATGTGCGGAGCGTACCCGCTGGACGCCGAAGCGCCCCACCCGCTGCTGGCTCTCTTGCCGCAGGTCATCCACATTCCCAGCCAGGCGTATGCGCAGGCGAACGACGTCACCGCGATACTTCGCCTCCTCGAGCTCGAGTCGAACGCGGACCGGCTCGGCGCCTCCGCCATACGCAGTAGGCTCCTCGACGCGCTCTTCATGTATGCCATTCGCCATTGGGTCGAGTCGCGACCGGACGAGGCGAGGAGTTGGGTAGAGGCGATGAGCGATCCGAGCATCGGCCGCGCGGTGGCCCTCATTCATCGAAGACCGCACGAGGAATGGACGGTCGACGCCTTGGCCCAGGAGGTGGCCCTCTCGCGCGCGGCGTTCTCGAGACGCTTTACCAGCACGATCGGGGAGCCTCCCCTCACGTACCTGACGCGGTGGCGCATGGACATGGCGTCGCGCCTTCTCCGCGAGACGACCCAGCCGCTTGCCCGCATCGCTGCCACTGTGGGGTATCAGTCGGAGCACGCCTTCAGCAAAGCGTTCCGCCGCGAACGAGGCGTGCCACCCGGGCACTACCGCGGCGATCACCGCCCCACCTCGTGAGGCGTTGCGCCAGCCTACGTCGGCTGGCTATCCCTTCGAGATTCGTGGGTTTCGGCGAGTCGGCAAAGTGGAGCATCCTCGGGGGTGGACGCTCGTTGGCTCGCTTCGACGACCCCAATGCTCACCGCTAGCTAAAGGAATGGCCATCTGCACCGTTCCTCGAGAGACCCGAAGCGGACGCGTTGGCGTCGGCATTCCACCGGGGAGGTGATCCGTGGCTCGAAGCGCGACAGAGAGCCGAGGGGCGAGCCGGCTCGTCATCGTGGTCGGAGCAGACGCCGAGCCCCATCGCTGGAAGGACGGGCTGGCCGCCCACCGCCCCGAGATCGTGGCGAGCCTCGACGACGCTGCGAGCCTTCGCGCGCACGACATCGTCATCGTCGACCTCCCGCAGCTCGACGAGGCCGCGGTGGAGTCGATCCGGGCGAGCATCACCGACACATCAGCAACGCGAATCCTCACCGCCGATCACGAAGAGCTCAAGGTCGTCTTGCGCTCGCGCATCGTCGACCTCTTTCGCCACATCGTTCCGCGCGGAGGAACG
>JAYUKI010000175.1:0-5472 GCA_043764595.1 Myxococcales bacterium | reverse complement strand
TTCCGGTCGGTGTCGTGGCGGGTACGCGCCTCGTCGTCGCGACCGAGCGTCCCCTCCCATGAGCGAGCCCGACCTTCCCGTATCCCCCAAGTTTTCGGCCGCCGGAGCCCTGCTCACGTGGGAGTCGTCGCGCTCGTCCGGTCCAGGTGGCCAGAACGTGAACAAGGTCGAAACCAAGATCGACCTTCGCTACGCGTTCGAAGAAGAGACCACTCTCACGCCCGAGGAGAAAGACCGGATCCGTGCACTCTGCAAGGGTCGCATCGATGCGAACGGCTTCATTCAGGTCAAAAGCCAAAAGACCCGCGATCGCAAACAAAACCTCGAGGATGCCCGCCAGAAGCTCGCGGCCATGCTCCTCGTCGCGCTCACTCCCAAGGTGCTTCGCAAGAAGACCAAGCCTTCGAAGGGGGCCGTTCGGCGGCGTCTCGGCGACAAACGCGCGCAAGGCGAGAAGAAGGCTGGCCGCAAGGTGTCGAGCCAAGACTGACTGCCGAGGTCCCCGTTCCACGAACGAAAAGAGCCGAAGGTTTCGACCCTCGGCTCCTTCCAGTCCGTCGTTGTGCAGCCTCAGCCTGGTGGATACCCGACCATTTTGCCCGTGTCCGGGTCCCAGATTTTTTGCCTGAAACAGGCCAAAATATCGGACAAAGCGAGCGACGTGGTGGGAGGGTCATGGAGCTCGGGAATCGCGCTCATGGCCTCCGGCAGGCGGTAAAACGGGATCTGCTGATTCAAGTGGTGGACGTGGTGGTAGCCGATGTTGCCGGTAAACCAGTTCATCACGGCGCCCATCTTCATGTAGCTCGACGACTCGAGCGCGGCGCGGCCGTAGCTCCACTCGTGGCGCGGCTGCACGTTCATCTCGGGGAAGTTGTGCTGCGCGTAGAAGAGGTAAGCGCCCGAGGCCATGGCCACGGCGAGAGGCAAAAAGTAGCCGAGCAGGAACGCCACCACGCCGAGTTTCCACACGATGAGCGCCGTCGCGGTCCAGTTTACGAGGAGCGAAACCGCCGAGTCCCAGTTCTTTTTCGGGGAGCGAAGGAACGGCGAGACGCCCATTCCGAGCATGAAGACGGTGAAGTAGCCGAACAGGATGGTGAGCGGATGGCGCACAGCCTTGTACATGAAGCGCTCGCGAGGGCTCATCTTCGCCCACATGCCCGTGGTCACCATGATGTACGAGCCAACGTGCGAGCCGATGATCTTCGCCGTGTTCGCGTGGTGGTAGTTGTGGGTCTCTTTCCACACGCGCGGCGGGGTCATGACGAGAATGCCGTACGCGTAGAGAATGGCGCGCGCGGGCCACGAATTGCGCAGAATCGCTCCGTGCATGAAGTCGTGGTAGACGATGAACATTCGCACGATCGTGAGCCCGGCCAAGATGCCGAACACGATGCGGAGGGCCCAGTGCGGGGCGAGGGCGGCGCCGCTCCAGAACGCGGCCAAGACCGCGAGCGTACCCAAGAGGACCATCCAGCTTTTCGCTTTCGACTCGGTCGCGAACGTGCGCGAGGCAGCGATGAGCTCTTTTTCGGTGCGGGAGGTGGAGGAGGTCTCGGCCATCTTCGGTCTCGTGTCTGCGGGATTCGTCTGCGCGTTTCGTGCCGGTGGCCATTGTCCCGTCAGAGGGGCGGGGAGGGGCCGTACGACGCGCTGCGCGGGCGTGTCTTAGCGCGCTTTTTTGATGTGCACCAAGAGTGTCGCGCAATGCGCGCGATTGTCCCCGGCTGCGTAAAAGGACGCCAAGTGCGAATCCTGTTTTGCAGTGAAAAACGCCCACGAAACCGGTGGTTTCGCGGGCGATGCGGTCTGCTCCGCCATGCCCCGGGGGCCGCGGTGCCTACTCGGCGTCGGCCGAGAGGGGCTCTACGGAGAGCGGGGAGGGGAGCTCGTCGCCCAGGGTGACCGTGGTCGGCGGCACGAGGAGGTTCTTCGCTTTCACGTCGTCACTCGGGACGTGAAGATCCCACACGAGGCCGACCCAGGAGAGCGCCTTGAGGATGTAAAACGTCGGGTCGATCTCCCACCAGAAGAAACCCTGCGTCGTGGAGCGCGGGTAGTGGTGGTGGTTGTTGTGCCATCCCTCGCCCAGGGTGAGGAGCGAGAGGATGAGGCTGTTCTTGCTCTCGTCGTTGGTGCGGTAGCGCGCCGTGCCTACGAAGTGGCAGATCGAGTTGATGACGAACGTGCCGTGCCACAACATGACCGTGGAGACGAAGTATCCCCAGAAGAGAGCCTTCCAGCCGCCGGCGGCAAAAAGCGCGACGCCGAGCAAGATCGGGGGAACGAGGTAGAGCCGATCGAGCCAGCGAAGCTCGGGATAGCGCGTGAGATCCGTGATCCGCTTCTCGTCGGTTCCGTCGTGCTCTTTCGAGAGAATCCAGCCCACGTGCGACCAGAAGAAGCCGTCGCGCGCCATGCTGTGCACGTCGCCGGGTTTGTCGCTCATCTTGTGGTGGAGGCGGTGATGCGCCGCCCACCAAAGCACGCCTTTTTGCGTGCTCGAGACGGCCAGCACCGCGAGCAAAAACTGGAAAACCCGGCTCGTGCGGAACGTGCGGTGCGCGAAATAGCGGTGGTAGCCGGCAGTGATGCCGAACATGCGCACGTAGTAGAGGCCAATCGCCAGAGCGAGGCCCTTCCATGACCACGGCATCAGCACCAGGCCGACCAGCGCGACCAGGTGAACGGCGAAGAACGGAATGCTCTTCGTAAGCAAGTACGTGGGTTTCGTTTTGGGCACGGCAGTCGAGGCGTTCATAAGACCTGGGCTCACTCTACGAAGCGGGACGTCACGAATGCGTCAGGTGTCCGCCACGATTGACTGCGCGAAATCGGTCACACACCTCCCTGCTTCCGGTAGCCTGCGCAGAGCCATGGCCACGAAAGACGCAGAAGAACCCGGTTCGAGCCCCTCCGAGACTCCCTCCACCAAGGAAGAGCTCGGTTCGCTCCCAGCCGAAGACGCCAAAAAGGTCCTGTCCGAAGCGCCTGGTCCGAGACCCTCCGAAGCGCCACCCTCGCTGCCTCCCGATCCGAACGCCGGGCATGCGCCTCACGGCAGCATGGGGGCCCTCGTGCTCGGTGCGCTCGGCATCGTCTTCGGCGACATCGGCACGAGCCCGCTCTATACTCTTGCAGAATGCACGCATGGCCCGCACGGGGTCGAGCCGAACCGGGACAACGTGCTGGGCGTTTTGTCGCTCATCGTGTGGTCGCTGATGTTCGTCGTGACGGTGAAGTATTTGGTCTTCATCATGCGTGCGGACAACAAGGGAGAGGGCGGAATCTTGGCGCTTCTGGCGCTCCTACCCGAGCGGATCCGGGCGTCGAAGGAGAAGCCGGTCACTCTGCTCGCCGTGCTCATCATCGCGGGCGCAGCGCTTCTCTATGGTGACGGAATGATCACTCCGGCCATCTCGGTGCTCGCCGCGGTCGAGGGGCTGAAGACCGTATCGCCGGCGTTCACGCCCTACGTGATTCCGCTCACCGTCGTGATTCTGATCGGTCTCTTTTTGATCCAGAGTCGGGGGACCGGCACCGTCGGTGTGCTCTTCGGACCGGTGATGGCCCTCTGGTTCGTCACCATCGGCGGACTGGGTGCGTACCACGCGTCCCACAACACGGCGGTCTTCGCGGCTCTCTCGCCCACGTACGCCGTGGCCTTCTTCGTTCATCACGGCAAACACGGCTTCATGGTGCTCGGCTCGGTCGTGCTCGCCGTCACGGGCGGAGAGGCCCTCTATGCCGATATGGGCCACTTCGGGAAAAAGCCCATTCGCCTCGCGTGGGTGGTCATGGTGCTTCCCTGCCTCTTGCTCGCCTATTTCGGTCAAGGAGCCGTTTTGCTTGCCCACCCCGAAGCGGCCGAGAGCCCCTTCTTCGCGATGTCGCCTGGCGGAAACTACACTGTGGCCCTGGTCGTATTGGCCACGATGGCCACGGTCATCGCGTCGCAAGCGCTCATTTCGGGTGCGTTTTCGCTCACGCAACAGGCCATTAGCCTCGGCTACTTTCCGCGTGTGACGGTTCGGCACACCTCGAAGGACGCCGAGGGACAGATCTACGTCCCGCAGATCAATTGGCTCCTCATGGTCGCCTGCATCTTGCTCGTGCTCACGTTCCGCGAGTCGAGCCGCTTGGCGGCGGCGTACGGCATCGCGGTGACTGGCACAATGGCCATCACGAGCATCGCGTTTTTTACGGTGATGCGGGAAAACTGGAAGTGGCCGCTTCCGGTAGCCGGGGCAGTTTTGGCGTTCTTTTTGGCGTTCGATCTGCCGTTTTTCGCGGCCAACGCGATGAAATTCAAAGACGGCGGCTGGGTGCCCGTGGCCATCGCGGCCGTCTTTTTGCTCGTCATGGTCATCTGGCGTCGTGGGCGCTTCTTCCTCGGTCGCATCGTGGGTCGGAAGGCCAAAACGACCGAAGACTTCCTTTTGGGGCTGCCTGCCATTCCGCGCAAAAAGGGCTGTGGCATTTTCATGGGGGCAAGTTCCACCGGAGTGCCGAACGTGCTGAACTTCCACGCGGAGCGCCTCGGGATCATCGAGGAAGAGCTCGTGCTCGTCGCCGTGACCTCGACCCGCGACCCTTACGTGGAGGAGAAGACCGCGTCGTGGTGGAGCGACTGACGGACAAGGTCTACCGCATCACCATTCGCTTCGGTTTCATGGACACGCCCGAAGTTCCGGCCGCACTGGCACTCGCCAAAAAGAAACACGGCATGAACGTGAACCTCACGGATGCCACCTACTTCCTCGGTCGCGAGAGTTTCGTGGCCTCCTCGGCGAACGATATGGGCGCGATGGAAGAGTCGTTTTTTGCCATGCTCTCGCGGAACGCAACGCCCGCCACGGCCTACTTCGCGCTACCCCCGGAGCGCGTGGTCGAGCTCGGCACGATGGTGGATTTGTAGGGCGAGCTGAGGGAGGAAGGTCCGTCCGAGGTCGTTATTGTCGACCGCTAGCCGCTCCGCCGCCGCGCGCAAGCCGAAGCTTCGCGGCCGGGGCCGGCCTCGCGGCCTCGCGGCCTCGCGGCCTCCAATGGCTTGCCAACCGCGCGGTCCGGTCGCCAACCCAGGTGTCACTCCGCCGTCCGCTCCACGGCAGTTCGCGCCGCGGAAGCTCGGCACGCGCGGTGCAGGCGGGAGGCATGACCCACGCCCCGTCGTCCGTTGACCCGATCGCCGCGCTGCACGCCCACTTCACGGCGGCGGTGGCCTTCCTGCGTGCGTCCCCGCCTCCTGGCCTCGACGCGGCGCAGAGGCTCACCCGCGCCCTCCTCCTTCAGGAGCTCGAGGTCTACTCCGACCGCGGCGTGTTCCCGCAGAACAGGCGCTCCCCGGGCGAGCGACGGCCGACCTTCGTCGACGACAACGGGGTGCTCTGCGCGGTGGCGTACATGCTCGACCTCACGGGCCAAGGGGCGCTCGCGCTCGAGGTGCGCGACACGCACAACACCTCCACC
>JAYUKI010000174.1:0-1657 GCA_043764595.1 Myxococcales bacterium | reverse complement strand
GGAGACCGGCGAGCCTGGTCACGGTGCGCGACCTCACCGAGCTGCGCAGCATGCGTGCACAGCTCATGCAATCGGACCGGCTCGCGTCGCTCGGAATGTTGGCTGCAGGGGTTGCGCACGAGATCAACAATCCTCTCGCCTACGTCGTGGCAGCGCTCGAGCTCATGGAAGAAACGCTTGGCCGCGAGAACCTCGCCGTCCAGGACCTCGCGACCTCCCTTGCCGAGGCGCGAGAGGGGACCGCACGCGTTCGTCAGGTGGTTCGCGACCTGAAGTCGTTCTCCAAGGCAGCCCCCGAGCGCGCTGTCCCCGTCGACCTGCATTCCGTACTCGACTCGTCCGCAAGCATGGCGAGCAACGAAATTCGGCATCGCGCGCAGCTCGTCAAGATGTATGGCCCCGTTCCCCCGGTATCGGCGAACGAAGCCCGCCTTGGACAGGTGTTCCTGAATCTGCTGATCAACGCCGCACAAGCCATTCCAGAGGGTCAAGCTGCAAGGAACGAGATCCGCATCGTGACGTTCACCCGAGGCGACGGAAGCGCCGTCGTCGAGGTCCGAGACACGGGCGGTGGAATTCCCGAAGGTGCCCTATCGCGCATCTTCGATCCGTTCTTCACCACCAAGCCCTTTGGCATAGGAACCGGACTCGGACTTGCCATATGCAAGACCACGGTGGAAGCCCTCGGAGGTCGAATCGAAGTCGAAAACGATCCTGCGCGCGGGGCCGTATTTCGCGTCACCTTGAGCCCGTCCCTCGGCGAAATCGCGGTCGTGAAGCCCTTCCGTTCCACGCGCCCCAAGGGTCGACGGGGACGCGTGCTCGTCGTGGACGACGAACCCACCATTGGTCATGCGATTGGCCGGGTTCTTGGCACCGAGCACGAGGTCACGTGCGTGACCAGCGCGCGAGACGCCCTCCATCGCTGTGCGGCCGGAGAACGATTCGATGTGGTGCTCTGCGACCTCATGATGCCCGACCTGAATGGGATGGACCTCCATGCGGCCGTGCTCGATCTCGACGCAGCCCAGGCGGAGCGCTTCGTCTTTCTTACGGGCGGGGCCTTCACCGACCGGGCGGCTTCGTTTTTGGAGCGAAGCACGAACCCATGCGTCGAGAAACCGTACGACAGCAAGAGCCTCAAGGCCCTGGTGCGGGACCTCGTGGGAGCCTGACCGAGGGCGCCGTGCACATTGGCGAGATCGCCACACGCTGGCCCAAGCCATTCGCGCGCCGCCACTGACGCGCGCCCGAAGCGGAAAACTCGGCGATCGCGTCACGCGTGACGCACCACGGTGAGGCGAAATGCGGCCAATTCCGGCCCAATTCGTGGCCCGAAGGCAATCCGTGGTCGAACGATCCACCTGGCGCACCGGTTGCTCAAGAGCGCGCACCCGGTCGCTTGGACCGAGGCTTCAAGGAGAACCTCATGAACGTTCGTATCGTCACCGCACTCTTCGCTTCGGCCTTCGTGCTCGCCGCCTGCTCGTCCGACTCGGGCACGGGCACGGGCACGGGTGGCTCGACCACCAATCCGAGCGGAGGCTCGTCGTCTTCCTCGTCGTCGAGCTTCACGTGCTGCGTGAACAAGGCCTTCTACAAATGCGGCACCGAGTCCGACATGAGCCATTGTGCAAAGGACGACATGTCGAAATAT
>JAYUKI010000173.1:0-5475 GCA_043764595.1 Myxococcales bacterium | reverse complement strand
CTCGCAGACTCGGCCTCGACCCGGCCCGAAGACGTGGGTTCCCTTCGAGAGCGGACGGCTTCGGAGAGCGCGCGACTTGGGTCGAGCTCCTGCGCTTGGAGTGCCGATGCTGGGCTTTGATTTGGAGGGTTGGAAGCGTGAAGCGCTGAGGAAGCTCTGCGTTTCTTAGAAAAGAAATGAGTTGTGCCGTCTTCGGTCGAGGAGCGCATGAGTCCTCTTGCGTGGTGGGTAACGTGCCGAAACGTCGGCATTCCGTCCGTCTCCAATGCAAGTTTCCGATGAATGCACTGTGCATGTGGTGCGGCGGTCACCGCCTTCCCCACAGTTTCCCGAGCGGCAACGCGAAGTTCCTGGGCGGACGACTAGGCGGGTGCGTTCGATCTCCGTACCCGTTTACCTCGTCGAGCGGGTGATGCGTGTGTAGTGCACGCGTTCGGGCTCGACCTCTCAGCGAAGGAGTCCCCATGAACACCACCGCATCGCGTCTTCGCCTCTCGTTCGCCGCGCCCGTCTTGTCGACCGCCTTCGCGTTGGTCGCGTGCTCTTCGGCTCCCGAGGTCGGTCCCATCGAGACCGAAGTGCTCGGCGAGGTGAGCGACGCCATCGTCGGAGGGGCTCGGGCGACCGAGTTTCCGGAAGCCGCGCTCGTCGACATGGCCCGGGGTGGACGAGGCGTCTCCATCTGTTCGGGATCGCTCATTGCTCCTCGCGTCGTCCTGACGGCGGGGCATTGCATTGATGGTTTCGACGGATGGACCGTGCGCCTTCCGTACGCGGGAGGACAAGTGGCGACCGCCGAAGGTGCTGCCGTACTCGACTACGTGAACGACTCGGAGTTCGTGAACCCGAACCAGCACGACGTCGGCCTCGTCTTCCTCTCGCGCGCGCTCACGCTGCCCATGTTTCCGGTGCTCGCGCAGGCCGGGCTCTCGGACGGTGCGAAGGTGTTCAACATCGGTCGAATCAAGGACGGCGTGGCTTCGCGCACCGACCTCTATTTCGGATCGGACGTGACGGTGCGTGCGGGCTCGCGCTTCGGGTTTCCGTTCTCGTACGTGACCGACGAGCTCATCCAGAGTGGTGACTCGGGCGGTCCCGTAGAGGCATCCGGCTCGAGCCCGCACCGCATCGTTGCGGTCAACTCCGGCGGCGGCGGTGGCACGCAGATTCTCGCGCGCGTCGATCTTGTCTCGACGTGGATCGATCAACAAGTCCGCGCCCATGGCGGATTCGCTTCGACACCTGCGCCGGCGCCCACGCCTACGCCTGTCCCCACGCCGACGCCGACGCCGACGCCGGCTCCCGCGTGCGCCGCGCGCGAGGCCGAGCCGAACGACTCCTACCGCGTGGCCAACGTGGCTTCGGCTCGGGAGCTTTGTGGCTCGCTCGCGTCCAGTACGGATCAAGACTGGTTCTCGTTCAACGTCGCGCGTGCGAATGGCGCGTACCGCGTGGCCACGGCGGCGTCCGGCGTCGAGCTCAGGCTGTGGAAAGAGACGTCCACGGGCTTCCGCCAGGTCACGAACCGAACGGCGACCGAGGTTTCCGGCGTTGCGAGCACGGCCGGAAAGTACATCGGCGTGGTCTTCTCGCCGGGAGGAACGCGTGTAGACTACAGGATGGAGCTCGAGCGATGAGAGCCTACGATTTCGGGCCCGAGCTCACTGTCGATCGCGACGGTTCGCCGCAGCGCCCGTTCGCCCCAAAAGCGAGTAGCCTCCGCCTCGTGAACGACCGTCGACCTCGGGCCGATCTCACCGACCTCCGCATTGGGGACCTTGCCACGTTCCTCGCCGTCGTTCGCGCGCGCTCCATCACGCGGGCCGCGCGCGAGCTCGACGTCACTCCGTCCCAAGTGAGCAAGACCATCGCCCGAATCGAAGGGCGTATCGGTCGCGAGCTCGTGCGCCGCGGCGCCCGCGGAGTCGAGCTCACCGAGGCCGGCGAAGCTTCCGTTCCGCTCATAGAGACCATCTTCGAGCAGCTCGGCCGCTTGGAGCGTCAAGAGCGCGAAGGTCCGGCGACCCTGACGGTCGCGGCCCCTTCGTTTCTCTGTTCGGTGCTCTTTCCTGCAGTCATTTCCGCATTGCCCCAGCACCGCATCCGCGGGATCGAGCTTCCTCCTGCGGCACTGCGCGCGCACCCCAGCGACGGTGTGTTCGACGTGCTCGTCGTCACGGGAAGCGCGAAACGCATGCTTCCGGCGTGGTCGGTCGTTCCAATCGGTGCCGTTCGCAAAGGCCTTCTTTGCTCGCCAAAGCTCGCCGAAAAGCTAGGCAAAGGACCCGTTTCACCGAAGGCGCTGCTCGACGTCCCGTTCCTCACTCCGGTCTACAATTTGAACGGACAGCTCGTCGCTTCCGAGGACGACTGTCCTCTCTCTCCGAGCGAGCGCAAGTCTGCACACGAAGTGCAAACGCTCGCGTGCGCTCTCGAAACCGTCGCCGACAACGACTATGTCGTCTTCGGTCCGGTGTGCGCCGCGCGCAGGCTCATCGACGCCGGAATCATCGTCGAAGTGCCTGTCCGTGGTTGGGACGTGCGCGAAGAGTGCGTGCTCGCGGTCAATCCGGACCGCGTGCTCTCGCGCGTGAGAAACACGCTCGCGGAGGCGCTCGCTGCGCGGCTCGTTCGCCTTCATCCGTAACAGAAATAGCTTGCCCATCTCGGCTAGGACGGCGTGTCGCAGGCAAGGCGCGGCGACGCGGCGAGCGGGACGGGCGAGATGGGCAAGCCAATTCTGAGCCGGTCCTAATGGCCAATGGTGCGAATGCAGTCCTTGGCCCCGCACTTCCTCGAGTCGAGGTCAGAACGCTTCGATGAGCGCCACGATCACGCCGAGGAAGGCCAGCGCGCCCCCGATGCCCGCCATGACGAGACCTCCGACGAATCCCCAGAGCAGCTTGGAAACGAGCTGTTCTTCGGTTTTGTTCGTGAGAATGAGCTCGTGCTGCTCCCCCTGGCCCGCAAAAAGTACCAGCTGGCTCGACGGCGCCATGCGGTAGCCGTCGTTGACGGGCGGTCCCGGATCGCGTCGTGACGGTCCGAGCGCGTAGAGCGGATCGTTCGGCACGAGAAGCTCTTCGGTGTAGCGCATGGACTTGTTGAACCCGAGCCACGACGTGGTCGAGTGGCCTCGTGATGCGAGGAAGGCTTGCAGGTGCGGCGAGGCATCGCTGAACGTGCCGGAGCTCGCGACGTTGTGCGCATCGAGCATCACGTCGGCCCCTTGAGGGACGACTTTGGCCATCTGGCCGGAGCCGTCGTCCACGAAAAATTCGCGCTGATCCGTCTCTTTCAAGATGGTCGCCCAATAGCTGTTTCGACCCGACGATCGGTGCTCGAGCACCGTGATGCGGGCCCACACGGCATGGCGTCCGCTGAACGGCGCTTGGAGCACGCCCTGCGGCCCGGGAACGATGCGCCCCTTGACCTCGACGTGGGCATTCCCCGGAGCTTGGGCGATGGGGGACGTGGGCGTCGCCAAAATGCGTTGCCGTCGTCTGTACCCTTTGAGACCCGTCAGCGTGACGATGATACCGACGATGAAGAGAATGCCGCCGAACATGAGAAGCGGGATCATGCAACGAGCGTAGCGCCCCTCGGCGTCGCGCGGCTAGCACCTCTGCAGCACTCGGCGCGATGGGCTGGGCGGGAGCGTCCGCGTGCGCGACGCAAGGCTCGGGAGTGGGCCGCTCGTTTTGCGGAAACCCCGACTTTTCCAAGGGCTCCGGCCTCGTGTTCGAGCGTCGCCGCTCTGCACGTGGGGTGGGCAAAAAGACGACCGCCTTCAGTGGTCGATCTCTTCGATCGGCTTTTTTGGCCTCATCGAGTCCGGACCGAAGTCCGGAAAGAGCTTGGCCACGCGGTCGATGTTCTCTTCGACCCACGTGCTGCGTCCGCGCGGTGCCGTCGCCAGCATGAGCCAATAGTTCGCTCCGCGCGAGCGAAGCAAAAGCTCGAGCCATCGTTCGTAGGAGAGCCCCGTAGGAATGAGCTCCTCTCCGCAATAGTGGTAGTGAACGGTCGCGGGGGCATCGCTCGGAACCGGGTAGAGCACGGCGTACGCTTCGCTTACGAAGCGATCGATCGGACGGATGCGCGTGAACGGATGATGCGGTGTTTCGTCCGCCATCCAGTCGAACCAAAGCTCGTGTTCGTGCCCCTCGTGATCCCAAACGTCGGCCACGATCGGGATGTGGATGGCCCCACCGTTTCGCTCGCTGCCCGCGACCTCGTAGTCGATATCCACGGACGACAGCTCGGCGTAGAGCTCGGTCATGCCATCTGGCCAGGCGCCTCCGGCCACCTTGCGCGCCTTGTGGAGGACCGCAGCCTCGGTGGGTGGACCAAGGGTGGCCTCCTTCACGGTGACTGCGGGGCACGCGTAGAGCTCACGAATCAGGGCTTCGAACCGAGGACGCCATACCATACCGGATGGTGCACAATGGCTCGGGCGAAGGTCAATGGTGTGTCGCATTCCCGCTCGGACCTCGAGGACCGCCTTTCTCGCCTCCCCACCCTTCAAGTTCGCGTTCCACCGACGTTCGGGAGGTGCGAAGGCCGCCAGCGAGCCCCACGCATTGCAAGCTGTCCCTCACCGTGGCCCACAAACTCACACACTGGGCGAGCATCCTCGGGCCGCCCACAAGTCATCCACGACCGCTCCGTCCCCGCGAACCGCGAACCGCGAACCGCGAACCAGATGAGACCAATCATCGACGATTGCGCCGCTGGCAAAACGTTTGCGTGTCGGTCGCGCACCGATTTCACTTTCCGCGCGTAGCTCTTCCGCGTACCTTGATATGTATCGCCCTGATAGTCACTTTTGCCGAACCGGCACGTTTGGCTCCCTGGGCGACCGCAGGACACAAGCCCATTGGCTCACAACCAATCGGCTCACAAAGAATCGGCTCAGGACTTCGGCGCTAAGCGGGGTTCGGGGAAAGGGATGCTGGTCGGGCAAGTCCGCCTGCTCATGCGCACCAATCGCGTCCGTGGCCATTGCCTGGCCATTCGCCTTTCCGGAGGCCTTCGACGCCCTTCGACGCCCTTCCACGCTCATTGTGTTTTGAACTCGAGCGGCACGCCCTGGCGTGTTGCTCATGAAAGGCTATCGCCATGCTTCTATCCCTCGTTCACGTTCTCCAAGATGCCGACGCACACCCGCCCGCCCCCGAAGGCGGCGGTATTGGCGGCGCCATCGGCGGCATTCTCTACCTGGCCTTCGTCGTCGCATTCATCGCGGGCATGTGGAAGACCTTTGCCAAGGCAGGGCGTCCGGGCTGGGCTGCCATCGTCCCGATCTACAACGTCATTACGTTGCTCGGAATCGCGAACAAGCCATTCTGGTGGTTCTTGCTTCTCGGCATTCCGGTCGTGAACATCATCATCATGTATCTCGTGACCCAGGAAATCGCGAAGGGCTTCGGAAAGTCGGCGGGCTTCGGCTTTGGCCTTCTGTTCCTGCCGTTC
>JAYUKI010000172.1:0-1657 GCA_043764595.1 Myxococcales bacterium | reverse complement strand
GTGTCTTCTTCTTGGTCGGGCCCACCCTCGTAGGCAAAGAAGAGAAGCTCGGCGAGGCCGTCGCGCTCCGTAGGTCGAACGGTGCACGCAGAAAGTCCGTCGTCCGGCACGCCCAACGTGTCGGTCAATGCGAGCTCCATACGCAAACGAATCATACGCAACTCCGATTCGAGCACGCGCGTCCAGGAAACCGCGCAAATTCCGATTGCTCGGACGGCAAGTAGATCCGCTTTCCGTCGCGCGAGTGGGATCGCCGAGTGTGTAGGGCGCTTGATTCGGTGCTCCCGCCTGGTCGCTTCGTGGGCCTTGCCCGTAGGTCGTCCACCTGGGTGTCGACGGACCGTGCCACCATGGCTCATGACCGACGCGTTCTTCGAAGCCGTCCCCCGCACCCCAATGGCCACGAGCCGGGGCGAGTGCGAGCTTCCGATCCTCTACCGGGACGCTTCGCAGTTCGGAGTCTTCTTTCCGGTCGATCTGGCTCGCGCGCGCGAGGTCGTCGGCCACGACAAGAGCGTCGAGCCGTGGCCCATCTTCGGGCGAGCCTTCGCGGCCATTTATGTTTGGGAGTACCGTGACAGCACAGTTGGCGCCTATTCGGAGGTCGGGCTCGGTGTGCAGTGCCGCCGGCGCGGAACGCAGCCGTCGCTCGTCACGCTCGGTCGGGACATGGGCGCGCAGGACGAACAAGGAATCTGGGTGGTCACGTTGCCCGTGACGACCGAAGCGGCGCACGCGGCCGGGGTCGAGCTCTGGGGATATCCCAAATACGTCACGCCCATCGAGACCACCTTCGTGCCGAGCGAAGCCTCGGTTCGCCTGGGGGACGAGCTCACGCTGCGCCTCGAAGCGCTCTCGGGGCCGCGTCTCTCCGGACAGCCGGTGGTCACGTATACCGAAAAGGACGGGCGCCTCTTGCGGACTCGGATCGACGTCGATCACGCGGTGCGTTGGGGCACGGGTCTCGGCGCCCATCTCGAGCTCCGCGGAGACGGTCCCACCACCGATGCGGCCCGTCGGCTCGGACTCGATCGCGCTCGAATCGTCGCTTCCTTTCGAACCGACCGTTTTCGCGCGAGGCTCCCCGCCGGGAAAGACCTCGGCCCTTCGCGAATGTAGAGCGCTACTTCGACTTGCCGGCCGAAAACCGAGTCGCTTTCCACGACTCCGTAAGCTTGATTCCGCGCGCGTCACGCAATCCCTCTTTGCGAAGCGAAAGCAGCGCGTCAATCTCCCGGAATCCCTCGGGTTTGGCCTTTGCGACGAGCCAAAGGATTCCGTCGGGGGCGAGAACGGAGCGCGCCGCGGGGGCCTTCGCGAGGTCTGCCACGGCGCTCACTACGAAGATCACGCGATCGACGGACGAAGCCTTCGGGCTCTTTGCGATCTTCGCCCCGGCGACCACGAGGTCCCCTCCGAGCCCGAGCACGTCGTCGCCCACGACCGTCGCACTTGCCCCCTCGGAGACAAGCAGCTTTTCTGCGATGGCCGATCCGCCCTTCGCGCGTGCCTCCCAAAGCTTTCCGAGGTCTCCGAGCGCCAGCGTGTAGAGGCCTCGTGGGGTGCGAAGCTCCAGCATTCCGCCTTCGTCGCGCGCTTCGCGGATGTCCGCGCGGTCCCACACGATCGTGCGCCCTTCGCCCTCGAACACGAGGCC
>JAYUKI010000171.1:0-1657 GCA_043764595.1 Myxococcales bacterium | reverse complement strand
CGAGGAGCCCGATCCCCGCCATCGCCGCGTGGCGAAAGTTGCCTATCAGGCGGGGGACCATCACCCAGGCAGGAGCCTCGTCCGAGAGCTCCATTCGGAACGTGGTTCGATCCGGCGCCCGCGACGCGTTCGCGTGCGGATGGTAGTGCACTTGGAGCACGAGCTTCGTTCCCGCGTCGACCGGGAGGGCCACGCCGGCGGGGAGGGTCGAAGGCACCCCACCCGGGGCCCAAGCCGCGACGAGGCTGGCGCCGGCCGTGTTCGGCCCGCCAGGGCACTCGTAGGCGACGTCGTGGGGAGTCTTCGCGCCGGGAGGGATGGCGAAGACGATCGCGTGGTGAACGATGCTGCGATTGCCGGGAACGAAGTCGCTGCCCGTCATGTAGCGCGAACGAGTGAGCTTGGGGTCGAGGACGAAGCAGCGCACCACGTCGTCGCGTATGTACCGAGGGGAAAAACGAAACCGTCGCGCGGCGTGAGCACGGCCGTCTCCCCCAGGCGCGCTCCGGCGACCGACCTATGCGGTTGCGACGTGGAGGTACCCTCCTTCGCGCCTTGACGAACCCAAGCCTCGAGGGTGGCGATCTCATCGTTCGAGAGGCGCTCGTCGTTGCGCCATCCGAAACGCGGCGTGCATTCGGTGGTCTCACGCGCGCCCCACGGGGGCATGCGACGTGTGTTGGCCTCATTGACGTTCTCCGTCGCCACGTCTCGCGCTTCCCCGAACGAGGTGAGCGCGAATGGGGCTATTCCGCCCCGCACGTGGCACTTTTGGCAGTGCGCCTCCAGCAGCGGACGGACGTCGCGCGCATACGTCACCTCGCGCGTGACCTCGCGCGCGGCGGTCGCGGTCGTGGCTTCCCGCGCCGACGGAGCCGCATCAACGACCGCAGCTCGGTCACGCGCGGCGCTCTGCGATGGATTGTTCCGTGAGCAGCCGACGCTCCCGAACGCGACGATCGCCACGATCACGTCGATCGTCGTAGCGCGCACGAGCCGCAGCGGTTTTGCCATAGGGCCTTCGCTGCAAGGCAAGTGCCAAGCGCCCAGGGGCAGGAGCGGGAACCGAAGTCGAAAACCCACGACCGTTCCCGATCCCGATCCCGTTCCCGATCCCGTTCCCGATCCCGCTCCCGCTCCCGTTCCCGATCCCGCTCCCGCTCCCGTTCCCGTTCCCGTTCCCGATCCCGTCCGCTCGCTAGGTCCAAGGTGGTGCGGGAGCCCGCCGGGGACGGCTCGACCCTATGCCCCGCCGACTCGCGAGCACTGGCTTGCGGCGTTGGTGGCGCCCCCGTCTTCGCCCTAGGCAGTTCTCCGCGGTGAAGCGCGAGTGCTACATTGCCCATGATGGCGGAGAACGTCCCCGCGGAGTACGTCCTCGACCCAAGCGACCCGCGAGCGCCCACGCTCGAGCAGTGGGAAGCGATGTCGCCTGCGGGTCGTGAACGCGCTGCCCACCGGCTTGCCGATCGAGACGCACCCTCCCGAGGGAGACCTGCACCGGAAAGCGAACCAGGAAGCGCTGGGCACGTTGGAGGAGTTTTTTCGTCGCGCGGGTCGCCGAGTGTATCTGTCGTCGGAGCTGGCCGTGTACTACCCCGGGGAGCCGAGCTTCGTGCCGGACGTGCTGGCGGTGCTCGACGTCGAGTCGCACGAC
>JAYUKI010000170.1:0-1660 GCA_043764595.1 Myxococcales bacterium | reverse complement strand
CGCCGTCTTTTCGGACGACGAGGTCGTTGGGCGAATCGAACGCGCGCACCCCCGCGTCTTCTTCGATGGAGCTCGATGCGATGGCGGTAACGGACTTTCCATCCGGGGCGACCTTGACGAGTCGCCCGACCGGGCTGCTCTCGAGCATCAAAAGCTCATTGGCCTCGTTGAGGGCGAGACCGAGGGGCCTTCCCGCAGGCTTGCGAAACTCACTTGGAGTGTCGGGGAGGAGAAGCTGCACGAGAGTGTCGGTGGCGACATCGGTGACGGAGAAAAAGAGAGCTGGAGACTTCCATTGCGCGCTGTCGACGTAGCCCGCCCCGGACGCGACTCGGACGGGCACGAATCCTTCGACTGGGTTTTGCGACGCTTGCGCACCGTCCACCGGAGTCCCGGTATCGCGGCCCGCTTCCACCGGCCTGGACGAGTCCGGAGGAGTCTCGGGAATCGTAGAGTCGGGCGTTTCGCCGGCGTCGGTGGCTGTCAGAGGGGGCTCGCTGGAAACGGTGCAGGCGTAGCTGGCGAATAGGGAGATCGGCAACAACGCAACAAGGAACGCCTTTTTCATGAGAAAGCTCGAGTGCGAGCGCCGTGCCAGAGGTCATGAAGCGGAAGATTCGATTCGAGTCTCGCTCCGTTCCGTCGATTTGACGGGCGGCTCAGTCATCTTGACTGCACGCCGTGTCTACGGCGCGGTGCCGGCGCCGACGGGCAGCTCGAACATGACCGCGTGATTGCGCATATCGGAAAACACGTGGACCCGAAGCTTGCCTGTTTCGCCCGAATACGGTGACGACAGGGTCCCGTTGGTCGCGCTGGAGGTCACGAGAACGGCCCCAGTGGGAAGGCCAGGTCCAACGACGCGGTCGCGTCGCCCGTGTCGCCCGAACGGGCCGTCGAGAACGGGAGAGCCGCGCGTGGCAAGGACCTCGATGGTCTCGGCATCCTCGCCCTCGAAGCTGTCCGAGTCGACGAGCTGCCCGAGGCGCCCATCCGCCTCCGAACCTCGAAATCCTTTTGGGCCGTCGCTGTCCTGAGTCATCGCGTAGCGGACCGTCGCTTTGCCTCGCGTCGCCCTCGTGAGCTCGAGGACGACCGCATCGGACGCGATGCGCACCCCAGCAATGCCGACGTCTCCGGTCTCGTCGGATACCTCGAATCCTCGCCCCTTCGCCCAGGGGTGCCGTTGCGACGCGTGGGCTGGGCCGAGCGTGTCGTCCCAACCGAGAGGTGGGAACGGGACTCGGAAGTCGACACGGACCGTATTTCCCGAGCCCGTGGCTCCGAGCGGCTCGAGCGGGCGAAAAGTTCTTCCGAAGAAGATCGTCTCGACGTAAGCCTCGGCCAACTTCTCGCCGAGCCTTCGGTAGCCCACCGCCGTCGAGTGAATACGGTCTTTTGCATACGGAAAGTCGTACTTCGGTAAGGCACATACGACGTCCGGGCGCACGGTCGACAAATGCCACGTTTCGGCGCTCGAGGCCGGGCGAAGTGGCTTGTCGCGCCCGCGTGGGGGGGCCGCATTTTGTTGCGACACGAAGAACGTGATCGGGCGCACTTGGTGCGTGATTTGCCGAAGATCGTCGGCGAGCTCGTCGAAATAGGTCGCGAGCTCGTTCGCGTACTGCGGATTCTCGGCGTCGGCCTCTCCGTGGGTGAG
>JAYUKI010000169.1:0-20588 GCA_043764595.1 Myxococcales bacterium | reverse complement strand
CTTTCCATCATCGTTCTTCGTAGATGGAAAGCCCCTCGCAGATTATGGAGCGATTTCGATCACTTGCAGTTCGTCAAGTTGTCGGATGCGCTCTAGCCGAGCGTTCGTGCAAGGCACCCGGATTCAGCCCCGCGCCTCGTTCAAGGGTGGAGCGAAAACTCGAGATCGTACGACAGGTCCGTGGCGTCCGTTCCTTCGTTGTCGACGATTACATAATGCGCGCTCACGTAATGCGCGCCCGAAAGGGAGGTCTTCGCCAAATTGGGAGTCGCTCGTGGTGGGGCGATTGTCGTTCGTGACGAGCGTGCGTTTCGCCGCGACGTCGAACAGCGAGAGCCGCGAATCGAGCGCAGAAGGAAGCCCTTTCGCTTTGCACGAAGGACCACCTCGTACCCCTTTCCGGCCTTTCCCGTAAACGAATATGGGTCGACGCCGCCGAGCGAACCGAGCCTTCCCATTTTCGTGCTCGGGAAGGTGAGAGCGAAGCGGTTCGATGCCACTCCAAGTGTGGATTGGAGCCCTTTGGTCGCGCGGATCACTGTTTTGGAGTGCAACTTTGCCGCTCGCGGCACTGAGAGCGGGAGTACGGCGCGGCGCTATGGGCAAGTTGTTTCCGAGCGGCCCCTTAGCTACGCGGGCGCGAGGGGCTTTTGAGGGAGGAAGGGGTCGGGCTCGGAGGCGTCGATTCGGGTAGGGCATCGAATGGAATGGCCGCGATGCACGCTTGCCGAAGGGCGAGCCCACGCAAATTCCGCGAGTGCAGAAGAAGCTCGACGACGATTCGTCAACGGCAACGTGGACAAAGCCGAGATCGACAGGGCCGAACCAAGCCGTGAGTCTGCGTGACGGACGGGGCATCACCGCCGGAACACCCGAGGCAGGCCTATCCGCCGGTCAACGCTGCCCCTTGAGGGGTTCGATCAGCCCTTTCGTTCCGCGAAGACCTTCACACGCTGGCCGGGCAGAAGCTTGTCGGTCGGGTTGAGATCAATACGTACTTCGCGGACGCGGCTGTCGGTCGGTTCAAGGCGGTCATCCCCTTTGACCCTCTTTTTCCCCATGCGTTGGCCAACTCGCCGACCTTTTCGAATCTTGGGTGTGTGCTGGATCCGACGTTGGCCCATCACGGCTCGAAAACGAAGTGGGCGGTCATCGCCGAGCAGGTCGCAAGCTTCCTCGTGGTGTACGGAGCCAAGCGGGCAAGGTCGAAACCGTCCGTTCGCAAATAATCTTCATCTCCGTGATCAATCCGGCGGCGTGCAGCGATGTACCCCGTATCGCAAACGCGACGCCCTTTCCCGGAGGTATCTCGTGAATCTTCGCGCATGGCCTGTCTTGATTGTTCTTCCTCTCACGCTCGTCGCCGCCAAAGGCGAAGGCTGTGGAGCCGAGTACCAGGGAGGCGACGGTGGAACCGCCGCTTGGCCACTCGGAAATGTTCCCACGGCCAAGGGCCCCGATCTGGCGATGACCTGCGAGTGGCTCGAGAGCCAAAATTGCTGGAAGGAGATGATCGCGGAAGCCTCCCAATGCGCCCCAAAAGACGTCGGAACGCTGAACGCCAATCGGTCCGCGTGCGAGTTCGACGGCCAGGCCACCCTCGAATTTGCCGGGCCGCTCTCGACGCCCGCGGAAGGGAGCACGCTGTTCGAGATAACCGATCACCGGGTCTCCGACGCGAGCGGAAGTGCTTGCTTCACCGCGAAGATTCTCGGCGTCGGACGAGGCGCGTACGTCACTCGCTCGCGCACGGTCGTGTCCGAAAGCAAGAGCCTTCTAAACTACCGAATCATCTGTCCGGACGGCACCTCGTATGCCAACGACGTTCCCGGAACGTGTGCGGATTTCGGAGCTCGGTACCTGCAAAAGAAGGTTCCAACCTACGTTCTTGCATGCCAAAGTGCGACGGGATGCCGTGGTGCGGCGGGCGGAGCGAACGCCTCCGGCGAGACGACCCTCGTGCAGTGCAAATAGGAACGTCCACGGTCGAGCTTTCGGACACACCGACCGAACGAAGTGGATGACCCGCTCTGAGCTGCGTGGGAGTATCGAGCCGTGCAAGCCAACGCGCACGCGGCCAGGCCTTCGCCTGTTGGTTGGCGAAGTGGCCCACGGGCGTCTCGCGGGCTCGCATGGGCATGTGCGGCTGCGTTCGTGTTTTTGCCTTCTTTCGCACACGCCGAGCCGCAGCCCATACGGCTGGCGGTTCGGCTCGAAGCCCCAGCTACGTGCCCTGGGCTCGACGTGCTTCTCTCGCGCACCCGAGCACGCGCGCGCATCACCGTAGAGGCGCCCGAACGCGCCGATCGCCGCTTCGAGGTCTCGGTCCGTACGACTCCCCGCGGGTATGTTGGACGGGTGCGGGAAGGGGGCCGGGAGGCCGTACCCGAAATCGAAGCACCAACGTGCGACGAGCTCGTTTCGGCCCTCGCCCTCACCCTCGCCCTCGCGGTCGATCCCCTCGCATCTACTGCTCCGGAGCCCAAAGCGCCCGCCCAAGAGCTCCCTCTACCAAAAGCCACTCCCGTGGTGCCGCGCGTTGCCTCACCTCCCCGTGTGCCGATCCGAAGCACTCGCGTTCGCGTCGATCTCGGAGCGGACCTGGAGACCGGAATCGTGGGGCCTTCGATCGGAGCACATGGAGGAGTGTCGGCGGTTCTTGCCGCATGGCCGCCGAACCTTTTGGCGCGCGGGCACTTCGTCTACGCCCGCGTCGTCGACGGACCGGACGCCGCGCGCCTCGATCTCTTTCGACTTCGAGGCGACCTCGCGTATCTCGTTCGGAAAGGGTCTTTCGCGCTAGGACCTCGCGTGGGTTTCGAAGTCGGGCTCCTTCACGCAACGGGGCGAGCGCTCGACGCTCCCGAGTCGACCACGCTGCCATGGCTTGCGCCGAAGCTCATGGGCGTGGCGCAGCTCGGCGGCGAGCGAGGATGGGCCGTCGAGCTATCGGGTGGCGTTGCCGTCCCGCTTGCGCGTCCCGTACTGTCGCGTGGAGGGCCCGACAGGGTCGTCCTGGAAGCTGGATTTGTTGGGGCTTGTACCGAGCTTTCCATTCGTTTCGACCTTCCGTGATCAAAATTGCCCCGGATCGCGATACTCCCACGCCGCCATGTCCGATCCTGACGCGATCCTGAACCCGCCACTCGCGGAGCGAGCTTTCGCGCCACGCGGACGGGCGGAGAATGCGCGGTTGCGGCGAATGGTGGACCAGCACTGGCAAGTCGTGGGACGCCTCTTGCGGCACTTGGGCGTTCCGCAAAGCGACGTCGACGACGGCATCCAACACGTCTTCTTGGTGGCGGCCGAAAAACTCGAGTCGATCCGCACGGACGCCGAACGTGCGTTCCTGCTCCGCACGGCAGTGAACATCGCCGCGCGCGTTCGACGCGAAAAGGCGCGTTCGGGCTCGCGCGAGGTCATGACGGGCCTCGCGGAGGACGCCGCCGATACCCAAAAAGGCGCGGACGAGCTTCTCGACGAAAGCGCCGCCCTTCGCACGTTGGATCGCATTCTGTCGCGCATGGACGAAGACGTGCGCGAGGTGTTCGTGCTCTACGAAGTGGAGGAGCTCACGATGGCAAAAATTTCCGAGCTCCTCGAGGTTCCTCCGGGTACCGTTGCGTCGCGGCTCCGCCGCGGGCGAGAGGTCTTTCGAGCCGAACTTGCCCGGGATGGCGAGAGGACCGCACGATGACCGACCCCGAGCGACTCTCCGAAGGAGGCACAGACGACGAACGGCGCCTCTTGGGCGCTGCCCGGCGCTACCAGCCTTCACGGAGAGGTCGCGAAACGGCACTGGCCGGTCTCGGCCTCGCTGGAACGGTGACCACGGCTGGGGCGACTTCGTTCTTTGCAACCCTCGCGGGCAAAGCGGTAGTCCTTGGAATAGGCATTGTCGTCGCCGCATCCGCGGTGGGCGTCGCGTACGTGCGCCCCATGCGCGTCGTGCCTTTGGAGGTTTCGCCCACGCCCCCCGTCGCACCATCCACGGAAGGCCTGGCAGCGGCACGCCCCGTCGGGACGGCCGCGGCCACGGAAGCCCCCGTGGTCCTGCCCGAAACCGTGGCTTCTGGACCGCCGGTTCCCGAGCGTTCGCCCCAAAGCACGGCTGTGCGACCTTCGCCTAATGCGTCGCGCCCCGCCCCGCCACCTCCGCAAGCGAACGCTCCGGAAGCGCCAAAGGATACGGCCCCTTCGCTCGCAGAGGCCATGCGCGCCCTCGACGCGTCCCGCGCCGCCCTTCGGGCAGGACGTCCGCAGGAGGCACTCGCCACAATGGATGCTCACGCCACGGAGCTCGCGCGTTCCCCCCTCGCGACCCAAGCCGAGGTCGTGCGCATCGAGGCCCTCGCGGCCGCCGGCGATCGCACTCGGGCGAAATCGCGAGCCATCGCATTTCTCTCGGCCCACCCCACGGGCCTTCTCGCCGACCGTGTGCGGCAGCTCGTTCCAGAAGTGCCATGAACCGGAACGCATCACGCCTCGTCCTTCTCGTTTTGGGTTTCCTCGCGATGGCGAAGGCCAGCGCCTGCGCTGTCCACGGATTCATCGGGAATGATCTCTCGACCGACGCCATTGCAGAGATACCGACCGACGCGCCAAACGATCGCGCCATTCCCCAAGACGCACTCGGCCCCCAGGACGCCAGCCCCGATCGACTCGAAACCGTCGAGGGCGAGTACCTGCTCACCCTCCGCACCGGAAAGAACGAGTGCGGACTAACTCCATGGGACGATGCATCCACGCTGAACGTCCCCGTGTCGGTGAGCCAAAACGGCACGGAGATTCGCGCCACGTTGCGCGACCTCGTGGGCCTACCGACCGTCCTTTTGCTGGGCTCGAACGAGTACCGAGGCACGCTCGACGGAAACCGCCTCACGCTCCGGATCGACGGAAGCGTCGTGGGAACCCAAGCGGCGTGCACCTTCGTCTACGACGGGGTCATCGACGGCCGGTACGTCGAGGGAGGTCTCTCCGGGGACGTGCGCTACGTGAGGGCGTTTCGCGGAGGAGACTGTACGGGTCTCGCCTGCGAGAGTCAGCAGTTCTTCGACGGCGTGCGTGCCCCGAAAGACGCGTCCGCAGACTGACAAGAGCGCGTTTTAGATCTCTCGCGGTCCAAGCAGAACGGAGTGAGCCATCGTGTCCCCTACCTACGTCGTTCTCGGTCTCTTCTTCTTCGTTGCCACGATCCTCGTGATACGCGGGTTCGTGCGGCGCGGGAAGAATCTTCTGGGAGCGCTGGAACCGCTCCCGGGGGAAACGACCGTAGTTGAACTCGATGCCGAGCTCTGTCAGGTCATGAGGAGGCGTGCCGTCTACAACACGCTCGTTTTCATGGCGGTGCAAGTGCGCGTTACCAACCTGCGCCTCATTGTCGCGCAAGCCGGACTCTTCAGCGACAAGCGCGTCCTGCGCCATATTTTTCATCTATCCGCGGAGACGGCACGCGAGCCGAGCGACTGGAAAGATGGCTACTACACGTTTATTCTGGACGTGCAAAAGAGCAGGCTCGAAACCCAAGGAGGCCATGAGGTGCTGAAACTCGTTCCAACGGACGACGCCCCCCATCTTCCAGAGTGCGTCTTGTTGCGTGGTGCAACGATTGTCGAGTTGGCAGAGAAAGCCCAACTCAGGAAGTAGTCCAATTCCGAGGTCTGCGGTGCGTCGTCGTTGGAGCCTCACGCCATTCAGACGACGAAGTCGAAGTGGGCCGTTCGAACGCGGCCCTCGAAGCGGTGCGCCATGATCAGCGAATCCACAATGAAGGGATCGCCGCGATTCTCTGGGTCCCCTTCAAAGTAAAGCTGCGTTGTGAGGCTGGGTCGGCCTGGAATGTGAACCTTCGCGTGAATATGCGCGGGTCGGAACTTGCGGCCGTTCAGATAGCGGCCCGGCAAGATGGTTTGAAGTTTGTATTCGCCTCGTGCGTCGGTTTCGAGAACGCCGCGGAAGTGGTCTCCGACGTTGTCGTACGCTCCGCTCGCATCCGCGTGCCAGATCTCAACGAGCGCAGAGGCGACGGGAATGCACCCACCCGAAAGGACTCGGCCTGTAAGCACGAATCGCTCGCCAGGGTCCTTCGGCTCGACGAGCACCGACCGCTTCGGCGCGTTGGCTTTGAAGAACGGCCCCTCAATGTTCGCAGCGGTCGCACGGCATACGGGGGGTGGCGGGGTCGCGCAGGCACTCGCCTGCTTGCACGAGAGACCCGCGATCCCCAAGGCACTGGCACCGAGAACCGTTTGGCCAAAAGCACGGAGGAAGTCACGACGATGAAGGAGGTGGCTCATGCTCCAAGAACGTGGCCCAAAACCAAGTGGCGCACAGAATCGCCCTTGTCCCGGACGATTCTTCGTAGGCCCATGATTTTACGCCATTTCCATCTGGTGGTCGCGCGGGAATCTCGCAGACCCTCGACATTTCCGGAGGCCTTCGCGGTGGGTGCTCAATCGCATCAAGCCGTCACAATTCACGCGCCACTCGCTTCACGAGCACGTTCTTGGAAGAGAGGCGGGCAACCTATGGCTGTCGAGCAACGGAACCTTCTAGAGCACCGAATAGGTTTTCGGACCGAGGATTTCAGGGATTTAGCAAGGGCCGCTAGGCGCGACGACGACGGATAGTCTTCTATTTTAGGAGGAGCAACGACGCGGACCACCGCTAAATCCCTGAAAGCCGACGGGATTCAACCTATTCGGTGCTCTAGGGCTTGGAGCCTCGCTCGGGTGTCACGGTCGCGTCGCCGAGCAAACGCCACACGCTTCCGTCGAGCTGGCTCCCGAGAAGGCCAAGCAAGCTCGCGAGGGCAGAGCTGTCGCCCCCCCGTTCCACCTTGAGTGCTCGCTCGGTCTCCACCACGAGCTTGCGGCGGATCTCCGAAAGTTGCCGAACAATCGTTGCACGATGCACGCGATACATCGTGGCCAATCGCGCAAGCTGAACGCCTCGCAAATGGTGGAGATATAGGAGGTTCCTTTCATGCGGCGTCAATTGTTCCGTCGCTTTCCGAAACGCGAGACGGAACCTCTCGCCCGCATGGGCACGCAAGTACAGAAGTGCGGGGTCAACTTCGGGACTGCCAGGTTGACCATCCATCTGCGAGTCCGTCGGAACCGACTTGCCCGACTTACGGAGCTCGTCGATGGCGATGCGCGCCGCCACGACTTGGAGCAAGCCTCTAAGCCGGCCCCGCCCCACGTATTCCAATATCTTCGGCGGGCCTTCGTCCGCCACAAGCAGCTTGGCCCTTGTTTCTTGAATGACATCGTCCAAGAGGGAGGGAGCGAGTTTCATGGGAGAGAGCCCCATTCGCACAGGCGCGAGGTAGGTTTGCTCAAACGCCAGCAAGGCGTCACGGTCGTCGTCGCAACACGCGAGCGCGAGCGCAACTTCTGCGGCGCGGTCGTCGCCAAGCTCTTCGGTGGTCATTCGCTCGCCAAGGGCTCTGGCAAAGCGTTCCACAAAATCAGCTGCTCGAAAGGTCTTCACGTGGGGCCAGGCCAATTGCGCGGCTTCGTGAGCGCTCACCAGCTTGGCGAGAAGAAGCTCGAGATCGCGATCCGGGTCCTCCCCCGTTTGGGCACCCACTTGCGAGCACTTTCGCCCCTCGAGGAATGCGTCAGTTGCAGGATGCACTATTTCGCGAGCGTACCCTCGAACTGTGCCGGTCGCCAACGCTTCCCTCACGGGCTACCATGATGGGTGCCGTGTCTTGCCTAACAAACGAGGAAGCCGTTCGGCTCATCGAAGGAGAGCTGGACAGCGACGAGCTCTCGTTCGCCGATGAACACGTCGATGGCTGTGCACGATGCAAAGACTTGATCGGAACGCTCGCGGCGTCTCCGGGTGCTCTTGTTGCTGCCGTGTCCGGGCCGGTCGAGGAAAACGCGGGCAAGAAGGCCCACCCTAGCGACGTCAGCCAAAGAACTGGCCATGCGGAGGTCGTGTCGTCCCCCGGCAGGCTCCTGGCTATGCGATACGAAATTCGCGGCTGCCTTGGAATGGGAGCAATGGGTGTAGTTTACACCTGCCACGATCGCGTCCTTCAGCGCACCGTCGCTCTCAAGGTTCTGAAGCTGTCGCCCGAACTGCACCACGAGGCCATCGAGCGTGAAGCGCAAGCCATGGCCCAGGTGCACCACGCGAACGTCGTGAGTGTCTACGATGTCGGCGAAGATGGCGGCGAAGTGTTCATTGTGATGGAGCAAGTGACGGGGGTCTCGCTCCGAGCGTATTGCCTCGGAAACGCCACTACAGAAGACCGGCTCCGTGTGCTCGTGCAATGTGCACGAGGGCTTTCCGCGGCCCACGCGGCGGGAATCGTCCATCGCGACGTAAAACCAGACAACATATTCGTCGCGGACGGCACTGCGAAGATCGGGGACTTCGGGCTGGCGCGCGCGGACTTCGCCTCAATTGACGACGGAGCCGAAGAATCCAGCGGCGTTCTTCGTACGAATTCTGGAATTCGTATCGGCACTCCCGCCTACATGGCGCCCGAGCTATTTCAAGGTGCCGCTGCAAACGCGGTCAGTGACACGTTTGCCTTTGCCGTGACCGCGTGGGAGGCCCTTTTTCATGAGCGCCCGTTTCGTGGAAGAACGGTTTCCGAGCTTCGCGCCTCATTGGCAAGCGGGCCGCTCGCACCGCGAGAGGACATCATCAAGCGCCATCGCGCCTTGCACGACGTCCTCGCGCGCGCGCTGTCGCCCAACGCCAACGAACGCTCCTCCCTCGCCTCGCTGCTTGCCGCGCTGGAACGCGCGAGCCATCCGACGTCCTCGAAGCGGCGCAACTGGTTTCTAGCGGGTGGGACCCTCTCCATTGCTCTCGCGGTGTTTGCATGGGGGCGCGAGCCAACCGTTGACCCCTGCGCCAATTCGGGAAACTCCTTCGACACGGCTCTTCAAGGCGCCGTGGATGCCACTTCGCGCGCGAGGCTCAAGGCGCTTGGAGCGGAGCCGACGCTCCTTTCGCTCACGGAAGTGGCATCCCGCGGACGCGCGGCCCGCGAGCATGTGTGCCGCGCATCGAAGTCGACCGGCACGCAGTCCGACGCCCTCTTGGACGCACGCATGCAGTGCATTGACCGCACCGAAACCGCAGTTCGAATCATCGCCACGGCTACGCAAACTCTCGAAGCGAAGGATCTCGGAGGATTTGCCCAAGCGGTCGCCGACTTACCGGACCCAAAAACGTGCGTGTCGCTCCTGTCACTCGCCGAGCGTGTACCCCCGCCGGTCGGAAAGGAGCGGGCAACCGCGGCGCTCAACCAAGAATTGGAGGCCGCGTGGGTTTCCGCACAACTTGCCGGCACTCCGCCGGCGCCCGCCCGTGTGAGTGACTGGCAGGCGCGTGCAAAGGCCACAGGGCATGCCCCGACCTTGGCTCGCGCCTTCTACGTGGAAGGCCAAGCGCTTCGCATGGGTGCTCTGTACGAAAGGGCAGACGAATCCGTCCTTCAAGCCATCACTCATGCGGAAAGCGGACACGACGACCAAGCCGCAGCAGACGCTTGGCTGCTCCGCGTGGCTATCGCGGGTGACCGAAGAGATCTCTCGCGAGCCGAGCTCTGGCTCCCGTTGGCGCGGGCGGCCGTTGTTCGCGCGGGCAATCCACCGCAGCTGGCCGCAAAAGTTGCCAATAGTGCCGGTCTCTTGGCGCTCAACAAAGGCGACCTTCCAGGAGCCGCACGCGAGCTTGAACGAGCCCTGGCGCTGCGCGTCGAATTCTCGCGGGGCGAACTGGACGTCGAGGTTGCGCGCACGCGCTCGGCGCTCGGCCACGTCGCGCGGCTTCGTGGCGACCTCGAAGAAGCCCAGAAGGCGCACACCGAAGGGTTGCGGGTTGACCGAATCTTGCTCGGCCCAAAGCATCCCGATGTTGGTCGCGATCTCCACAACCTAGCCGGTGTGCTTCGTCTGCGCGGCGCTCACGAGGACGCCGCAAGCCTTTATCTCGAGGCTCTGCAAATTCGCATGGCGGCGTACGGAGCCGAGCACCCCGAAGTGGCGCTCACCGAGAACTCGCTTGGCCTCCTCGATCTCGAACGGGGTCGGTTCGAACCGGCGCGTGAGCGATTCGAGCGGGCGCTTGCGGTGCTTGCTGCGGCAAACCATGAAGACGCGGCTCTTCCCCACGAAAATTTGGTGCGCGCCCTCGTTGGATTGAACGACCCAAAGGGAGCAATTGAACACGCCAAGCTGGCCTCCACGATTGAACTGCGCCAGCGGCCAACCCACAACCCACGGCTTGCTTCCATGCTCGAAGTCGCGGCGGCGGCGGCCGAGATGCTGCATGACCGAAAACAAGCGAGCGCCTTTCGCGAAAGTGCGTTGAAGGTCCTGGGAGACGACGATCCCGAGCTTCGCAAACGGATTGAAGCTTCCGAAGGCTCGGCACGGCAACCCAACTCGCGCCAGGCCCGTCCAAGACCACCCCCAAACGTTCCTTCGACCACACCAAGCGCGGAACCGCGACGGGAAAGTTACGGTTCCACCCAGTCTTGGAATTGACAGTAGCCGATGGCCGCCAACATTGGGTGCGCGCCAAACCCACGCCATCCCCATCACCCATCCTTCGCCTTCCCGACGCGCACGAGGCGCCACACGGACCTTCCCGGCCGCTCCCCGCAGGCCGCCTTGAGCGCCATCTCGTCCCCAGTCTCCCCAGTCCTCTCCGTGGCCACCTTCCCTGCCCCAAGAACCCGCTCGATCTCCCTTGCCAACACGAGCCCCGTGGCCGTCGACGCCCTCGCGAGCGCGCTCGGGGGGCCTCGAACACGACGCGCCGCTCGCGGACCACGCGCGCCTCGACATTGGGCTCTGGTGCGACGTGGCCAGTGCGCGATCCGCGGCCGCGAGCTGTCCGCGCGGAGTGGCTGAAGCATCGTCCTGACCGCAGCCGGCGAACGCCTCGCGAACGTCGTGCAGACATGGCAAGACGATTCACGCTCAGAGCGTCCTTCGCTCAAGGTGGAAACGTAATGATCGTGGGCGGCCCGTCTTTGTCCCAACAATTGACCTGACCATCCACGAGCAGCGCGCACATCGAGTGCCAGCCGCCCGCGACTGTTTTTACCGGGCCGAGAAGTGAGCCCCCGGTGATAGGACGCAACTCGCCAACCCCAGGGGCGTCCGCGCAGCGGAGTCCACCGCCGAATAGCCCACACATTTGTGTGTATGCGGCCAACATGGAAGTGCCCGCAGCGAACCGCGTCGGTTCCGGACGGCCACGATAAGCGTCAGGCGACATCGATCCCCAGCACACTGGCGGTCCCGTGCGCCTTTCCGCGCAGCTGCAATTCAAACCACCCGCTAGCGCAATTGCATCGGAGAGTCCCGCGACTGCGACCGGCTGTCGGCTACAGGCGTCTGCACCCACGCAAACGGGATGTGCTCCCTCAGCTGCGTCGTCGCCTAGCTGCCCACCAAGAACGCGCCCCCAACACTTCACAGAACCGCTTGGATCCCGAGCGCAGGTGCTGAATTCACCGGCAGAAATCTCCACGATCCCGCCGAGACCTCGAACCAGAATCGGGCTCTCGCTACGTCCTCCTTCGAAGCCAGACCCCAGTTGTCCCGACAGATTCTCACCCCAGCACCATACGGTGCCTCCGCGGAGAAGCGCACACACATGGGCTCCACCCGCCGAAATCTGAACCACGTTGGCAAGCCCCAACACTTCTTGCCCTTGGGCGCTGGTTGCCCGGCCAAAAAACCAGACGACCCGCCCGTCGCGGAGACGCGCATAGACCTTGTGGTCCAAGAAGCTCGTCGACACGGCGATCTGAACCGCTCCGGAGTCTCTCCCCACTTCGGTCACGGTATACGCCCGATTGTGCGTAAGTTCCCAGCAACTTATGGTTCCCACCGCACCAAGAGCGCAAGCGCGACCGCCATTGACTGCGATTTGAGCAATCGCCTCCTTGGGAAGCTCAGCGCTCATGCTGTTGCCTGTTGCGCTCGCGGCAGCGTCTGGGCCTTTGACAGCAGCGTCGAGGGTGGGCTCAACCTCGGTACGCCCGCCGCAACCCAGAGCCACGAGCAGTGGTAAATAACGCTTCATTCGCACAGCCTGTACGCCTCGGGCCCCCCGCGTCTTGCGTTCAAGCGCCAACCGAGTGCAGCTTTGCGCCAATCACGCCCGCGTCCACGACATGCTGGCATGGATGGGGCTCAAATCGATTCTGGCTGCCGCGCGCTAAATTTAGAGCGACGATCAGGTTTTCGGACCGAGGATTTCGCTGGGTTAGCAAGCATCGCTTGGATGCGACGACGACGGATACGACCCTTGGAAGTCCCCGACGGGGGGCTCTTGTATCCGAGCAGGAGCGACGATCCTCGAAAGTCCCCGACGGGGACAACGCGAGGCGCCGCTAAACCGGCGAAAGCCGACGGGATTCAACCTGTTCGGTGCTCGAGAGCTCACACCGTCCGACGCATCCGCTGGCGCCAGGCGCTCGGGGTCTCCCCCGTTGCCTTGCGAAAAATGACGCTGAAGTGCTGGGCCGAGTTGCACCCGACTTCAAGTGCGATGGCCGTCAGAGTCCTATCGCTCTCAGAAAGAAGCCGTTTTGCACCCCGGACGCGCGCAGCACTGGATTCGGCCGCAAAGCTTGTCCCAAGTTCCAAAAGCCTTCGTTGCAAGCTTCGGTCAGACAGGCCAAGTGTTCGCGCAACAGTGGCAACGGTTAGCTTTCCCGGTGCATTCTCGAGCAGCGCTTGCAGATCATGGAGAAGTACATCGCGCTTGGCCAGCCGCTCGCGAAGATCTTCGAGCGCTGTCACGGCAGCGGTGTCGACCACGCCAAGGAATTCGAGAGCAGAGGTGGTCTTCGCGAAGAACTGCGCCGGGTATGGAATCGGCTGAACAAGCGGCAGACCGCCGAGGAACGCCCCCGTTGGGCCCTGCGGATGCACCCCGGCGATTCTCGTGAAGGACCGTCCGAGGTCGGACACGTGGCGTGCGTAGAAGTCGTAGAGCGTCTCGAACGACTCTCGATCAAACGATTGGATACACGACAGGTCCAAGTACGTGAGCCGATTCGACCCGTGCCGCTGCACTTCTTCAAGAACGAGGGCGAGGTACTCGCGCAGGTTCGAGTCGGATATGTAACCCCAGAAGATGCCGCCAACGAAGCCTTCAAACGGGCAGAAGCGCGCCCACGTGCGCCCCTCATAAAACTGTCCAGCCGGGCGACGCAGATAAGCTTCTCGATTGGTCGCGCGCTCGAGCATCGGAAGGACCTAGCACGGATCCCTGCATGGGCACGTCAGCACGTCCGAACCAAATGTTCTCTTGAGGAGCTCCGGCGGGGCACGCCGATAGCAGCCTCGGCGCGGTCTCTCGGGCCTCGGCGACGCGCCCTTCAGCGACACGAAAGAGCCGGAGAGCGGAGGGGTGGTCGCGGTGTACCCCTTCGGGTATCGCGAGGCGCGTCACCGCACGTCTTCCCGTCCGAAGCTGAACCCGCACGTGCACGCGGTTTTCCGAGGCGGCGCAGCCCAGTCGGACGTTTTGGTCCTCCGAGGCACGGGCCATCGGACTTTTGACGCTCGTCAAAAGTTCTGCGCCAACTTCGTGGCGCGACGAGCGCGAAGCGGCGGACAACGGTCGGGAGAATCGACAAAACTGCGCCATTTGGGCACGAACCGAGGATGCCGAACCGGGATTCTTTACGGCACGTACGTTGCTCTGGTGGGTCATCATGAAGAACCAGAACCGTGAGAAACGCATCGACCATCGTGAGCAGGACAGTCTTCTTGCCGGCGCGGCTTTCTTGGAGTCTGCAACGTCGGGGGGCTCGTTTCGCCCGGCGATTTCGGAGCTCGATTTTCAGCGCTTCGTCGATGCAGACGACTCGGACTTGGCACTCGACGATCTCTTCGATTGAGCTGCGGGGCAAAGCTCGCCTCCTTGAACGGCCGCGAGCGAGAGCCGCGTGCCTCATGAGTCGATTCGGAGCGGGTACGTCCAGGCACTCTTGAGGGGTCGCTTGTGCCGTGGCGAGCTCGGTCGCGCTGGGCGAAAAGGTGGTGTCGCTCTTCACGTCGTCCGGTGGCTGGCACGGCTTGCGCGTGTTCGCCACGATGGGCGACTGCGAGAAGCACCACCGCGGCGAACGCGATGGCTCGCTTCGCCCTGGACACCCACGCGTTCGCGATCGTGCGGACGGACGGCGATTCTTCGATGTCGGTCTCGACGCAAGTCGCGCAGAAGGCCCAGGCCGAATCTTCGCCCTTGGGGTCGGAGGCTTTTCGGGGAAAGCGGCCACACACTCCGGGCGGTGCGACGCGACACGTTCGATTCAGTCTCGAAGGTTGGACCCGCTCCCTCGGGCGCGGCGAATCCACAGGTCGTGGTTACGGACACTCACGTCGGCGTGACCCGGGGGAGCGGGTGCCAGGGTTTGGAAGAAGTTTCGCCGAGCCCCGCGTGCAGTCGGGTCAGGGCTTCGGATGGGCGAAGAGAAAGTCGAGCATCGCGTCGTTGAAGGTCTTTCCGAACGAAGGGAGGTGTCCGCCTCCGGCGATCGTCCAGAGCTCCACGGCGCTGTCGTTCTTGCACCCCTTTTGGTACTTGGCCATCGTCGTCTCGGCGCCGGGACGAGAGTCTTCGATGTCGATGGGCGCACTCGCGGTGTCGGGAGTGGCCTCGCAGCCGTCGAAGGCTGCCCACCGGGACACGGTCGTTCTGGCGCCGGGGTACGGCACCGAGGCAATGGTCCCGCCCTCGTAGGCAATGGTGTCATCGCCCGTGCCGTGCACTTGCAGGACCGATACGGGCTCGCTCGGTTTGCAGCGCGCCGCGTCCGACCACATGGTTCCTGCGATGCTCACCAGTGCCGCGAACTTGCTGGCCCTGTCGCACGCGAGTCGGTACGACATGAAGCCGCCATTGGAGTGTCCCACCAAAAATACCCGCTTCGGGTCCACCTTGTAGCGTTTGCCGATTTCGTCGACCAATCCATCCAAATAGGCGACGTCGTCCACTCCGGTGGCGTCGAAATCGCAGCACTCGCTGGCGTTCCAGAAGCGCTTGCCGCTCTTGTCGAGAGTGCCGTCCGGGTGGGCGAACAAGAAGCCTCGGCTTTCGGCGTGTTTCGTCAGCCCCAAATAGAGCTCTTGGACCTTGCCGCTCGCTCCGTATCCGTGGAGGAGCACGAGCAGCGGCGCAGGCTTTTCCTCCGAGTAGGACGTGGGCACGTAGAGCTCGACCGGCCTTTTCCCGCCGAACGGCACGGGGTCCCGGTCGCCTCGGACCACCTCGATGGCTTTGGCGTCGACCACCGGCGTCGCGGCCTTCTGCGAACAGGCGAGCCCGAACGAAACGAGAAGACCAAGGAAGACGTGCCGTCGACGCATGCACGCAGCATAGTCCTCCGCTCACTCCGAGTCTCGTCTCCCCGTGAGCACTCGAGCTCTGCGGGAGTCGTCCGAGGCGCCGTGGCCTGCGACGCGTCCTATTGGCGTTCGCGTCGTGTGATGGCGCGTCCGGTCACCATCCCGTAGACGCCGGCCACGAAGAGCACGGTCACCGGGCCAAGGAGCGCAAAGCGACCGAAACGCGCCGTCGATAGGGCCCCGATGAAGCTCCCGAAGACGAAGCTGCTCACGATGGTGAGAAGCAGAACGAGCTTCGGAACCGACGGCCGTACCGATGGCGACGGGCCCACGGAGAGAGGCAGATGCACACGCGCGGAGAGGCCACGCCGGGCGAATCGAAACCAACGCGCGGCTTCGATACCCAAGTCCGTCACCACTCCGGTGAGATGCGTCGTGCGCACTACGGCCCCAGAGAGGCGCGTCACGAGGCTATTTTGGAGCCCCATCGCAGCGCACAAGAGAAGCGCGGGCAAATCCCTCGCCACGGTGGCGCCCTCTCGGACGAGGAACACGAACGCGATCAGCGTGGCCGCCTCGAGCATCATGAGGGTGCCGTAGGTGGTCGGAGGGCTCCCGAAGAACTGGCTCTCGATGGCCATCGACGCGAGGAATGCACCGACGAAAAACGCCCCAATGAGCACGGCGGCCGTCACGGCAGAGATGGGCTGTCCGAGGGCCGTGTCCTGCGCGAGGCGGCCGACGTTGCCGGTGACATGCGAGGTGAAGGCGCCCACGAGCATGAAGCTCGCCGAGTTGACGAAGCCCGCGATGGCCGAAAGATAGGCCGCGAGCACGCGATTCTCGCTGTCGGTCCTATGTACGCCTTCGCGGTGGAACACTCTCGGTACGTCCTTGCGCAAGGGGCAGCGCAACACTCGAGAGTAGCAACGATCCTCCCGCGCTACGAGTTCCTGGAGTCACCTCGTCCAAGCTCCTCGCGTGCGCGTACGAAGTTCGCGCGCGCGTCGGAAGTGGTCCGTGAAAGCTTGGAAGCGTCGAGCTGGGCCGCTCGAAACGAATCGGCGGCCAGGACGTGCGGGTTCTCCGAGCCGTCCATTTTGTGCTCGCCGCTCCATTGACAACGCCCAGGCCGCCCACGCATTGCCCGCGGCGCGCGCCGCCGAATCGAATACGCGCACGAGCGCCGCGATCCGCATGGTCGCGCTTCCGGGTAGTAATCGTGTTAAAATTATGGCCGGGGGGGGGCATGGAAAGAGATGCAGACACCACGATGCCGGCAACCGCATCGGACGAAGCTCCGCGTGGCGACACGGCAAGCATCGATCCGAGCCTAGCCGCGTCCGTGTTCGACGCGGTCGCTCCGCATGTAGCGCTCATCGAGGCCGATGGACGGATCATCCATGTGAACCGTTCATGGCGACAGTTCGCCATCGGCAACGCGATGGCGGGGACATCGTTCGGTGTCGGCGACAACTACCTCGAGATTTGCGACCGCGCGGTCGGGCCTCGATCCGAAGGTGCCGCCGAAGTGCGCGACGGAATCGCCGCGGTGCTTGGAGGCTCTCTCTCGGAATTCTCCCATGACTATCCCTGCCATTCGGATTCTGAAGCTCGCTGGTTTCGTGTCACGGTCTCGCCGCTGAGCGACCGGCCAGTGCGCGGCGCGGTGGTCATGCACATCGACACGACCAGGCCGGAACGAGATGCCCTCGCCCTGCGCAGCGCCGAACGTGCGGCTCGCGAGAGCGAACAGCGGCTGGACTTTGCGCTCGAAGCGGCCAACATTGGCGACTGGTCCCTCGACCTCCTCACGAACGCGGCGCATCGGTCACTCAGGCACGACCAGTGCTTCGGGTACCGCGAGCTGTTGCCGCAGTGGGGTTACGACACCTTTCTCGCGCACATCGTCCCGAGTGACCGCGCGCATGTCGACGCCTGCTTCCAGGCGGCGATGGCGGGCAAGGGCGAATTCAGCGACGAATTTCGTACCGTGTGGCCAGACGGTTCGCTCCATTGGTTGTGGACGCGTGGCAGTTTTTCCTTCGACGAACATGGGCAGCCGTATCGCGTCGCGGGCATCGTCATGAACATCACCGAGCGGAAGAACGTGGACCGTGCCGCTGAGCGGGCGCTCGAACGGTTGACGGAGGCTCAGCGCATCGGTCGCATCGGGGACTGGGAGTTCGACTTCGCGACCGGGACGGTCAATTGGTCGGATCAGGTCTACGAGATCATGGGGCGAGATCGGGCGTTAGGACCCCCTGTTGGAATTTCGGGCGTTCAGAGCCTCCTCGATCCGGACAGTATCGTGGTGCAAGACGAGCACATCGCCGCGGCTATCGAAACGCGTGCGACCCAGACGTACGAGATGACGGTCCCGCTCCCGGACGGTGGTATGCGATTCGTGCAGGCCTTGGCCGTTCCACGTCTGAACGAGCGCGGTGAGGTGTCAGGGCTCTACGGCACGGTCCAGGACATCACGGACCGGAAGCGGTCAGAAGCGGTGTCGGAACGCCTCGCGAGCATCGTGTCGTCGTCGGACGATGCCATCATCGGGAAGGACCTCGACGGTCGAGTCACGTCGTGGAACAGAGGGGCGCAGAAGATCTTTGGCTACATCGAAGCCGAGATCGTCGGTCGCTCGTTCCTGGTGCTGATTCCGGAGGACCGCCGCGATGAAGGGTCGTACGTCCTGCAGCAGGTACGTAGCGGACACGGCGTCGAACACCTCGAAACCGTCCGCCGGCGCAAGGACAGTCGTCTGATCGAGGTGA
Source organism: Myxococcales bacterium (assembly GCA_043764595.1). Lineage (GTDB taxonomy): Bacteria > Myxococcota_A > Polyangia > Polyangiales > Polyangiaceae > JAAFHV01. Next base: position 2,461 of record JAYUKI010000169.1, on the reverse strand, counting down.
GCATCACGGCGTCGCCGATCAGAAATGCCGCGGGCGTGATCACCGGCATCTCGAAGGTCGTGCGCGACATCTCGGATCGGAAGCGCCTCGAACGGCAGTTCTTGCGCGCGCAGCGGATGGAAAGCATCGGCACGCTCGCCGGCGGCATTGCCCACGACCTAAATAACGTCCTCACCCCGATCCTCCTCTCGCTGGAAATGCTGCGCCAGCAGAACCCGGACCCGGCCAGTCTAGAGATGCTCGACGACATCGAGCAGAGCGCGCGGCACGGGGCAGCCATGGTGCGGCAGGTCCTTTTGTTCGCGCGGGGCGTGGACAGCCCGCGGCTCGATGTCGACGTCCTGCACATCGCGCGGGAAATCGCCAAGATCGCACGCGACACCTTCCTGAAGCAGATCGAGATCAAGACGATCTTCGCGGACGATCTCGGGCGTATTCTCGGCGACCCGACGCAGCTGCACCAGGTGCTCTTGAACCTGTGCGTGAACGCGCGTGACGCGATGCCGGGCGGCGGCACCCTCACCATCACAGCCGACAACATGGTGCTCGACGAGCACCATGCCGGGCTCAATCTCGAAGCGAAGCCCGGCCCATATGTGTGCATCCGTGTGCTCGACACCGGCACCGGAATTCCTCCCGATAAGCTCGACCAGGTCTTCGATCCTTTCTTCACGACCAAGGAAGTCGGCAAGGGCACGGGCCTCGGCCTCTCCTCGTCGCAGGCAATCGTGAAGAGCCACGGTGGCTTTATTCGCGCGTATACCGAGCTCGGCCGAGGCAGCACGTTTGCGGTTTACCTTCCTGCGCGCGGTGCCGCCGACACGGCGCAGAGCGCGCCGCCGCCGCCGAAGCTTCCGCGCGGCAGAGGGGAACTGGTGCTCGTGGTCGATGACGAGGCCTCCGTCCGTCACATCACGCAGCAGACCCTTGAAGGTTTTGGCTACAGCGCGCTGGTCGCCGCCGACGGCGCGGAGGCGATCGCCATCTATGCGAAGCGCGGCGAGGAGATCGCCGTCGTGCTCACGGACATGACGATGCCGTTCATGGACGGCCCGTCTTTGATTCGGGTGTTGCGCAAGATGAATCCGGCGGTGCGCATCGTCGCCGCGAGCGGGCTCGATGCCCGCGAACCCATACGCGGCCTCGGGGTAACTCACTTTCTTGCGAAGCCCTTCGCTGCCGACGTCCTGCTGCAGACATTGCGGGAAGTGCTCGACGCTCCGCGGCCTTCCTGAGGTTGGCCGGCGGTGGCCCGCAGGTGCACGGTACCCGCTGAGTCGCCTGTACGGCAGGCCGCAAAGCTCGCATGGGTGACCTGGAGCAGCTCCGCGGAACCGCTCGTAGAACCGCGCCGGAGATGAAGTCATAGGCGATGTAGGCGGCCGCCCTCGCCAACCCGGTAGATGGCGACCACGTTACGGTGCTGCAGACGCGCGACGGTGTGCACTAGTAGTCCGTCCCAGAAGTCCCGCTTCGCACGGCGTCTGTAAGTACGTCGGCGAGGAGACCGCGGACCGGGAGCATTTCCCATCGGCCCGAGGAATTGTGGAGGAAAAAGCGACCGATGGGGGTCAAGCGTAGGACGGGATGGCGGTCTTCCGGGTTCTCTGGCGGGCCGGTTGCTCGATGAGGATGTATTCGTCCGTGCGACGTACGTGGAGATGGCCGAAGTCTCCGAGGGCGACGATGAGCGCGAGGCCACCCACGCGCGCGGCGTCGATCGCCTTCGGCGGGCTCATCGTGACAGCGCCGCGGCGGTGGCCAGGTGCCGGTCCAGCCGACGCTCCGCTCCGGTCAGTCGAGCGAGACCCGTGAGGGATCCCAGGAGCACGCGCTGCAGAAGATCCGGCACGCCCGGGAACCCGAAGTCGGCGTAGTCGAGACCGAGCGCGAGGTAGAGCAGATTCCGAGGCATCCCGCTCGGGCCTACCAGGCCACTCTGAGCGAGGCCGTACCACGCGCGCAGGAACCGCTCGAACTGCCCAGCCGGCGTGACCACGCTGGTGAAGGTCACCCAGTCCGCGGAGGCGTTGCGAAACGCGTGAGGCGTGCGCGGCGGGACGATGACGACCTCACCGGCGCGGACGGTGCGTGGCGTGGCGCCGCGCCCGACGACCATCTCCAGCGATCCGCACGAGACCTCGAAGGTCTCGTGGAGCCGGCGGTGGTAGTGAAGCGGACTGCCGGCTGCGCCCGGAGGCAGGTCGAACTGGACCTCGACCGACGCGCCGCCCGTCGCTCGACCCGTGCGCAGAAAGACCATGCGCTCGCCGGTAACCGGATTCTCGATCTGCGGCCATGCGGCGCTCGTAGTGTCGGTCTGCGTGTTCATGACTTTCCTCGGTTGGACTGGACGACGTGAGTGCTGTACGAGGTGTCCACCCTATGAATCCGGACCGGAGCGCGGAATGACCTGGGACGCCGCACTCTGTGCCGAACGCGCCACGCCACCGTCATGGCG
>JAYUKI010000168.1:0-5501 GCA_043764595.1 Myxococcales bacterium | reverse complement strand
GGCCCCGGCGACATCGACCTTCACGCCGAGGCGCTCGAGGGCCTTCGGATCGAATTTGACGGTCTTCGGACCGGAGGGCGCTCGAGGCTCCGCGCTAGGCGGCTTGTCTTTGCATGCGCCGGCCGACGTTCCCAACAATGCAAACAGCGCCAGAGCGCCGAGACGCGAAGAGCATGCTTTGGAGAAGGAACGGGCCATGAGGAGGGGAGCCGCCGCACTATTGCGGATCGCGCGCGCCGAGCAAGCCAACGTTGGCGAGCGGGCGCTGAGGCGGCCGATCTTACACGAAAGTAAGATTCTGCCTAGCTCGTTGAATCGCAGTCTTTTCGAGGACTTGCGCTATCCGCCGATGCCGAACTTGAACGGGTAGCCCGTCACCTGGGACGGGGCGTCGGCGGCTGGGAACTTCCACGACTTCACCTGCCGAACCACGCAGCCTTCGACGCGCGGGTTTCCGAGCGACGAGCTTGCCACAGAAGCGCCGCCCACCGAGCCGGAGGCGTCGATGCTCCACTGCACGGTCACGCCACCCTTGAGCGACGGATTCTTCTGGGCTTCGCTTTCGTAGCAGGCGCGAAGAGCACCCGTGTGCGCGACGACGACGCGACGAATCTGCTCCTGCGAGAGACCGCCCTTCGACGCGCCGGCCCCCGCGCTCACGGCCACTTTGGCTTCGCCCGGACCACCTGCTCCGCCGCCCGTGCCGTTGCCGCTTCCCGTTCCACCGCCCGTGCCTCCACCACCAGGACCGCCCGTTCCGCGACCGCCCGGACCTCCCGAGCCTCCGCCGAAGCCGCCGCCCTTGCCTTGGCCCCACCCGGTTTGCAGAGTCCCGGCGCCGAAGGCCACCCCCGCCCCCGTGCCGCCACCGCCAGGCCCGGAGCCCTTGAGTGAAGTTCCTGGTCCGCCGCCAAGAACGATGTTCTCGCTCTTCAAACCACCGAGGGCATCGGCCACGGTGTTGATCGATTTGAGGGTGTTCTGGATCTCTTTTCCAGTTTCGCCTTCGAGCACCTCGCTCATGCCGCCGAGGTGCGTCGTGGGTTTGGGATCCCCTGGAATTTTGGTGTCCTTCTCTTTGCCATTCAGGCCAAGCTTGCCCTCGGCGCCCTTGATTTTTTGTCCGCCGCCTTGGTCCTTTTTGTCTTTGGCGCCGGGGTCTTTCACGCCACTTCCACCGGGATTCACGTCAGTGCCCGGTGCCGGAGGAGGAGGCACTTCGAGCTCGGCGCGGGTCATGGCAAAACGCGCCGCGTTTTCCTCGGTGGTGGAGAGCTCGACCGGTTTGGCGAGCGGACCAGGAGTCATGAGGGTGCGCAAAAGACCGACGATTCCACCGTGGAACGTGGCACTCGACATGATGGCCAAAAGCACCATGAGCTCGGGCCAGCGGAACCCGCCAATCTTGATGGGCTGGGACGTGTACTGGAAGAAAATGGCGAACTGGCCATATTGGATGAGGCCGTAGTCGCCTGGCATGACCGGCACGGGCATTCCCGTCATACCCACTTGCGCCGGGTCTTCGTTGCGGCCGCGCAGCATGAGCACACCGGAGCGTGCGCCTTGGGCATCCAGGAGCCAGCCGCCTTGGGCCGACTGCAGGGGCATCGCGCTCATTTGGATGCCGTCGGGCACCGGGAGCTCGGCCAGAGGGTCGTCCCCCATGCGAAACGATTGCCCACGATCGAGGGTGCGAAGGGCCACGACAGTGGTGCCCCACACGGCGGCCACACGCAGGACCTGGGGAGTGATGGCCGCAGGCGCCATGGCATGGGGAACAGCGGTCAAGAGGGCCTCCTCCGTGAAGCGTAGCGGATCCGAAGCGCCGGAGCCCATCGTTCGACGAAGGGGCCGCCGGTCAGAAGCTGGGCTCGTTCCGCGTCTCCGACATTTCGTGCGAAAAGCTTCGATGCCCGAGATCGCCTGCCGCGAACTCGGCGCGGACTCGGCGCAAGAAGTAGACGATTTGCGGGCTCTTCAGGCGGCCTTCGACTTCCAAGGCCTCGAAACGAAACGATTTTCCGCCGTCGCCGGTCCGAACCTCGACGGCCCCGCCTTCCACCTCGGAGCGTGCCTCGGACGCGATGGTCGTACCGGCGCCGCCGTCTTGCGAGCCGGCGTCCCTCGTGGGCTTGCGCGGGGCCGCTGGAGCCTTTGGTTGAGGCACGGGCTTCACCGGAGCAGCGCGAGGGGGTTTGGCTTCTGCGGAAGTACCAAAGAAGGCCCCGACCACCGACGAGACAACGACGCCGAAGAAGACAGCACGAGCAAAACGGGAGCGGAGCTTCGAGCCACGGTTTCCGGAAGAGGCACTCATGACTTGGCTCCTGGGGCCTTGGGGGCGGGCGCGGGCGCGGGCGTTGGAGCGACTTTGGGCGCAGAGGCCACGCGCTTCTCCGCCTCGGGACGAGACGGGTGATTCTTTGGCGCAACGTCCAAGAAGCGCTCGAAAAAGGACTTGGCCTGATCGGGCTTCTTCAAAAAGTCCGCAGTGAGAATGGCCAGGTTGAAGAGCGCGCTCGCGTGCTTCGCGTCCTTGTCGAGCACCTTCTCGAGGAGCTTTTTGGCTTCCTCGAGCTTGTTCTGGGCTTTTCCTTCCGACTCGCCACGAAGCGCTGCGGCGAGGCCGACTTGGGCGTCGAGGTCGTCCGGGGCCACTTGCAGAGCGGCACGGTATTGTTCTTCGGCTTTCACGTAGGCGCCGGCGCGGAGGAGCACCGTGCCCATGTTGAGGCGCGCGGTGGTGTCGCGTGGATCTTCTTGGGCAGCTTTTTGGAACGACGCAAACGCGAGCGCGTCGTCGCCGTCGCCGAGCTGCACGAGACCCATCACGCGCAGTGCGGCCGGGCTCTTCGGATTGGCATCGAGCGCTTGACGCGCCAAAAGCTTCGCCGATTCGCGCTCCTGTTTGGCCAGATGGCACAAGGCAAGCTCCGAGAGGGCTCCTGCGTCTCCCGATTTGCGAACCAGGACTTCGCGCGCCTCCTTTATGGCCTTTTCGTATTGGCCCGAGTCGCGCAGAGTGGTGGCAAGGAGCGAGCGAGCGTCGGTGGCCCCAGGATTTTGCGCAACGAACGACTCGAGACCTTCGGCGGCGTCTTTCGAGAGACCGCGACGACGACGAACTTCACCGAGCCCGACGGCCACGTCCTCTTGATCGGGAGCAAGCGAGAGTGCCGTCTTGAGCGAGGCTTCGGCTCCTGCGAGATCCGAGTCCATCGCGAGGACGAGCCCGAGGTCGAAGTGCGCTTCCCACAAGTTGGGGTCGATTTTCACGGCCTCACGGAGAAGGGCGATCGCCTGAGGGCGACCTCGGGGCTCCTTCGCGAACGTGATTCCTTGGACCATCTTGCCGACGGCCGCCGGATTGGCGGGCGGGAGACGCACTTGGGCTTTCCCAGGATCTTTTGCGGGCTTCCCACCACAGGCTACGACCGAGCATGCGATCATGACGGCCACAGCCGGCGCGAAAACCGAGAAGAGCTTCACTTGGCGGCTCCCTTCGCGGGGGCTGCGGGAGGAGCGGCAGGAGGTGTGGACGCCGAGCCGCTCGCGATTGGGCCGGCGGGCTTCGCCACGGGTCCACGTCGTGGCGCATCGATGAAGGCCGGCAGGGCCGCAGGACCTTTCGAACGAACCTCGAATCCTGTTTCGGCAAACGCGGGATAGAGCTCGGCGTTGAGGCGGCCCAGGGCCTCTCGCATTTTGGCGGTCCACTGGTTGTAGATGCCGAGCTCGATAGCCTTTTTCCAACCGTTTTCGTACGCGTCCAAGCTTCGTTCTTCGATGGGAACGACGAACTCGTCGATCTGCGACTGGTAGGCCTCTTTGTCCTTGTCCGAGATGCCCGAGGGCGGCGGGGCGTCGCGCAAGGCTTTGGCGAAGCTCTCGTAGGTGCGGCCAATTTGATAGAGCGCGGCCGTGCTCCACTCGGCGACGCCGAGCGACACCGTGTCGAGAAAGATCGTGGACGCGGCTTTGAGGAGCTCTGCCTTCTGCTTGAGGCGCAAGGACAGCTGCTTTACGTCGCCCTGAATCTGGATTTGGTCGAACTTGCGAAGGACGCGCTCGCCCTCCATGTAGCGCGCTTTCGCCGCGTAGAACTTTCCTTCGGCGCCGAGCTCGCGGCCGCGCGTGCGGCCTAGGGTGACGGCCTCTTTCAAGGATTGGTCGGCTCCACGGTCGTCGTCCGTTTTTTGCTGCGCCAAAGCAAGCAGCACGAGGCCTTGAGCGCGGTGATCCAGGTTGCGCGAGCGCCCGACGTACCTGCGGTAAAGATCGACGGCTTCTTTGTTCCGACCGGCGTTCTGGTGGGCACGGCCCATCTCGAACACCACCTCGTCGGCTTCGGGCGTATTGCCCCACACGGCAAGGTACTTGTTGCCGGCGGCTACGGCTTTGTCGTGCTCACCGGTGGCCACGCGAAGGACCACCGCGTTGTATCCTGCATCTTTCGCGTGCTCGAATTTTTGGTAGTTCGGGTGGTCCTTGTCGGCATTCTGGGCGATGGCCTCGTGGAGGTCCGCGGCATCACCGAAGAGGCCCATGGCCTGCAAGGTAGACGCGGCAATCCACGCGCCTTGGGGCGCTTCCGGACGCGTCGCGTATTCTTTGCCCGTGACGAGCTTTGCCGCTTCTTTGAGGGTGGTTACGTCGCCGGCTTTTTGGGCCGAAAGCTCCGCGTTCACACACGCTTGGGCTGCGCGAGCATCCTTCGGAAACTCCCGTGCCGCGCGCAGGTAGGCCTGGGCGGCGCCCGCGTGATCGTTGGCCGCAGCCTTCTGCTCGCCTTGCTTGAACACGGATTGCACGATGAGCGTGTCGAGGCGCGCTTGCTGCACCGAGGACGAAAACGCCGGAGTGGCCTTGAGGCGCCGCGCCCAGGTCTCGATGTTCTCGTAGTTTTTGGACTTGTTGAACGAGTCCAAAATAAGCTCGCCTGCGCCCTGCGTGAAAGGGCTACTCGGGAACTTCTCGACGAGCGAGCCCAGGATCTTCACGGCCGGATCGTAGACGGCATAGTCGTAATAGAGCCGACCCTGGCGGAAGAGGAGCTCGGGGAGCGCGGGGTCTTGCGGATAAAGTTGCGTGTAGAGCTCGAGGGCCTCGGCGAACTTTTTGTCGGCCTCGGTCTCTTGGTAAGCCGTTTGAGGCTTTCCTTTTCGGGCCTCGAGCTCGGTCACGCGCACCCGCTCGAGGGCGGCAATGGCGTTGTAGAGGGCGTCGTGCCGAAGGGTCTTTTGGGGCTCTTGGCCGGCTTCTTCCTTGGGAACGCCACGCGCCGCATTCATGTAGTGCGTCGCGGCCTCGGTGTTCTTTCCGAGCCTGTGGAAATCGATTTCGGCGACATGAAACTCGATTTGGTACGCGTTCTTCTCGCCCGAGAATTTCGAGAGATAGACCTCGTAGAGGCCCGACGTTCCTTCGAACTCGGTGCGGCTCTTGTCCTTTTGGGCCTTCGCGTGGAGCTGGAGCGCGTGCTCGCGGAGCTGGGTCTCGAT
>JAYUKI010000167.1:0-5502 GCA_043764595.1 Myxococcales bacterium | reverse complement strand
AATCGGGGCGACAAAGTGGGAAACAAACGACATCCGCACACGTCCGCTTCACGAGCAAAATCGAGCAGTTGAATTCAACATCGAGCAGTAGTGTTAGGCGCTGAAGGTCCGTCGGGCCCATTCCGCGTCGCAAGGATCCCCAGCGGGACGTTCGTGACATGGACGAACCCCCACTCTCGCAGCACAGCGAGCACGGCGTCGCTTGGATCGAGCCCCACGACGAGGGCTTCGTCGAGAGCCGGATCATGGGCAAATTCACCGTGATGGTCCTCGACCAGCTCCAGAACCGCGGCGAGGGCATCCGCGACCTGCTCCTCCGTTCGTACGAAGACCGTCACGCCGGAAGTCAAAGCTTCGGCGACCGGAGCCGCACGTTCCCAATACGCGCGCGCCGCTTCCGTGTTCTCGTCCGACGCGACCAGCCACACGTGGCAAGTGTCTGCGAGGCCGGCGAGGAACCTGCGAGCGTGCGCATCGAAGACGACGGCGACCCGATGATGATGCGTCATCGCGGCAACTCGTCGGGATTGGCGGACCTCACACCCCCGCCCTCAGGTGTCACAACACCTCCGTGAGAATGCGACGTACCATGCTGGGTATCCACTCGCTTTGCCTGATCGAACCCGGAGGGATTTCTCGCGTTTGGTTGCCACTCAGCATGGCCGGTCACTTTCCCACTGTTTGGCTCTCTTTTGAATGTTGAATGTGGTCCGCTCGCGGCAGGGTCCGGGGTGAGGCGGTTCTTTCCCCTGCCACCACCCCCCACCGCCTGCGGCCATCGCTCGTGCGCCAGCCGAAATACCACCGCCAATCGCCCCCGCGACGGCGCCATTCTTCGCCGCGGCCCTCATGGCGGCGCAGTCCTAGCCTGGCTGGTCCGGGTCTAGCGCCTGACTAACGCCTTCGTCGACGTAACCGAGGAACCCACCCTCGAGGCCTCCAGCGGCCGCGCCCACCAAGATCGGAACAATGAAGTTCCCATCCGGATCCGCATAATTGACCGGATCGCCCCCAGCATACGCATAGCAATTCTCGCCGCCAGCAAACCCACTCGGATCCTTCCCGGTGAAGCTCCCTGTCTCCGCGTCGTACTCACGCGCGCCGAAGTGGGTAAGCCCAGTATCCGAATCGTACATCCCGCCGACGAAGCCGAAGGGCTGGAACCCCGGGTTCGTGTCGCTCGTGACCTTGCCGAATGGGTCGTATTCGAGGGCCTGCGCGACCACTCCAGAGAACACGTCGACCACGAACCGGATGCTTCCGCGTTCGTCTTTCAGGAGCGCGTAGCTCGCGCCGCCTCGCTCGAGGAGATCGGGACCGAGCTCGCTGGGTGCGTACACGTAGCGCGTAAGCACGTTGCCTGTCGCGTCCACCTCGGCGGCGGGTTGCAGCGTGAGGTTCCCGTGAGCGTCGACAGCTGTTCCGGTAGAGGAACCGATTCTCCGCCGTGCCATTTCGGCGCTTCGTGATGCGCCGCCCATACGCGTCCAAGTCGTAGTCGACGCGGACGGTGCCCACGACCTCCGCCGACGCGAGGTGACCACGGCCGTCGTAGCCATACCGCGTGAGGGTTGCGCCTTCGGTCTTCGTGAGGCGTGAGATGGAAATCTTTAGGCTCTCCGAACAAATCTCGCAAATGCCCATCCAGCCGCACTCCGAGGTCTCATTCTATTCGGGCGCTTCCAGGGCGGCCAAGAGTGCCTCGGCATCGGAGAGGTCACCATGCCACCAATGGGAGCATCCATTCGCGCAGACGGTCGCACGGCGTCGTGCATCGGCGATCGCGAACAGGGCAAGCATGAGTCGAATGCCGTCGCTCAGATCGGCCATGGGCAAGGAAGATAGGCGCCAAATGTTCTGTCGGAGAGGAGGAAGGCCGACCACTACAGCGCTGGTCCTGCGCGGATTGACTCCGGCATCGATCACGGCCGCGCTCACATCCCCTTGAGTAGTCCTGCCTGCTCGGCCATTCGAGTAGCAGTCCGCAAGAGCTCGCGGCGACGAGCCTCATCCGCCGCATCGAACATCGAGAAGAAGGCTCCCCGCTCCTCGATGCCCTGGACCATTCGGTTGAGACGAATTTGGTCGATCTCCATGCTTGCCATGGACATCACTTTTCGGACGCGCCCTTGCCGTTCCACCAAACCTTTATGAGGTTTGCCGCTGCCCAGGTGATCCCGGGACCGCTTCCGAAGTCGACGAGGAACGCGAGCCACCAGTACGGGCGAAGCAATGGAACTGAATACGCGAATCCCGCCAGTAGGATTCCGCCGACGAGCGGAGTCCAGCTCCGGCCTCGGAGAAGCGACCCCCAATTCAGGACAACGATGTAGCTCCCGATGCCGATCAATGCGAGCCGTCCCGCGGAAGCCAGAACTTCCACGGCACTCATGGTAGCGCTCAGAGAGCGTCCAAGACGGCAGAACCCGAGCTCTGAGCAAACCCCACGAAGACAGGCTCCGGCTCCAAAGTCACACCGAACGTGTGCCGCACGCCGTCCCTGACCTCCTTGGCCACCGCAAGAACCTCACGCGTGCTCGCACCACCACGATTGACGAGCGCGAGCGTGTGCTTCGAAGAAAGCCCCGCCCTGCCCTCGCCGTACCCGCGCGCGAACCCGGCGCGCTCGATGAGCCAGGCCGCGGAGCTCTTCGTGCGGCCCGAAGCGGCGTCCGGAAAGAGCGGCGGAGACACGCCCGGACCGCAAACGGCGTGCACCGTGGCCTTCAGCATCGAGACCGCTTCGTCCGACAAAATCGGATTGGTGAAGAACGAGCCCGCGCTCGCCGAGTCCGCATCCGCCACGTCGAGCACCATTCCTTTGCTGCGGCGAAGCGCGAGGACCGTTTCGCGGACGAGCCGAAGCGGAACGAGCGTGGAGGCGTCCGCACCGAGCGCACGCCGAAGCTCGGCGTAGTCCGGAATCGTGGCTACAGCGCCCTTTTCGAGCTCGAACGTGACTCCGAGGACGACACGATCCGAGCGCCCGCGAAACGCGCTCGTCCGGTAGCCGAACGCGCAGTCCACCGTGGGCACGTGTACTTCACATGCTTTTGATCGATCGAACGCGCGCACCGAGACGAGGGTGTCCGACACCTCTTGGCCGTAGGCGCCGACGTTCTGGAGCGGCACTGCCCCCACCGATCCAGGAATCCCGGAGAGGCACTCGAAGCCTCGCAACCCGCGGGCGACACACGCAGCGACGAGCTCGTCCCAAGGCTCACCCGCGGCCGCCGTGACGAGGGTCTTGGCCCCGCGGTCTTCGAACGACACGCCTCGCGTAGCCATTCGGACCACGCGCCCGGGAAACCCCGAATCGGCCACCACGAGGTTCGAGCCGCCGCCCAGCACGAGGACCGGCTCGGGCGAGCTCGAGGAACCGGCCACGGAAGTGAGGGCTTGGACGACCTCTGCGTCGGTCGTGGCTTCCACGTAGCTCCGAGGGAGGCCTCCGAGGCGGAGCGTCGTGAGGGTCGACAGGAGGGGAAGAAGCGAGGGTGCAGGCATCTTGAGAACGCGCACGCCGCTCGGGCGGCGAACCTTCGTGGTATAGCAGGCCGCCCGCCGTGCGCGCGCTACCCATCGACGTCGAGCTGCCTGCCATCGTTTCGCTTTTGCGGGAGCGGAAGCGGCTCGTGCTCGAAGCGCCGCCCGGTGCCGGAAAAACCACACGCGTTCCGCGGGCGTTGCTCGACGCCGGTTTCGAGGGGGAAATCCTCGTGCTCGAGCCACGGCGTCTGGCCGCGCGGCTGGCCGCATCGCGCGTCGCCGAAGAGCTCGGCGAGCGCGTTGGAGAAACGGTCGGCTATTCGGTCCGATTCGAAGAAGCACGGAGCGCGCGCACCCGCATTCGCTTCGTGACCGAAGGCGTACTTACGCGACGCTTGATCGACGCCCCCAGCCTTCCGGGCGTCGGCGTCGTGGTTCTCGACGAGTTTCACGAGCGCCACCTTCAAGGGGACCTGGCCCTCGCCCTCCTCGAGCGCGCGATGCGCAGCGGACGGCCCGATTTGTCGGTCGTCGTCATGTCGGCGACCCTCGACGGCGATCCCGTCGCAAAGTACCTGGATGCCGCCATCGTGCGTTCGATGGGGAGGAGGTTTCCGGTCGAGACCGACTACGAACCTGCGGGCGACGATCGGCCGCTCGAGCTCCGCGTGGCTTCGGCGGTCCGGCGGGCGCTCGCCGCGTCGAGCGATGGCGACACGCTCGTGTTCTTGCCCGGCGCGCGTGAAATTCGGAAGGCTTCCGAGACGCTCACGAAGCTCGCGAGCGAGCACGGGGTAGACGTCGTGGCGCTCCACGGAGAGCTCCCACTCGCCGAGCAGAGTCGGGCGATCGCGCGTGGGCCGCGCCGCAAGATCGTTCTCTCGACGAACGTGGCCGAGTCCAGCATCACGGTGGAAGGAGTCGTCACCGTGATCGATTCCGGGCTCGCCCGCGCGATGACGCACTCACCATGGACGGGCCTTGGCTCCCTCGAGACCGTCAAAGTGAGCCGCGCTTCCGCCACGCAGCGGGAGGGACGTGCGGGACGCCTTCGCGAAGGGCGCTGCTCGAGGCTCTTCACGAAGGCCGACTTCGACGCCCGAAAAGAGAGTGATCTTCCGGAGATCCATCGCACCGACCTCACCGAGACGGTGCTCGCGCTGGCGGCCGCGGGGCTCGAGGACCTCACCTTTTTGGACCCGCCCAAAGAAGCCTCGCTCGAAGCCGCTCGCAAGCTCCTCGTTCGCCTCGGCGCGCTCGACGCCGGAGGACGCGCCACGGCGATCGGGCGGCGCATGGCAAGCTTCCCTCTCCATCCTCGACTCTCGCGGCTTTGCGTCGCGGGCGAAGAGCTCGGGGCCGTGGACGACGCGTGCGGCGCGGCGGCGCTGCTTTCCGAAAAGGACATCCGCGAGAGCCGCGGCCCTTTCGGACACCAAGTGAACGACGAGCCGACCCAGGACTCGGACGTCGGGCTCTTGCTCGACAAGCTCCGCGAAGCCGAAGCGAGCGGGTTCTCGGCGCATGCCCTTCGTGCCATCGGCCTCGACGCGCGCGCCGTCCAAACGGTGAACGCGGCAAAGCGGGAGCTTACGCGAAAGTGCCGGGCCAAAAGAGACGCCCCGTCGAGCCCGGCCGCGGCGGACGAAGCGCTCGCTCGCGCGCTTCTGCTCGCGTTCCCGGATCGCTTCGCCAAGCGGCAAAAGAAGGGCTCTCCGCGCCTCGCCATTGCCGCCGGCATCTCCGGCACGCTCTCCGAGCGCAGCGTCGTACGGGATGCTCCGTTCATGCTCGCGGTCGACGCGGACGACAGCCGCGGGGTCGTCGTGCGCCTCGCGAGCGCGGTCGATCCCTCGTACGTGCTCGACGCGTTCGTCGGCGACGTGGTCGAAGAACGGGACCTTACCTGGAACGCGGAGCGTAGCCGCGTGGAAGCCACGACCCGCCTTCTCTACGACGGCATCGCGTTCGACGAGACCGTGGAGGCGAAGCCCTCGGGGCCGGACGTCTCGG
>JAYUKI010000166.1:0-1665 GCA_043764595.1 Myxococcales bacterium | reverse complement strand
GAATGATCCGTGCGCTCCCAAACCCCCGTGCTACGACACGCCGCGTCTCCGACTCGGTCGCTCCGGGTGCCACGATGACGTGCTCGTCACCACGCTGGCACAAAACCTGACTCTTGGCCTCCAGATGGCTTCGAACCCCGCCACCCCTTTCGGAATAGAACTCCGTCACATCCAAAACCTTCACGACGCCTCCAAGGGGCAGAGTGGAGATGGCCGAAGTGACATCCCGTCCATCGCGCCGCGTCCTGGCGTGGGGAGGGCCCCATCCCACGAGGCTCTCTCTGCCGCTGCGATTCGCGGGCAGGGGGCCCGATCCGGCTTTTCTGCCGAGCATGTGGCGTCCGGCCACGGCATGGATTTGCGCAAGGTGGCTCCGTTCGCGGCGCTCGCCGCGCGGCAGGGTCGGCCGCTTCGAGTGGCCATTCTGAGTGACTTCACACGTATTCCTTACGCCAACGGGGCGGCGTTCCAGACCCGTTTTCTCTACCAAGAGCTCACCCAGGCCGGCCACGAAGTGACCGTTATTGGGCCCCATGATCCAGATGCCACCCCCGACGAGCTCGCGCCTGGCACCATCGAATTGCCGAGTTTGCCGCTGAAGACGTACCCGGGCGTCTACATCCCGATGCCGCTCGAGTCGTGGGTCTACAAAATTGGCCGGTTCGACTTCGACATCGTCTTCGCCCAGACCACGACCCTGCTCCTCGAGTTCGGCGTCTGGCTCCGCAAGATGCGCGGCATTCCGCTGCTCTGCGTCAACACCACCCACTTGGCCGCCGCCTACGACGTCCTTCTCCCGGAGAAGCTCGCCAAGATTCCCGCGTTGCACGCGGGCCTCGAAATCACCTTGAAGCGCCCCTATGAGCGCCTCTTCGCCAAGGTCTACAACGACTCGGATGGCTTGGTCGTCCTCAGCGAAGGGCTGCGAAGCTACTGGCGCGAGCGTGGAGTGACCGCCCCCATCCACGTTGTACCGCGCGCCGTTCAACCCGAGATCTTCGACAAACCCCTCGGCGAAGACCCGTACCAAGACTTCCTCGGCGACACGCCGCATTTCGGGGGAGCTCGGCTCCTCTGCGCAGGGCGTCACACGCGCGAGAAGGCTCAAGATCGCGTTATCCGGATTTTCGCCCGGCACGTGGCCACGCGCGATCCGAACGCCACGCTCACCATGCTCGGCGACGGACCCGATAGCGCGTTCTACAAGCGCGTCGCGGCCGACGAGGGCGTCGGCTCGAGGGTGTTTTTCCCAGGCGAAGTGCCCTTCACGCGGATGGTCGACTACTACGGCTACGCCGACGTTTTCGTGCACGGCTCCTTGAGTGAGACCTACGGAAACGTGATGGGCGAGGCCCTCTGGTGTGGCACACCCACCGTCGCCTATGCCGACGGCATGGGAGTGAGCTCGCAAATCCGCGACGGCGTGAACGGTGTGCTTTTGGCGCCCGGTTCCGGAAGCCAAGCAGAAGCGCAAGCCGACGAGGCCTTTGGTCGTTCGGTGCTCCGACTCCTCGCGGACCCTGAAGGACGCGCGCGGCTAGGGACCATGGCGAGCAAGCTCGCCCGCGAACGGTGCTCGCCACTCGCCGTCCAAGAGCGCATCGCCGACACGTTCCGCGCCGCCCAGGATCACGCGGGCGCATGTGGGCTTCGTCCGAGTGTCCG
>JAYUKI010000165.1:0-20616 GCA_043764595.1 Myxococcales bacterium | reverse complement strand
CCGAACCGCTTGATGACCGAGGATTTTCGCCGAGTTGCGAGCCGTGCGAGGCGCGACGACGAGTCCTACTGCTGCTAGCCGAGGAGGAGCAACGAAGCACGGCGACGTAAATCGACGAGAAGCCGACCGAATCAAGCGGTTCGGCGCTCTAGAAAGCTTCGCTCGAAAAAGCCTGCTACTCTTCGAGGTATGAGGTCCCTTAGGCCCCGCTTTGCTCCCTTCGCTCTCGCCCTTGGTCTGGCTCTCTCGGCCGGGCTCACCCACACGCGCGAGGCGACGGCCTCGGTCTCGTTCGCGGTGGCCTACGACGACATGGTGGCGGACGCCGATGCCGTCGTGGTCGTCACGCCGATGGACCAGCGAAGCATGTGGGAAGACAACCGCATCGTCACGTACACGCACCTCAAAGTGGACGAAGCCGTGGCGGGCCAAGCGGCCGCCGAGGTTTGGGTGCGCACACTGGGTGGAGCGGTCGGGAAGATCGGCCAACAAGTCGACGGCGAGCCCGTGTTCGTCCAAGGCAAGTCGTCGCTGCTCTTCGCGCGGGCTTCCAAGCCCGGAGTGTTCTCGGTCGTGGCCCGCGCACAGGGCCAGTTCCCGGTGCTCGTGGACCCCCAGACCAAGCGCAAGAGCGTGATGCGCAACGCCAACTGCGGCCTTCTTCTGCCCCGCACGCAAGCGGTCGAGTCCAAAGTGGGGCCGGTAGCTCCCCAAGCACGGACCGGCGGCATGACCGCCGTCGTGGCCGTCGACGCGCTCCACGGACGCATGCTCGAGGACGTCACCCGCGACGTCGCCGCGCAATGGAAACGCCTGCACAAGTGACCCGGCGCTCGGGACGGAGCAAGGCACGGGCTGCTGCCGTCGTGCGCACCTTCGCGATTTCCGTGCCTCTCGCGCTCGGGACGTTCGTCGCGCTCGGCGAACACGACGCGCTCGCGTTTTGTCGCTCGCGCACCGTGTCCATCGACCCTTCGTTCAATCCCGGGGACGCTGGCCGCTGCTTCGAAGAGGGCGTGCCTCTCTTCTGGCGAAACGCGTGCGTTGGCTACAGCATCGACAACCGCGTCTCGCGGAAGCTCGCCTTCGAGGTCGTCGCGAACGTGGTCGCGCGGAGCTTCACCCGCTGGACGGGCGCGAGCTGCGCGACCGAAGGTGCGGCTTCGTCGCGCACGAGCATCGACGTTCGCGACGTGGGACCTGCCCTCTGCCAGAAGGTCGAGACGCGCCTCGACCAACCGAACGTCAACGTCATTCTGTTCCGTGACAACGACTGGAAGACCTCCGACGGCGGAGCTCGTTCCTCGGAAATCATCGGCCTCACCACGGTGAAGTTCAACGTCGAGACGGGGGAAATTTTCGGTGCGGACATGGAAATGAACACGTTCCACCACACCATGTCCGGCGGCGAGCCCACCGCGAGCGAATACGATCTCACGAGCGTGGTCACCCACGAGGCGGGTCATTTTCTCGGGATGGCCCACTCCGAACAGGCGCAAGCCGTGATGTACGCCACCTACGACAAGGGCCGCTCGAGCGCCCGCGAGCTCTTCGGCGACGACGTCCGTGGCATCTGCTCCATCTACCGTCCCGACGGCACGAGGCCGGTCCTCGGCGGAAAAGTCACGAACGGCGGGGCGTGCGATCCCACGCCCTACGCGGGTCTTCAGCGCGACTGCGAGTCCGAGCCGGACACCGGAGGCTGCTCGGTGCCCGGCGCGTCCCCCGGCTTGGACGGCGCACAAAACGCGACAGCATCGGCCTTCCTGTCGGGAATCGCGGTCGCCGGTCTTCTCCTCGTGGTGAAGAAGCGCCGGCGCAGGTAAAAGGAGAGCGCCCGTTCGACGGTGCCTCTCCTACCGTGACCCTTCCTCCCCCTTCCCCCCCCCTCTCTCCGATTTCCAATCCACACGATCCGCACGATCCGGGACCGCGGGTGCACCTCGTCACCGACAAGGACACCCTCGACGCCTGGTGCGAGCGGCTCATGTCCGAGGCCATCGTCGCCGTGGACGTCGAGTCGAACGGGCTTCACGCCTACGAGCCGAGTCTGTGCGTCGTGCAGCTCGCCACCAAGACCGACGTGCTCGTGGTGGACTCGATCGCGGTCGATGTCGCCCCGCTCGGTGTGTTGTTCGCCAAAGGACCTCGCACCGTCGTTCACGACCTCGGCTTCGACGCGCGGATGCTGTCCCTCGCAGGGGCGAACCTCGTACGCGTCGACGACACGGCGCTCGCGGCAGGCCTCCTGGGCCGCACGTCCACGGGCCTCGCGTCGGTTCTCGCGAGCGAGCTCGGAGTCACGCACGACAAGTCCCTGCAGCACGCCGACTGGGCCGCACGCCCGCTCGACGAACGCGCGGTCGCCTACCTCTCGGGCGATGTCCGCTACCTCCTGCATTTGTGGGAGGTGCTCTCGGCCGAGGCCGCCGAAAAAGGCATCGTTCGCGAGCTCGAAGAAGAGACTCGGCACCGCCTCGGTGAGGCCGAGGCCGTCCACGTCGACACGCGCCCGCCGTTCGTCCGCATGAAAGGGGTCGACCGGGTGCATGTGGCCGATTTGCCTCTCTTGCGAGCCCTGTCCGAGGTGCGCGAGAAGGTCGCGCGCGAGCTCGACGTGCCGGTCTACAAGCTCGTCGGCAACGACGTCCTCTTCGCCATCGCCAAGGAAAAGCCGAGCACGATGGCGCGCCTCGAGCGCATCCCAGGCGCCCACCGCGGACGGGCACAGAGGCTCTCACGAACGTTCCTCGACCTGGTCGGGCGGTCCCACGCGCCGCTCTCCGAGGACGAGGTTTTCGCCCTCACTCCGAAGCGGCTCCCCGAGGACGTTCGAAAGGCGCGAAAGAGGCGAGAAGACAAGCTCTCGGCCTGGCGCAAGACCGAAGCCACGCGACGCAACGTAAACCTCCAGGTCGTCCTTCCGGGCCACGTGCTGCGAAGGCTCGCCGAACGGGCGCCTCGCACGCGCGACGAGCTCTTGGCCATCGCCGGCCTTGGCGCGTTTCGAGTGGAAGAACAAGGCGAGACTCTTTTGGCCCTCCTCGCCGATGGCGACGATCCGACCGAGAGCGCCTCATGAGCACGAGCGGCAGAACCAAAGCTTCGTTGCTCGTCGTCGCGGGCGAAGCCTCGGGCGACAGCGCCGCCGCGGCGGTCCTTCGTGCGCTCACGCGGAACCCGGATGGGCCGAAGCTTTCCATCGCTCCGTTCGGATTCGGCGGCGACGCCATGCGGGCCGAAGGAGTCGATCTCGTTGGGGATTTGCGTCAAACGACCGCGCTCGGCTTGACCGAGCCGCTCACTCGGGCTCGGGACCTCGTGCGGGTCTATCGCGCCCTCGTGAAGCGAACCGAGCACGAGCGCCCTCGGGCCGCGCTCCTCGTGAACTACACCGAGTTCAATTTGAAGCTCGCCGCAGCGATCCGTCCACTCGGCGTGCGCATCGCCTGGTACGGCGCGCCGCAAATCTGGGCGTGGCGCGAAGGCCGCGCCAAGACGCTCCGCGGTCTCGTCGATCGCCTCTGCGTGATCTTGCCCTTCGAGGAGCGGCTCTGGCGGGACCACGGGGTCGACGCGAGCTACGTCGGGCACCCTGCCCGCGAGGCCGTCCCGCTCTCGCGAAACGACGCCCGCGCCACGCTCGGTCTCACCGAGCGGGCCAAGACCGTCGCCATCCTCCCGGGCAGCCGCGCCCACGAAGTCCGCGCCCTGCTGCCCTCGATGATTCCGGCGTACGAACGCGTCCGCCAGGAGCGAGCCAGCATCGACGGGCGGCTCTTCCTCGCCCCGAGCCTCGACGCGAGCACCGTCGCCTTCGCAAAAAAGCTCGCCAAGGAAGTCGCGCTCGAGGTCGTCGAGGTGTCGGCTACTGCGGGCATCGGAAGCGTGCTCCCGGCCTTCGACGCCGCGCTCACGGCGTCCGGGACCGTGTCGCTCGAGTGCGCCATCGCGGGGGTCGTTCCGGTCGTCGCGTACCGCGTCAGCCTCGTCACCGAGCTCGGCGCCCGCCTCCTCCTGAAGACTCCGCACGTGGCCCTCCCGAACATCCTCCTCGGGCGACGCGCCTTCGACGAAGTGCTCCAGCGCGACGTGACCACGAAGAACCTCGCGCACGCCCTGGCCCGCGCCCTCGACGACCGCGAGAGGCGCGACGCCTGCGCCGAGGTCCTTCGCACGCTGGGCCCCGAGAACGCGCCCTCGCGCGAGGTCGCACGGATTCTCACGCCATGGCTCGACCGGTGACGCGAAAGTCGGCGCAAAAGGCCGAAAAACGGGCTCCCAAACCGAACGTCGCAAGCACCACCTCTCGGCTTCCGGGCGAAGCGCAGCCCGTCTTGCCCCGCGAATGGACGCTGCTCGTGTTGCTGTCGGTCGTGCTCTTCGTCACGCGAACGTACGCCGCGAAGGTCGTGGGCTTCGGCGACAGCGAGGCCCTCTACGCCTGTTACGCGCTCCACCCGGCGGCCGCATACCTGGACCACCCCGGGCTCGTCGGCGACGTCGCTCGCGCCCTTGGTCACGGCTCGGCGCCCCGCCCTGAAACCGCGCATGTCTTCACGTCGGTCATCGGTGCGCTGGTGCCGGGCCTCGTCGCCGCCACCACGCGCATCGCGGGGGCGAGTCTCCGTGCCGCCGCCGCCACCGGCATCGTGGCCCTCACCGTCCCGATGCTCGCCGTGGGTCTCTTCGCGCTCACGCCGGACCTCTTGCTCGCTCCGCTTTGGCTCTTGGCCATCGCCCTGGGAGTCTTCGCGACGCGCGAAGGAAAGACCACGGCGGGCGACGTCGCGTGGCTCTTTTTTGGAGTCGTGGCCGGTCTCGCCACCTGGGCCAAAGCCTCGGGATCCCTACTTTTTTTGGTGGCCCTCGTGCACCACTCCAAGAAAGAGCACCGCAGGCCGTACGCGTTCTACGGCGCCCTCGCGGGTCTCGTGGTCACCTCCCCGCTCGTCCTCTTCGAGGCCCGCGGCGGCTTCGCGATGCTGCGCCACCGCCTCTTCGAAACGCAGGTCGGCCTTCCGCCACTCGTGAAGGGGCTCGGCTCGCTCACGGTGGGACAGCTCCTCTACCTCTCGCCGGTGTTCGCCGCACTCGCGTTCCTCGGTCTCCGCGAGGCGTACCGGAGGCGTTCGGACGGCGACGCGACCACGAGGTTTCTCGCGCTCGCGACGCTCTTGCCTGCGGTGCTCCTGGGAGTCTTCTCGCTCGCGAGCCGCCAGGCCGAGCCCCACTGGATGGCGCCCGCGTGGCTCTGTGTTCCGATCCTCTTCGCGCACCTCGAGCGCACTCACGGCCTGGGAGGCGAGGGCGCGACGGTTGGGGCGACGGGAACGAGCGCGCTCCCCGCGGTCTACCGACCCTCGCCCAAGCTCGTCTCGGCGGGGATCTCCATCGCGGCGCTCTTCACGGTGGCCGTGCACGCGTGGGTGCTCTCACCGCGCTTTCTGGCGCTCGCGCCGTCCTCGTACGAGCCGCGCTACGACATCGCCAACGAGCTCTACGGATGGCCGCGCGCCCTCGAAGCGGTCCGCGAGACCGCAGGCGCGGACGACATCGTCGTGGGGCCTCACTGGATCGTGTGTGCGCAGCTCCACGCCGGGCTGCCTCGCACGATCCGTGTAGGATGCAACACGCCCATTCGGGACGACTTCGACGGATGGCTTCCGCGCGCGACGTGGAAGAGCGCGCCGCGCGTCATCTTCGTGAGCGACAACCGCTTCGACGTCACTCCCGAGTCGGCCCTGCCCGGCTATGCCCGCGTGCAAGAGCGGCGCGTCGGCATCTACCGCGGGGGCCGCCCTGTGCGGTGGTTCACGGTCTCCACGATGGAATACGCGGCCCACGCCAATTCACGCTGAGCACGCGCTCGCGTGCTGTCGGGAGGGCCGAGTCTGGGCGGGTCGAGCCGGTTCACTTGAGGGTTTGGACGTAGGTTCTCGAGTCTCGAGAGCTCTTCCTTTCTCTCTCCGTCCTCCACGCGCTCGGCTCGCACGTGCGCAACCAAGCTGGAGAACGCGAATGCAAACGTGTGCGCCAAAGTGGTTAACGCTTTGGGATTGGACTCTCGGTGACCGAGTCAATTGGAGCGTGATACGCCTGGCCCAATGGCCCAACTTCGCCCCACTTCGCTGTTCGCTCTCGCCGTGCTCGCCGCAGTCGGTTGTTCGAAGACCCAAGATCCCCCTGCTCCTCCGGCGAAGCCCTCGCCCGCAGCGACCGCCACCGCGGCGATTCCCAGCCCGAGCGCATCGACTCCCAGCCCGAGCGCATCCAGCCTCGCGTCCGCCGATTCCGGCGCTCCGTCCGGTCTCGTCGATCTGCTCTACGAGACGCCTTCGACCGTGGCCGTTTCGTCGCGGGTCGACAACCCGAAAGACTTCCCCGAGCACCTCGTCGACCATCGCCCCGAGACGGCCTGGAACGGCAAGAGCGGTGATCTGGTCGGAGGCTGGATAGCCTTCCGAGTCCCCGAGGACGCCCAGGTCAAAGAGGTCTTGCTCACCGTCGGGTTCGACCGGAAGAGCGAAAAGGAAGACCTCTTCACCTCGAACGTGCGCGTGACGAAAGTGCGCATCTCGCGGGCCGGAAAGCAGCTTCGCGAGGTCGCCCTCGATCCCGAGGTGCGCACGCCCCAAGCCATCGAGGTCGGAACGGCCGGTGGCGCGTTCCGGTTGGAGGTCCTCGCCGTGGTCGCCGGAAGCAAGCCCACGTGGAAAGAGCTCACGATCTCCGAGCTCGCGGTGCGCGGGACTCCTGGAAAGGCCCGCAAGAAGAAGGCCGGAGCCCCGCGCGTACTGGTGGGCGGGCTCGACGCCGCCACGCCGCGCGTCAAGACTTTCGCGAGCGCGGAAGCCGCTTGCACCAAGCTCGTTTCGGACGCCAAGGCCGCCCTCGAAGAAGACAAGTCCTCCCCGTGGCACACCTCTGGCGAAGCGATGCCGGACGCCACGTGCGCGCGCGGCAAAGGGCCACTCGCGCCTCCCCAGGCGCCCGTACTCGAGGTCTTTCCCCTCGGCGTCGCGATCACGCCCCCTGGCCCCTACTCGCCCCACTTCGAGGGCGACCTCCTCGCCGTCCGGACCTCCGCCGGAGTCGTCACCACGGACATCCGCGTGAAAGGCAAGGAGACTGCGATGATGTGGTCGATCGACTACACCCTCGAGTCGCTCACGTGGGCCGCGGATGCCCACCCGGCGAAGCTCGTCGCTCGCGTAAAGGAGCACCGAATCACCGAGTCCGACGGGTACGCGGAACCGGGACACGAGTCCGAGCTCCGCACCGAGACGACCAAGACGCGGGTAATCGACTGCTCGTTCGGCGACGTGGTCGAGTGCCACTGAGTCGAGTGCCACTGAGACGAGTCCGCTCCGCCGCCGGAGCTCCAGCACGCATTTCTACGCGAATGCGCCGGGGCTTCGCGCGGGGATAGCCCTGCCATTTCGAGCACGAGGTCTGGCGTCGGTGCAAGGGCTCGCCTTCGAGCAACCTCCAGGCTCGGGGGATTGGGTCTACGTGGCCGATCGTCCACGTGAAGCTGGGCGGCTTCTTGCCAAAGAAGGGAGACGCGCCAAGAACCGTTTCCCTTCTGCTCGGCCCGTGGGACCATCCGCCATGCGCCTTCGATTTGCCCTGTCTCTTGCTCTTCTCGGTCTTTGCCAATGCAAGGACCCGCCTCCGGCGGACAAGCCGACTCCTGCGCCGAGCGCACCTTTGCCCAGCGCTTCGGCCGCCACGACCGCCGCAGCAGCAGCCACCCCATCCGCGAGCGCTCGCGCGCACACCCAGCCGTACAAGCCCTTCGCTCGCGCGGCGGCCGACATCGCCGTCGCGGGTGGCAACTCGGACTCCGACGCCGGTGCGCCAACGGCGGTCACGCCCGCCTCGGTGGGTCTCCCCGCGGTGGACTTCGGACCGGCCGGCCCCATCGTGCTGAAGGGATATCCGGACGGACCCATCGGAAATGGCATGGACGATCCGGCCACCGCGCTCGGCTATTCGAAGGACGGCACCGAATTCGTGGCCTGCGGCGACATGGTGGGCGGTTTCTCCGAAGCTGCACCCAAGGGCTCCGAGCTCGGCACGCTCTGTTACGTGGCGGGCAAAACGGGCCCCACTCGCTCGTTCGCCGCCGAAGAAAAGGGCCTCAGCCCGCAATACGTGGCCGCGGTGACGTCCCTCAAGAGCGGAACGATGGTCCGGCTCACGCCCACCATGAAGCCCCCCGCCGTGGATGCCAGTTGGGGGTTCGCCAAGGACATCGCGCTCGAGGTCACGAAGAGTGGCATCCTCAAAATTGGCGGACGCGTCGGCACCGAAGAGCCCGTCTATCCCGTGACGCTCTCGGTGAAGCCCCCGAGCCCCGACCTTCAATACAACGGGACCTGGAATGCCATCTTGCCCTCGCCGGAGAAAAACGAGCTCGCGTTCGTTGGCCATTTCTATTGCATGGAATGGTGCAACGATCTCGTGATTGCCCGATTGCCTTTCGGCAAGCTTGCCAGTCTCGTCTTCAACGATACGGGCTTTCGGCATCACCAAAAGAAGGACTACACCGGCTCACGAGACCTCTTCCTGAAGGCCACGTGGGCGAACCCCTCGGCGCCGCTTCCGCCGTACAATCTCGCGTGCGCTTACGCGCTCACGAACGACGCCACCAACGCAGAGAAGGCCCTCAAGCTGGCGATTGCCGTCGGTGGTCCCAAGGTCAAAGCGCGCGCGGTGAAGGACTCGGACTTCAAGGCGGTGCTCACCGCCAAGTGGTTCACGGACCTCACCAAGTAGGAACGACCGGCCCGCTGGAATACGAGGTCACGTGCGCTATCCACTTTTCACCGCAGTGTTGGTTTTGCTTGCCACGGCCGGGTGCGGCTCTTCGTCCGTGGTGGACGAGGGGTTCTTTGCGGGGGTTTCCCGCTCCGATGGGCCATTTATGGCGCAGTCCGGCGCGGGCGCGATCGAGCGACGAACGACGGCGGCGCGGTATCCCTTCGTCGCGCTCCTGCTCGACGAAGGGCGTCACCACTGCTCCGGAACGTTGGTTCGCCCCGACCTCGTGGTGACCGCGCGCCACTGCCGTTTGCCACCCGAGAAGGTCAGCCTCGTGTTTCCGTCGGATGGGGTCTTTGGTTCGGTCGATTCGCTTCCCTCGGGCAGCGTTTTGATCGAGCCGAAAGACGTGCTCTCGTTCGAGGCCGACGCGCCAAGCTCGGCAGGTCTCCCCGAGAACGACATCGCGTACATCACCCTGCGCGCGGGGACCACCCAATCCATATCGGGCACGCTCCCCGCCGTGTCTTTCGGCCCGCTGCCGCAGGGTCGAGCTCTCTCGCTCGTGGGGTTCCCGCAGGCTCGGCCTGCGCCCCCGAGCCGCATCGAAGCCGGCGGTTGCTCGACCACGGGCCGAGTGGGCGATCAGGCGCCGTATGGGAAAGCCATGATCGAAACGAGCTGTCCAGGGACCTTCGGCAATTCAGGGGGGCCCATCTTTGCGTTCGCGAACGACGGCGCGCCGGTGCTGGTCGGCGTCGTGAGCCACACGTTCGCGGTGACCGCCGAGGACGTGGACACCATCGTTCCGACCGGCAAGGACTCGTTCGGTGAGTACGTGCCCGTCACCCTGAGCGCGCTCGCCCGAGCGACTCGAGCGACTCGGCAATAGCGGGCTCGAGCCCTCCCCCAGGCTTGCGCCGAGTCAGCGACGCAAGGTCAGAGTGTCGCCTTCGGGCACGTTCCCATAATCGGCGAGTGTGTCCTCGTCGCGATCGCCAGCTTCCTCTCGCGCCACGATGCCCAAGGCCCCGACGGTCAAGAGCCTGTCGAGGAGCTCGATCGCCTCGAGCTCGGGCATCCCGGCCACGCTCAGGATGGACTCGACGTCCGACATGCCGTCGATGCGCGAGAACATGAACGCGGCTCTCGGGTTCAAGGGCAATCGCAAGAGCCTCTCCAGCGTCACGTTGACGTTGAGAACGGTGTCCGACCTAAGCCGATGCGGCCCTCGGACCGTCCCGGCTCGGGCCATGGCGATGGTGATCTCGCCGGCTTCGTAGAGGCGCCGGATTTCGTCGATTTCGTCTTTGGCACCGTTTCGAATCTGCGTAATCGCGCTGTCGAACGAAGCCCAAGCTTTCCGAATGGGCGGTCTCCGGCCGGTCCATCCCGTGACCGTATCGGACTCCGTATCGGACTCTTCTTCGGTCTCGACTCGGACCGCGGGCCCCAGGGGTCTCGCGGACGAAACCGGAGGTGGGAGCGAAGGCGGGCGCGAGGACAGGCCCGAAGCCGGGCGCGAGGACAGGCCCGAAGCCGGGACCTGCACCGTCACGGTTGGGGCGGAAAGGCTCGGATCGAGGCGTCCCGCCCTCTCGTTCACCGCATCGAGCAGACGCTCGAGGCCGGACGCAGACGACGACGCTCCTTCGATGCGGCGAACGAGCGCCTCACGCTCCAAAAGTGGGCCATGGGCGACCTCGGCGACCCACGCACCCACCTCGCGAGGCTTCGGGAGAGCCACCGCATCTTCCAAGGCCAAGGCCATTTCTTCGCAGGTCTGGAAGCGGCCGTCGGGATCGCGCTCGAGCGCTCGCAAGACGATGGCATTCACCGCATTCGCCACGGCCCCACCTTGGACCGGCGGAGGCACGGATTTGGAGAGGACGGCATGCATCGTGGCCGGCTCGGAGGTCGACAGAAAAAGCCTTCGGGAAGACAAAAGCTCCCACAAGACGGTTCCGACGGTGAAAAGGTCCGTGCGCCGATCGACCGGCCGACTCGTCAATTGTTCGGGCGCCATATAGGCCACTTTGCCCTTGAGCTCGCCGGTCAACGTATTTTGGAGACGCGAGGAGGCCTGCGCGATTCCGAAGTCCAGGATGCGCGCCACGCCGTCCGTGCCCAAGAGCACATTGTGCGGCGACGCATCGCGGTGGACGATGCCGAGGCTTCGCCCCGTGGGGTCGACCGCCTCGTGGGCGGCGTGAAGCCCGTGGAGCATGTGCACCACGACCGACAGCGCCACGGCGGCAGGTATCGGCTGGCGGCGCCCCTCCATGACGGCGATGAGATCGAAGAGCGCGGCCCCGGGGACGTAGTCCATGACGAGCGCAATCGACGGGCCATCCTCGACGATGTCGATCGTGGGGATCACGTTCGCGTGCCGAAACGAGGACGCAAGGCGCGCTTCATCGAGGAGCATGGCCACGAACTTGGGCTCGCATGCGACGTGATCATGGAGCTTCTTGATGGCTACGACACGCGAAAACCCACCGACGCTCGCGAGACGTCCGAGATGCACGGTGGCCATACCACCGGCACCGATTCGGTCGTAAACGACGTAGCGCCCCAATGGCACACCGTCGCTCCATGCGCGGCTCGATGGTCTGTTGCTCATGTCCCCTAACCCGTCCACAGACTACGGGAAACGCCGCGCGGCGTCGAGGACGAGTCCGATCAAGACCGCCACCCAGGGGACGTGGGTCGAAATTAGGTATCGAGCGAGGAGAACGAATCGATCCTCGTTCAACCAGTGGTCCGCGAGGACGATTGAAAGGAACGGGAACGGGAACGGGAACGGGAACGGGAACGGGAACGGGAACGGGAACGGGAACGGGAACGGAGCTACCCCTTCAGAACGGGATTTGCAGCCACGTTAGAGCTCGCGTCGCTGGACGGGCGGGACGGACGTCACGAACGCCTTCTCGTAGGCCGACGCGGCCCCGGCGCGGAGCTTGGCGGCGTCGGTCTCGAGGGCCTTGGCGAGACCGTTCATCCACGCCTCTTCGGTAGGCCGTCCCGGCTCCGGGAGCACGCCGAGCTCACGCAGCACGAGGACCAACGTGGTCTCTGCGTGCACGCGCTCGAACCCGCTCGGTCCGTACAGGACCTTTCGCGCGACGAGCCAAAGGGCCAGATGTGGGCACGACGAGCGCGCCAAGACGCCCAGATCGGAAGACACGCGGGCACGCGATCCGGAGGACGCGTCCGAAATGCCCAGCTTCGGAAAGACCGACGTCTCGAAGCGCTCTTCGTCCCGAATGCGGACGACGAATCCCTCGGAGACGTGCTCGGCGAGCTTCGCTATGGCGGCGTCGAGCTTCTTGCGGTGAAGGTGCATTTGCTCGTCCAAGCGGTGGGCTTCGCTGGCCGAGCCGTCGTGCACGTCCCGTAATGCTGGGGGGAGGTCGATCTCGGGAGTGGACTTTTTGCCCGCCTTTTGGAGCGCCATATTCCGCAGCGCCAGGGCTTCCGAGAGCTCCCGGGCATCCGCGAGCGACACGTGGGTGGCCTCGCGCAGCTCGCGCCCGACCTCTCGCTCGGCCACGACCTCGACGCGGGTCCGCGGGGAGGGATCCGGCGGCGGGACGACATCCTCGCGAAGGAGGGCTGGGAGCACGGTCTCGACGAAAGACTTTTCCATCACGTCGAGGCTCACGATGGCGAAGTCCTCGGCCGTCGACTTGTAGACTCCACTGTCGGCCAGGTTGAGCGTATCGAGCCGCCTGCCCCACGCGGTCTTCAAGGAGCTGGCTTCGAAGGTTATCTCCTCGCGACGCTCGACGAAGTAGCTTGTGACCCATAGGGAACGATCGCCCGCGTATCCCCGTGAGTACGCGTGCAAAAGGACGGGCACGTTCGCGTCCGCGAGACGCCCATTCAAGCCATTGAGGCGCAAGAACACGGGGCTCATGGCTTCGTCCACGGGCGCCGTGGATTTCGTCGCGGCCGGCAGTGCAGCCAACAGGCCCTCGAGCTCCGCGCGGGCGGGAGCCCCAATTTGGCGGGTCACGCTTTGGGACAAAAGCACGTCGTGGCCTTCCGTGGAGCCCGTTCGTGCGCCGACGACCGCGGCGGTGAGCGGCGCGTCGAGGGCTTGGCCAAAGGGCGTCTTTCGGAAGCGATTGACCTTGCTCGGTACCCAATACGGCAGCACGAGAAAGGCCGTCAAAGCCACGACGCCCGCGGCAAAAGCGGCCGACAGCAGCGTGGTCACCGGCCAGAACGGACGCGGTCGCTTCTTCGCTGGCTCGAAGGTGGGCTCTGGAGCGCGATCCCGAGCGGCCTCGCGGTAGGCCGTGGCGCGGCGCTCACGGGCTCTCTGAAGGTGAGGAGCGACGGGCGCGGCGAGCACGTCGAAGGCGTCCGATACGGCACGTTCGTCGTTCGGATCGAGGTCCTTCGGGGCGGCCGGGTGGACCAGCAAGAACGCGAGACGCAAGACGTGGTCCCCAGCACGGAGCTTCGTGCGCTCCTCCGCCCGAGCCACGGCATCGCTCGCGCGTCGACGAATGGCCCCGCGAAGCAGAGGATCGAACGCGGCCACGGGCACGGCGACCGCCTCGGGGAGACCAATTTCGGCCGTCTCCGCGAGGACGACGAGGGAAGCGCGCTCGATGAGGCCCATGGGGTGGGACCGTAGCGCACCCGCGCCGGGCGGCAAGGCCTTGGGATTCGGGTTTTGTCTCCGATCGGCGCTCGGAGTGGTCGGCTATCCGGAGGCTCGTTCCGGATCGGAGCTGGGGCATTTCTAAGTCTTTCGACCCTAAGAAGTTGTCCCCGACTGCCCCGTATTCCGGCGAAAACGCAAGGAAACCACCGCAGCTCCGAACGTGGCCAGTCCAAGATCACCACGAATCGAACCCGTTTTGGATCCAAATGCGGGTATCGTGGGAGCGGTTGCAAATGCCTCTTTCCCTACCTCTTTCATGACCTCGAGCACCTCGGCTACGGGTGCCATTCTCGGACGACGCTACGAGCTCCTGCGGAAGCTCGGCGCGGGCGGCATGGGAGAGGTCTACGAGGCGCGTCGCATCGACCTCGGGGACCGCGTCGCCGTCAAGTTGCTTCGCGAGGAAGACCGCGAAGATCCCGAGCTCCGCGAGCGCTTCTTGCGCGAAGCGCGGACGCTGGCCCAAGTCGCGAGCCCCCACGTGGTGCGCATCGTCGATTTCATGGCGCTCCCCGGCGAGGTGGCGTTCCTCGTGATGGAGCTCATCGTCGGACAGAGCGTGGCCGAGCTCCTGCGCACGCGTGGCCCGTTCTCGCCGCGGGAGCTTGGCCCCATTGCCATGCAGATGTTCGCGGGCCTCGGGGCCATTCATGCCGTGGGCCTCGTGCACCGCGACATCAAGCCGCAGAACCTGATGATCGTGGACGGCGGACCACTCGGTCCAATCCTGAAGATCGTTGACTTCGGGCTCGCCAAAGCGACGGCCTCGGGCGAAAGGCCCATTACGCATCACGCGGGCATGTTGGGGACTCCCGCGTATATGGCTCCCGAGCAAGTGGGTGGCAATGCGACCATCGACGCCCGCGCCGACGTGTATGGCGCCGCGGCGACGTTTCTCGTTCTTGCGACAGGCAAGAAGCTCTACGACGACCGCTCGGAGCCCATGATCGCGGCCATGCTCGCGGGCCGGCGCCTGCCGGTCGCCCAAGTGGCTCCGGAGCTCGGGCCGGCGCTTTGTGGAACGCTCGAGCGCGCCCTCTCCACCGACCGGAACCTACGCCATGCGCGCATCGAGGACCTCTCCGCCGACATTGCCCGAGATCTCGCGACGCTCTCCAACAGCGGTCCCCCGACGGCGTTCGGCGCTGCGGTTCCGACGTTCGAGGCTTCGTCCATCAGCCCGCCGAACACCGCCTACGACGGCTCGGTCCGCGGCCCGGGCTCGCACGCGACCAACGCGACCAACGCGACCAACGCGACAGGCGTCCCTCCGACGGTAAGCGGCGGCCCGTCGATGGCGGGATCGTTCTCGCGAGCGCCTTCGGTCCCTCCGACCATGGCGCAGCAGGTTCCTCCGACCATGGCGCATGGCCCCAGTTATGGCGCGCCCAATGCTTATGGCCCTTCCGGGCATTCCGGCCCCACCTTGGCGTCGAGTCCGCCCTCCCATGCGCCAAACCAAGGTCCGCCCATGGGCCACGTGCCCCAGGTCCCGTTCGGGCCGATTCCATCGGGCCTCGCGGAGCCCAAGAAGTCCTGGCCGCTCGTGCTCGCGGGAGTGGGCGCACTTTTCGGGCTCATTGGCGTACTGGCTATCGTGGGGCTCTTCGTTTGGCGCCCGAGCGCCACTCCGATTCCGACCCCGACCTCGTCGGCCGGCCCCTCCGCCGCCTCGACGCCGGTCTCCACGGGCGCCCTTTCACCCACGGAACCCACAACGCTCACGTCTGGCCGAAAGCCACCCAAGTCCTCGCAAGGCCCCATTTCGCCCTCGATTCCGACCGTGCCGCTCTCGGTGCCCACCGCGCCAGCGCTCCCGACCGCGCCACCTCCCGGATCTGCGCCGCCCCCGGTGCTCGGACCCGATCCGACGCGCACGACCACACGATGCACGGCCGATGCCCAATGCGCGTCCCGTTCGTTTTGCGACACCAGCATCGGATACTGCACGTGCAGCCGAGCTGGGGGGTACAACCATCCGTCCATCTTCTGCGGTGGCGACTGTGTGGTTCAGGACAACAGCCATTGCGGCGGCTGCGCAACGGTCTGCGGCGCCAACGAAACCTGCGCCGACCCGGTCAACGGAACGTGGCTGATGAAGTGCGCCAATTGCCCAAGCCGATTTCCGCACGCCGGAATTTGCAACGGGGGCTGCACCAACTTGGACAACAATGCTCAAAACTGCGGCCGCTGCGGCAACAACTGTATGGCCGATCCGACTTGCCGCGCGGGCGGAAAATCGTGCTCGTGCCAGGCGGGCAAGTGCGTGTCGCGCTAGCGCGTCTCCGTCCTTTGCGAGCATGGTAGTCTGTTCGGATGCTGCGTCTTGCGCTCGCGTCGTGTGGGATCGGTCTCGTTGCAGTCGCGTGCTCGCCGAGCGGACCGAATCCGGCGAACGCACCTCTCGTTCCCGCGACTCCTGGCTCGACGTCGATCGTGCGTGACGCTGGCCCCGATGGGGCTTCGAGCGCAACGGCTGTGAAGGCCGCGCCCATCGACACCTCGCTTCCTGCCCCCACGAAGGCCCGCATGGTCGGAGTGACCAGTCCTCGCGTGCTCGTACGGGCCGAGGGCTACGACGACAAGACGAACGAGCTTGTGGCGTACTACGCGGTAGTAGACACGCAAACCCTTTGCATCGAGGAAACCCACGCATTCACGAAGCTCGAAAAAGCGCGACTTGCGTGGGCCTCGACGCGCGCGGTCGTGCCCGTCAAGCTCGACGAGCCCGAGCTGGCCAAGGAGCTCGAGCGGCTCCGGAAGCTCGGGGAGCGTTTTGGACAGCGAGTGTTGGACGGCGCCGTGTTTGGCGAGGATGGGCACGTGGTCGCCATGGCGGACGCCCGAGGCCGGCTCTTTCATTCTCGTGCCAATGCCTTTTCCCTTTTGCCTCAGTTCGTCCGGCCCAACCCGCGACCGGCGCGCTTTTCGCCCTCGGGCGCTAGCGAGGCGCCTGCCAGCCCAATGCCAAGCGAGGACGAAGAAGCGCCGCTGCCGTGGCGGGACGAGTCGCTCGCACGTACGGGCGACGGCCGAATTCTCTTTGGCCATATGGACGCCTCCGGGAGGGAGTGCGCTGCGGCCCTCGACGTATCCAGTGGAGTCGCCAAAACGCTCGTGTGCGTTCGCGCGAGGAAAGACGGCGGCGCAAGCTTCTCCGCCTCCCCTCGCGGCACCCACGTTTCGCTCGTCGAGCGAACCCCGAGCCTAAACACGCTCGTGGTCTATCGCGTCCCGGAGGACAACGCGCCAAACGGCGTGCCACGCGCGCTGGCGCGAGCGACGTCCAAGAACCTCTTCATCGTGCCGAGCTCGTTTCTGGAGGTAGCCCTGGACGACGAAGGCCATTCGGCGTGGGAGGCGTCGAACGACTTCGGAACGTTCGTTCATCGTCTCGCCAAAGGAAAGCAGGTTTGGGACAAGGACAACGCGAGCCTGGTGGGATTTGTCGCGGAGGGCGCGCCGGACGGCAAAGTGCTCGTCGTCCCGAGCCGTGACTTCCCGAGCCCGGGCCCGAGCGAGACGATTGAAAAGAAGGCCTGTGGGGCCTTCCGATGGGCCACGTTCGATGATCCGAGCCCTACCCTTTAGGGTTCACGAACGGGGTCTCGCGGACGCTCTTTCCGAGCCAAAAGCAAGGAACCGTGCGACGTTGTTCGAGCGCGTTCATGCCACGATCCAAAACCACTTCCGCCGCTTTGGCCATCTTGTGCTTCGTACCCCAGACCGCATGGGCCGAGCCAAACGAGGCTTCCAAAGCGGGCCCAAGTGAACCTGACGAGCGAAGCTTCACGGCCGTGGGGGCGCACTTGTCCCTGGGCGCGCCTCTGCACTCGGACACGGTTGGAACCCGAACCCTGGCTATGACCGTCGGCGGTCGTTTCGGTGGGCAACTCGTTCCTGCATTTGGCGTGTATGCCGATCTTGGAGTGACCTTCGCAGCCGGAGGTCGCACCGAATACACAAGCCCTGGAAGCACGACAGGCTCGAGCGGAACGGTGATTCTCGGCCTTTCGGCGCTCGCGTCGATTCGTCCGATTCGGTTCATCGATTTGTCCATCGGCCCAATGGTGGGGCTTGCCCGGGATCCGGGAGCCGGTGCCCAGGGTCGGCTCTCGGTTCTCTTTCCCATAGGCCATCTTCGCCTCGGGCCCGGGGCCGAGGTTATTGCCTTTCATGAACCGTCCGCCAACCTCGTAACGCTCTGCGGGATGGTGTCGTTCGACTACGTGATTCCGAGCTCTGTTTCGAGACATTAGTTCGGAGTCACCGTTCGGCATCAAGGGCGACGGGGCGGCCCGTTCACCAGAGCCCCGGGTTCAGCGATTCTTCTTTCGCGCTTTGTTCGTGGCCTTTCGGGCATTGCGTTTGGCGCGCGCGGCCTCTGGGCTAAGGGGTACACGGGGAGCGCCTAGTGGCGAGAGGGGGATGCCGAAACCGGCCATGGCGTTCATTGCGCTCACTTTGTCGTCACCGAAGTTTCGACGATCCGACAGCGCCGCGGCGAGCTCGGCTTCGGCCCCTTCCCCCAGCGCTTCCAGACATGCCTCCGCCTGGGCGAGCCCGTGGTGCGCTTTCAAGTACGTGAAGAACGCACGGATCTCTCCGACGATGATCGGCGCGGAGTCGGCGTCGAAACGCGAGTGGCGCGGGAGGAGCGTAAAAAGGAGCTCACGAAGCTGGTCGGGAGTGGCCGCGACGAGGGTCATGCCGAGTCTGTCATGGCAATAGTCCATGAGCAGCGAGGTCATGCCCATAGTGGCAAAAGGCTTTCCCTCTTTGGACACGACAAACGCGTCGAGGAGAGGCTCTTCGAGCGCAATCCGGTCCCCCATGCTCAAGGTGGGGTCGTTCCCTCGGCGCACGAGCTCTTCCACCACCGCCCGGATGGCCTCGGGGCTCGCGACCTCTATGGAATCTTCGGGTTCTGTCATGAGTGCCTCCGACATTCGAATCACCATTTCATCGAGCTCCGGAGTCGGAGCACACACGATTTCGAGCTTTGGAAAAGCCTTCCGCAGCGCGTTCGCCAGCGGGGCCGAGGCCACACGAACACGCGAGGGAGCGCCCACCGAAGGGCCACCCTTGGGGTTTCGCATGGTGGCTTGCAGATGCTTCGCCGCCTGATCGAAGAGCCTGCCCGGATCCGCCGCAGTGACGCCCACGATGCGCTCGCCCGGAATGAGCCACATGAGCACGTCGTAAGGCTCGGGCTCGCCCGTGGCTTCGGGAGGAAGCAAGGTGAGACCACCGACCCATTCTTTGCCGTGTGGGTGGGGATGATGGTGGTTTGTGCCCATGGGTGGGGTTTATCATGGGTGGGAGGGAGTGGCTTGCCTCGAGCTGGGATCGGGTTGCGCGGGAACGGGAGCGGGAGCGGGAACGGGAACGGGAACGGGAACGGGAACGGGAATGTCGTGTGGCCACGGTTAGCGGACGCGAACCATGGCCCCGAGACTGGCCAATCTCCGAAACTGTCCGGCCAGGCCGCTTGCGAAGCCCACGTCGCGCACCAAGACTCCGGCCTCGACGTTTCGCTTCTCGCCGCGCTCCGTGAAGTTCGCCGAGGTCACGAGGGCCCTTGCGTCGTCCACGACCACGCACTTGGCGTGCAGGCTTATGCGTGGAAATCCGTCCTCCCCGTACGAGTCCGGATCGAACACGCGCCGGTCCACGAAAATCTCCGGGACGGCGGATCCCTTGTCGAAGCTTCGGGACACGAACTTGCCAATCGCCGCGTCCAGATACGCCTCGAGGGTGTCCCCTAGCCTCTCTTTTCGCTTCAGGATTTGGTCTGGATCCAAAAAGAGCGAAACCTTCACGTTTCGCTCGGCCATCACCTTGGGCAAAGCTCCCATGGCCTGGGAGCGCCTCTCGAACGAATACCCCGCGATCAGCACGCTTCGCTCGGCGCTCTCCACGAGATCCACCAAGGCTTGCGCCGTGTCCCGCGCGGCCGAAGCTCCCTCGTCGGGACCACTCCACACGAGGGCCAGAGTGTCGTCGTGCCTTCCTCGCTCGGAGAGCACCACCTCGAGCACGGCGAGCAGGGCCTCCTTCTCCAGCGAAAAGAAAGGTAAGAGCGCCGCCGCGACACGCTCGAAGCCGGCAAATCCGAGGGCCGTCTGTGTGAGTGGCGCGCGCACTCTGCCGTCTACGATTCGGCCATGCAGCCTTCGGAGCTCCGCCGTTGGGACCGCGCTAACGCTCGCTTGAAGCGCCTTTTGTGGACTTGGGGCGCTCGGCGCAGCGCTCACGGGTCCTCGGGACCGAAGAAGGCGACGTCCTCGTGGCCAATCGTGGGGAAGACCAGCGCGCGGTCCAAATAACGATTGAACCACTCGCACGAACACTCGGCCACGAAGAGGCAGCCGTGGCACGCGGCGCCTTCCAAGTAGCGCTCCGAACGGTCGCGCGGCTCGTGGTGGGCGCACACCGGATCGTACGAGCACAAGCTGCCCGCCTGACGTGCCCCACGCAGGTGCTCGGCGAGCCTATGGGACTCCTGGGCAAGGCCGCCAAGCGTGCCCTCGCTGCCGTTCGAGCCTGTCGAGAGAAGAATGCCCGCGAGCTTCTCGGTGTCGTCGGGTTTCGAGCAGTAGATGCGCTCGCGAATGGCGCTCGCCGCATAGCCGGACGAGAGGGCCACTTGGCTCATGACGAGGTGCGCGAGCGAGTGGAGCAAATAGAACCTTATGCCATGAAACTCCGGCTTTTTGGCCTTCGGGTCCAGCGTGGCCAGGTACTCGGCGAACCCGAGCTCGAGCTCCGCGCGGCGCGCTTGCACCACGGGCTTCTTCTCCCAGGCCGCCAGAGCCGACTCGGAAAGCGAAAAGAATACTCCTTCCCCGAAGACCTCCACGGCGGGAAGAAAGTCCGTGGTTCGGCTGATGCGGGCCATGGTGACGCCCCCCTCGTACCCGCCGTCCAGACTGGGCACCGGCGGGAGCACACGCGTGAAGCCACACAACGCACGAACCTCGCGCAGCTTGGAGACCACGACCACACGGTCCACTTGGTCCGGAAGCCGCGACGAAGGGCGCGGCGAACCGCTCGAGAGCGCGGGCCTCGGCAGCGTGCGCGCGAAGAAGTCCGCGTCGTCCGGGGCCACTTCACCGGCCACATAGGGCGGACGCGACATGAACGTCGCAAATTCGGCCGTCTTGAGG
>JAYUKI010000164.1:0-5510 GCA_043764595.1 Myxococcales bacterium | reverse complement strand
TCACCACGCGCCGAGGTCTGGTTGAAGTCGGGCTCGTCCCTGTTGATCTTCACGTGCATCGAGACGGACCCGTCGGCGGTCACGTGCGGACGCACGAGGAGCTGCAGCTTCGCTTCTTGGAAGGTCGTCTGGACGCCTTGCGCAGAGAGCTGCGAGAACGGGATGAGCGTGCCTTGGTTGATGCGCGCTTCGCGGTTGTCGAGCGTCAGGATTCGCGGGCTGGAGACGATGCGAAGGAGACCGCTGGCTTCGGCGGCCGAAAGGCGAACACCTAGGTTGAAGTTGTTGTTGATCGAGCCGAGCGACACGCCGAGCGCACCGCCTTGGCCCGTACCGACTGCAGCGGGAAGGTTCACGACGTAGTTCGGCGTCGTGATCTGCTGGACCGTCGGAGAGAGACCCTGCGTGGGGGACTGACCGTCGTAGTTACCGCCGGCCACCCCGACGCTGGACGGGAACGCAATTCCGGTGGGGTTGCCCGTAGCGTCCGAGAAGGTCGCGTCGCCGCCCCACTGGATACCGATGTCGCGCTGGTACCGGCTCGTGGCTTCGACGATACGGGCCTCGATGAGCACTTGCGGAGTCTGGGTGTCGAGCGCTCGAACGAGCTGCTCGATGTTGTCCAAGCTTCCCGAGATGTCGCGAGCGATGAGCACGTTGGTGCGCTCGTCGACGGCGATGGTTCCGCGCGGCGAAAGCAGGTCTTTCGCGCGGTTCTGAAGCTCGTCCGCACGCGCGTAACTAACTGGAATCAGACGCGTTTCCAGCGGAGTAAGCTCGTACTCTTGTTTGGCTGCGGCGAGGCGGAGCTCGCGCTCTTTCTGGAGCGTGGCGAGCGGCGCGACGCGGATCAAGTTGCCCGAGCGAACCATGCCGAGCCCCTTGGCCTGAAGCACGACCTCCAGGGCCTGATCCCAAGGGACGTTCCGCATGCGGATCGTGACGTTGCCCTGGACGTCGTCGGCCGTGACGATGTTCACGCGCCCGACGTCCGCGAGCAGACGAAGGATGTTGTGGATGTCGGCGTCCTTGAGGTCGAGATCGATACGCTTGCCCGCGTAACGGCCGACCTGGCCGTTGAGCGTCGAGGTAAAACCTGCCTCGCCGCCTCCGGAGATTTCGACTTCGAGGCCGTCGCGACCATCGCCACTTGCGCGAAGGCTCGTTTCGACACGCGGGCCTTCGGCACCGAGATCACGCTCGCGCGCGACGGTGACGGTCTTCGAGGTGTCGCGGGTCGGACGCTTGGCGAGCGACTTGTCGGTGTCCTTGGCCTCGAAGCTCCAAACGATCTGCTTTCCCTCGACCGAGAGGACACCTTGGTCGTCGCCGGTGTGCTCGAGCTCGATGACGGCCGAATTCGACGCGGCATCCCAGAAGGTCGAAACCTTGCGGAGCGAGCCTCCGTAGGAGGCCACGTCGAGTGCTCGCGCGAGCTTCTCGGGAACGCGGACGTTCTTCATCGCGAGGCGAAGACGCCCATCGCGGCCCGGCGAGAGCTGGTACGCCGGAAGCTCGCTCGCCTGGATGACGACGCGGTCGGCTTTGTCTTTGCCGGTCGTCTTGCGCTCGAAGCGAACGTCGCCGAGCTCGGGGACGACGACGACCTCGGCCGCTTTCTGCGGGAATAGCGAAGGCGCTCCCGGGGCGGTGACCGCTGCGGGTGCGAGCTGGATGCGAAGGTCGTTGCCGTCCGCGTACACACGGTAGCTCGCGGCCTTCGTGAGGTTGACCGTGAGCCGGGTCATCTGTCCGGCATCGGTGCGGAAGGCTTGCGTCAGAACGCCGCCGACGAGCCCGACCGGGTCAGTGATGGCTTCCTTCGCACCGGCGAGATCCGCGTTGGTGAGGTCGACGAGAAGGCGCTTCCCTCCCGCTTCGACCCGCACCGAAAAGACTGGCGGCTCGCTACCTTTCACGACGACCTGGGACCCAGGTCCTGCGGTCGACGTGATGCCGGAGAGCGAAACGTCACGTACGTGGTTCGCCGCGCCCGACCCTGCGCCGAGCGCGACGCCCGACGTAAGGAGCACGCTCGCGAAGAGCGCTCCCAGGATCCCAATCCCGAGGACACGGGACGTTCGCGTTTTCGACCGATGCATCAGGGACTCCCTCGCCGCGGAATGAGCTCCGCGCAGGCTCGCGGTCGCCCGAGACTCGGGCTAGCGCGCGGCCCACCTCGTCTGGAGGTGGCCTTTCGCCGAACGGTAAGGCGAGCCGTCGTGATGGGACCAATTTGTGGCGTGCGATTTTTGCGACGCCAGCGCTCGAAACCACGAAACCAGGTAAAAACGTTGCATCCCTCACTCATTTCGCGCGTAGCCCCTACTCCCCCCAAAAAGCGTAGAGCCATCCGATCGCTCCGTTCCCCATGGGAAATCCGGTCTCCACCGGTCGTGCCTCCCGGGCTCGAAAAATCGAAGGCCCCGTGGCGTTGCCACGAGGCCTCCGAAAAAAGAGCGGCTGTCGGACGTTCGATCAGTCGAGTTGGTTCTTGGCTTCGCCTTCGGGATGGAGGGCGATGACGCGAGTCGACGGCGGGACGTTCGGTTGCGCGGGGTCCTCGCGAACGAGGACTACGTCGCCTTGACGAACGCGATCGACGCGCCAATTCAGCTGGTAGTCGGTGCCATTGGCGCCGCCGACGTGAACCGTGTCCGACCGGCCGAGGAAGTCGCCGCGTTTCAAGACCCAGCCTTTGCCGGCCGGATCGATGACCATGGCGCGGGGGTAGTCCCCTCCGGTGACGATGGCCGCGAGCTTGAGCTCGTCGATGCCATACTGCGAAAGAAGGACATTCCGCTGGTTGACGGCCTTCTTTTCCCGCTTCGTTTCGTCGAAGAGGCTCGCGTAGGAGCGGAACGGATCACGATTTCCGTCCGAATCGACGAAGTCGCTCTCCGAGTACTCGAGCTTGACGACCGTGCTGGGTGGCAACGAAGCGTCGGCGCTGGCCACGCCCGCGTCGGACAGAGCCGATGGGCCCGTAAAGAATGCCTGTGGAGCCGTTTTTTTCTCGGCGCAGCCGACTACGGCTAGCCCAAGAACGAGCCCGAGGGCAGCCGTTTTCTTGAAAGGGTGGCGAGTCATTTCGGCGCCCCTTGGTTCGGGTTGATGGGCTGGGCGCCGGGCTGTCCGGCGGTGGCCGGTTTCGCCTTCAAGAGGTGGAACGTGGTGGCCAGGCAGCGAGCCTTCAAAATCACGTCTTCGCCCTCGGTTTTCGGCTCGGCGAGCTCGACGTTTTCGAGGTTGATGATGCGGTCCTGCTTGCCGATCTCGAACATGAATTTGCCGATTTGGTGAAACTTGCCGGTGAGCTCGAGCTGCATCGGCACCTTCGCGTAGAAGGTCGACGGAACCTCGTCGCGTGGCTGCCACGCCTTGAGGTTGATGCCGCTGATGTTCGACACCTGCTGGATCGCGGAGAGAAACGCCGCGGCCTCGGTATCCGCGGGGAGAATCTTGTTCAGCTCGCGCTGCTTCTGCTGGCGCATCGCGAGCTCTTCGCGGTCTTGGATGTAGCTTGCTTCGGCTTGCCGGAGCGACGCGATTTGCCCCTCGAGGTCCTTCGTTTTGCGGACCTCCTGTTCGGTTTTCGCGGTCACGTCGGTGTGAAGAACGAGGTAATAACCAGCCGCCACGATGATCACGAGGAAGATTCCGAAGCCGATTTTGGCCGGCAACGAGATCTTCGAGAGACCGAGCGAGCTTCCGCCGGGTGTTGCCATTTAGTACCTGACCTTCGCGCTGAACTCGAACTTGACGAGCTCGAGCTTGGTGACCGCATCGATTTCTTTCGACGCCGGCAAGAGCCTGACTTCGTAGAAGTAGTCGCTGAGCGAGAGACGCTTCAAAAACTCGGAGACGTCCTCGCCGTCGCGGGCGTGGCCCGTGACTTTCACGACACGCTCCTTCTCGGTGTACGTGCTGAGCCAGAGGCGGCGCGTGTCCCAGTTCGCGTTGGGAACGGCGGTAGGGTTGTCGCGCCGCAGCTGCTCGAGCTTGTCGCGGTCCACCGTGGGGCCACGACCCGTGCTCAAGATTTTCGAGAGCTCGAGCAGCGTGGCCGTCGGACCAGTACGTGCAGCCTGCAGCTTTTGGATCGCGTCCTCGCGCTCGCGGAGATCCTTGAGGTCGCCCTTGATCTTCTCGTGCTGGGCGATGTTGCCCTGGATCGTGGTGATCGTGGTCGTGTGCTCGAGGTTCTTGTTTTTGGCCTTCGTGAGCTGATCGCCTTTCGTTTTGTAGACGAAGAGCAGCACGAGGACCTCGAGCAGGACCACACCGAGGACGACACCAAGCCAAGCTTGGCCGCCGCCTTCGGACGGCGACGACGCTTCTTTGTTTCCTCCTCCGAATCCGGAGAAGTTGAAGAAGTCCGTCGCGCGTCGGGTCTGCTTTTTGTTCGGCAGAAGGTTTACGCGAATCATGCCCGTCGCTCCTTGTCGCAGCGCAGGGCGAGCCCGAGCGCGACGACCATTTGGGCGGCGCGTGCGCGCATCTCCGCCTCGTTCACGAACTTCGGATCGACCGACAGGTTGCCCATCGGATCGAACACCGTGACGGGCACGCGCGCCCGACGCTCGATGGCCTTGCAGAGTGGAGCCAAGTAGGCCGTTCCGCCCGACACATGGATTCTGGCGATTTCGGACTCGCCGCTCGTAGCCAGATAGAAGTCGAGCGACCGCTGGATTTCGCCCGCGAGGCCGTCGCACGCCGACTGAATCACTTCATGCACTTCTTGGGGGACGATTTGAGTCGGTCCGCCTCCGCACTTGTAGGCCTCGGCCTGCTCGAACGGAACGTTGCACTGCTTCTGGATCTCTTCGGTGATCGAGTTGCCCGCGTTCGCGATCTCGCGCGTGAACGCCGACACTCCGCCGGAGATGATGTTGAGCGAGGAGACCGCAGCGCCCACGTTCAAGAGGGCCACGGTTCCCGAGTCGGGAAGGCCCTGTTGGGTCTCGAAGATGTTCTGGATGGTGAACGCGTTGATGTCGACCACGATGGGACGCAAATTCGCCTCGCGGAGAATGCCCGCGTAGTCGTTGATTTCGTCCTTTTTTGCCGCCACGAGCAGAAGATCCATTTGCCCGGCGTCCGGTCTTTTCCGCAGGACCTCGTAGTCGATCGACATGACCTTGATGTCGAACGGGATGTGCTGCTCCGCTTCCCAGCCGATCTGCTCTTCGAGCTCCGCGGCCGTCATCATGGGGACCGTGATTTTGCGCACGATGACCGACTGACCGTAGACGCCGATGGCGACGTCTTTCTGGGCGATCTTCTGGTCTTGGAAAATCTTGACGAGGGCGTCGACGATGACGCCTGCGCTCATGACGTGGCCGTCCACGATGGTCTGCGGAGGAAGAGGTTCGTATCCATAGCGGATCACCTGGAACTTCTTCCCGCGCGTCTCCTTGAGCTGGACGACCTTGATGGAGCTCGCCCCGATGTCGACACCGACCAGGTTCTTGCCCTCGCCCATTTTGATTCCTTCTTCGATCGCGGCT
>JAYUKI010000163.1:0-5513 GCA_043764595.1 Myxococcales bacterium | reverse complement strand
CTCCCGCTCGAGTCGCGCAAAGATCTCGTGCGTGCACTCTTGCCTCCGCGGTCGATCGTGAGCCCCCACGAAGGCCATGTCGGCAAGGGACGCGAGCTCTTCGGCCTGTGCGAAGCGCGAGGTCTCGAAGGCGTCGTGGGCAAGCGTCTCGGCTCGCCCTACCGGCCCGGCGAGCGCACCTCCGAATGGGTCAAATGGAAGACCTTCCACGAAGACGATTTCGTCGTGGTGGGGCTCACCCACGGCGAAGGAAGCCGCAAGCCTCTCGGGGCGCTCGATCTCGCGACCTACGAGAAGGGCGGTCGTCTCGTGGTGCGCGGCAAAGTGGGCTCCGGAATCGGTGAGCAAGGGCTCGCGACATTGTCCAAGCTCCTCTTCCCGCTCGCTTCGAAGACACCGTTGGCCGAAGGACCCTGGGAGAAGGAGCCGCGTACGTACGTGCGGCCCGAGGTCGTGGTGAAGGTCCGCTACTTCGGCTATTCGAGCGACGGGCATCTGCGAGGCCCTGTTTTTCTAGGCATTCGGGAGGACACTCCGCCCGAATCGTGCGTGTCTGGACCCGGAAACGAGGGTGTATGAAGGTCATCGTCATCGGCGGCGGAATCATGGGAACGGCCACGGCCGTCGCGCTTCGCGATCGCGGAGTCGACGTCACGTTGCTCGAGCGCGCCGTGCTCGGGGCAGAAGCGTCCAGTGCCGCCGCCGGAATCCTCGGCGGACAGGTCGAGGCTCACGACGAAGCCGACCTTCGGACGTTCGTTCGCGCTCGGGACGGATATGGCGAGTTCGTGAAGTCGCTCGAGTCGCGCACGGGCGTGAACGTCGGCTACCGGATCTGCGGCGTCGTGAAGCTCGTCAACGACGAGGCGCGTGCGCAAAAAGAGTGCGTTCTGCACCAATCGCTCGGGCTCCGCGCGGAGCTCCTGATCGGCTCGCGGGTCACCGAGGTCGAGCCGCAAATTGCGCAGGATCGAAGGCTCGCACTGTTTTTCCCCGACGACGCCCAGGTCGATCCGGAGCGCCTCCTGCGAGCGCTGGCCTCGGCGTGCGCATCGTCCGGAGTGACCGTTCGCCAAGGGACCCTCGTGACCGGTCTCGTCATTGAAGAGGGTATTTGCCGCGGTGTGCTCGTCGGGTCCGACACACTGCGTGCCGATGCCGTCGTTCTCGCGGCGGGAAGCTGGACCTCGCTCGTTCCGGGAGTGCCCTCCACCGTCCCGCGCGTAAGTCCCGCACGCGGACAAATCGTGGCCCTCGAAGAGCGCCCCGTGCGCACGCAGCGCATCGTGTTCCACGAAGGGGGTTACGTGGTGCCGCGTGGTGACGGCCGAGTGCTGTGTGGCTCGACCGTGGAGCACGTCGGCTACGAGAAGGCCGTGACCGCCAAAGGGCTCGTCGACATTCTCGGAACGGCCTGCGCTGCCGTACCAGGTCTGTCCGGAGCGACCCTTGCGGGAACGTGGTCGAACTTTCGCCCGCTGGTTCGGGAAGGTGGGCCGCTCGTCGGGCTCTCCCCCATGGCAGGCCTGTTTCTCGCGACAGGCCATTATCGGAATGGCATCTTGCTGGCGAACGAGACGGCCAAAAAGGTGGTCTCGGCCATCTTGGAGCCGTCGACCACGACCTGAGGCCCAGGTCTTTGGGGTCGCCTGGGGGCGGCTCGCCGGGCGCGCGTACGCCGCTTTCGGATCGGCGCTCGGCGCCGTGAACGCGCGACTACGGTGCTTCGTGGAAGTGCATGAATCCCGGAACTTGCGCCGGTTTCGTTCGTGGAACGGTCGTTGCTAAAAGCCGCCGCGTGCGCCCTTTTTCTACCTTCGCTTTCGCTTCGCTCACCCTCCTCGCTGCCGCCACGGGGTGTGCAGTGAAAGACTCGGCCGGCAACGGCCAAAACAGTGCGCTCCACTTCGACGCGGGCGACCACGCGCTTGCGGTCGGTGTGCCCGCGCTCGTGCGCGTCAACCGGCCGAAACAAGGCGTGCACCTGTGCATCAAGGGTTGCGTCGACGTCGATCCGAACAGCTTCTCTCTCGACGAAGCGACCTGCGACGACGGCGCTTGCGAGATCGTCCCTGCGACGGGTGGACTCGGCGTCGTCGCACGGCGCGAAGGCTCGTTCACCCTTCGTGTGAAGGGGCGCGACGGCAGCACGCCGATTGAAGACGCGTTCGTGCTTACGGCAAAGACACCGGCCGCGCTCGTCCTGCTCCCTTCCATGCGCCCGTACGACACCGACGGCATCCTCGGTATCGCCCCGGGCCTACAGGTCGGCTTCGACACGGCGGTGCGCACGGCGAGCGGAGAGCCTTTGGCCCACGACGAATCCTTCGTACGGGAGGAAGCCTCGGGAGCCATTGCGTTGGTGGAGGCCGAACCGAATGGCACGCCGGCCCACGCCTTCGTGGCGAAGAGCGCGGGCATGGGTCGGATCGTGCTCACGCTCGGGCCCCTCCGTGCAGACACGGCCATCGCGGTCGCCGATCCGGAAGCGCCGCACGCCTCCCTCGAGCTCGTTCGTTACTCCGAAGACCGAAGCTCCACGACGCCGGTGCGCGACTCGCTAGTGCTCGAGCCGTCGGCTCACCCAACGTTCGCGCTCATCGCCCGCGACGCGCGCGGACAGTCCTATTTTACCGGCGCACGCTACGTCGCCACCAAGAGCGAGCCTCTTGTCTCGTCCTTCCCGAGCCTCGCCTCCCCGGTCTTCGTGCTCCGCCCCTACGAAGACGTGCCCGATACGTTCGTAGCGGCCTTTGGCGGTCAGAGGGTCTCGCTCCGCGTGGACGTCGCCAAGACCGAGCGCTAGATTTGGCCTCGCCGGTGGCCTCGAATGTCGACCGTCCGGTTCTCAAGGCGCTTTGCGCGCAAAATAGAAGAAGTCGCGTTCGGAGCTCTTTTCCACGTACGAGCGTGGAGGGTGCTGTCCCTTCGTGCCAATCGATCGAACGATGGATACTTCGGACTCCGGAGTGGCCTTCTCGAACAGGAAGAATCGGGTGTACGACCAGTTGATGTCGAGCTCGGCCGCGCTTTCCGCCCCCGCGGCCAAGAGCCCGTCGGCCAAGGCTTTTGCCGAGGTGTTCTCTCCGAGTCCGAAAAAGCCATAACGGCCTGTC
This sequence comes from Myxococcales bacterium, assembly GCA_043764595.1. Lineage (GTDB taxonomy): Bacteria > Myxococcota_A > Polyangia > Polyangiales > Polyangiaceae > JAAFHV01. The sequence goes on along the minus strand of JAYUKI010000163.1, from coordinate 2,397 downwards.
GAGTCCACTCCTAGTGCCGTTCGGGGAATCTCGACCCCGCCGTCCACCGCGGCGCCCCAGTTGCGCGTCATGGTCTCGCGTACGAGCGCGGGGTGCAAAGCGCCTCGGTGCAAAAGGCACGCGGGGGTCTGGCGCCACGCGGCGAGGGTCGCTTCTTTTGGCGCGACCTCCTCCCATGGCGCAATCGTGAGCGATCCATGGGCGTAGAGCCCGACCGTGCATGCTCCTGGTTTGGGTGGGGCGAACGTGTCGGCCCCTACACGCATGCCGAAGTGACCATGTTCGGAGCGCCAACCGCCATTCGTGACGGCGATCAAGAGGGGGTGATCGTCGCTAGGCACGACCCCGGGCCGGACAGCCTTCATCGTCGGAGGGCTCACCGGCTCACGGGTCCCGGCGACAAGACGCAGCGCGACGCGCGCGAGATCGATGGCCACGACGGTCACCTTCGCCTGCCCCTTCGTGGGGCTCGGATGAACCGTGGTTTGGTAGAGCAGCGGAACGCCCTCGTGGGAGGCGAGGGGCATCCACGTTCCGTCGTCCGCCGAGGCCGTTCGAGGGTGTGGTGGTGCAAAACGAGGGGGGGCCGAGGCCGCCGGGAGGGCCGGGGCCGTCGGCGCGGAGGCCTCGGCCACGTCGGCGTCCGCTCGGCCCGCGTCTTGCGCTGGCGCGCTAGGCACCGCATCGGGAAGCCTCGAGGTCGTCACTCCGCCGCGCGCCGTCGAAGTGCGCTCGGGCGTTCCGGAGCACGCCAGCAAGGTGGCCATCATGAGTCTTGCTGCACCACGCGAGAGCATCGATGGCGAGGGTATCAGACGCTCTCGAGCCATGCCGGGCCGAACCGCGCGTGGCCCTGCTCGGATGCTCGCGACGGGCGATGCCGATCGCGGGAGGCGGAATCGAGAAAACAGGGTGCCTTCCTTCGAGAGATCGAGTCAATATGAGCCCATGTCCCGCGCCCGTACCGTCTTGGCGATTGCCGTTTCCGCCACCCTTTCGTTCGTAGGCTCTGGGTGCAGCTCCGCTTCGGGCGACGCGGTCGACGAGGCCGAGGACAACCAAACGTCGTGGGTTGCGCCGAAAGAGACGAGCTGCGAGGCGAAGGCCATGCGCAAAGTCGCGAACGAGGCCACGGTGGTGGAGCTCGACGTCGACGCGAAGCTCGACAAACGTGCGGCGGAGAACATCGTCTCTGGAAGGCCCTTCCAAACGATCGCCCAGCTCGACGCCGTGGCCCTCGTCGGCGGAACCGCGCTCAACGCCATTCTCGTTTATGCGCGAAGCAAAGGCTACGTCGCGGCATGTGCCGGTGCGGGCGCGGGCCCCGAGATTGGCGTGATCTCGGATCTCGACAAAACGGTCATTCCGGAAGCAAAGCCCGATTTGACGAAGGCACCCTATCCGGGGATCAAGGCGCTCTTCCGGCTTCTCGAGCACCGAAACGGGGGCGTGGCCGGCGACGTCTACTACGTGACCGCGCGAAAGCCCGAGCGCGTGACGGCCGTGCCCGCCTATCTCGAAGCGCACGGAGTGCCCACGGGCGTCATCGAGACGGGCACTTCCGGAGTGCCTTGGATCGCGCAGCCCGAAAAGGTGCGCGACGTGAAGGCCATCTTCGCGCGCACGGGGACCCAGCGGTTCGTTTTCTTCGGAGACACCTCGCAGCGCGATCCGGAAGTCTACAAAGAGGCCCGCGCGGCGAGCCCAGAGCGGGTGGTCGCCGTCTTCATTCACAAAGTGGACGCCGTCGTCCCGCCCACCCGTGTCGAAGGCATGTTCCTCCACGAGAGCTACGCCGAGGTCGCGGCCATTCTCTTCGGCCTCGGTGTCGTCGGCCGCGACGAAGCGCGCGGCGTCATGGAGTCTGCGAAAGAAGAAGGCCTCACCATCACGAGCCAGGACATGGATGCGCTTTTGGAGAAGCACAAGCCACGCTGAGCCGAATCGACGAAGCGCCTACTTGGTCAATGCGGCGTCGATTTGCTCGAGGACCTCGGCCTTCGAGAGCCCGTGCTCCTTGAACGTGACCTTGCGGTTCTTGTCCAAAAAGGCGCTCGGCGCAGTGTAGTTGGACGTCTTCAGCTTCGCGAAGGCCGCGCCGTTGGGGTCGTCGTAGACGCGGACGTTCGGAATCCCTGCGAGCTTGTACGCCTCTTTCCACTTCGCGCAGGACGTTCCGTTGTCGTCGTAGACGAGGTGAACGACGGCGACATTCTTCCCAGCCGTCGCAGTCGCCACTTCGTCCGTAAAGCCCGCGGTCGCGCGGCACGTAGGGCAATGGGTGTGCGCGGAGAAGATCCACGTGGCCGAGGCTCCACACACTTCGTCCAAGGACGCCGGCGCTCCGGTTTCGCAATCGCGAATTCCGAGATCTCCGAGGCTTTCTCCTACCGCGAA
>JAYUKI010000162.1:0-5517 GCA_043764595.1 Myxococcales bacterium | reverse complement strand
GCCTGCATAGTCATCCTGCTCCGGCAGCCGACATTCCGGCACAAGTCGACTTCATCCCTGTGTTTCCCAGTCGCGAGGTTGCCGGATGCGCTCTAGTCAACAACCGTAGGGCGCGCAGTGGCGCGCTCACGGCGGTTGATTGCTACAACTGCCGCACGCTCGCGGGCGTGCGGCGTTGCATTAGGACGGATGGTGTCCGTAGACGGCCGTTCAGCCAGGCGGAAGAATAACGGAGTCGATCACGTGAATGACGCCGTTCGTGCACTCGATATCCGTCTTTACGACGTGCGCCGAGCCATTGAGCTTTACGCCGCCGGCGGTGGTGATCTTCACCTCGGCGCCGTTCACCGTCTTCGCCGGTTTGCCGTCGAGCTTCACGACGTCGGCGGCGAGAACCTTCCCGGCCACGACGTGGTAGGTCAAAATGGCGGTAAGCTTGGGAATGTCCTTGAGGAGGGCCTCCACCGTTCCGGCCGGAAGCTTCGCAAAGGCCTCGTCGGTCGGAGCGAACACCGTGAACGGCCCGGCGCCCTTCAGCGTGTCGACGAGCCCGGCCGCGGTCACAGCGGCAGCGAGCGTCTTGAAAGAACCCGCAGCAACCGCCGTATCGATGATGTCATGCATGTTGGAAATCTCGATTTCTGAATTGGATAAGCCTTCGGCCTCACCCGATGTGGGTGAGGCTCGGCGTTTCTTGACTTACGCGCGTTCGATGATCGAGCGCGGTGGAACGAGAACGCGAACGAGGACATGCCCTTCGCTCGCATCGAAGCTCGATGGCAGGAATGTCGTCGACGACACTCCTACTGGGACGACACAATGGGCTCGATCCGCGACGCGACAAGGGTGATTCGCACGACCGGCCGGGCGGCGAGCGAATGGCTCCCGCTCCGTCACGTATCCGTCACGACGAACCTACTTCGTGGGTCTCGTCGGACGTAACTGACGTGCCGCGACGAGGATCCAATCGCCTTGCCGAAGTACGCCTGAGCTTCTACTCACCTCAGGCGTCGAGGGCTCGACTCGCCACGAAGGAGCGCCGCGCTGTTCGCACCATGGCGCACGTCGGCGCGCACGTCGGCGCGCACGCCGTAGCGCCGACACGGGGACGCCCGTGCGCTACCCTGCACCGCCCTCTTCTGTCGCCGCGAGGCACGATCGCCGCGCGATGCCCGGCACGAGGCGCGAGAGCGCCGCGCGGTACCCGCCCGCGAACGCGTATCCGATGCGGTCCGCTGAAAACCCCACCTGCGCGTTCCACGCTCGACGCGACGTTGGCCTCGAGCTCCTTCACGCTCGCGAGCACGAGCGGTTTCGGGGCTGTACGGCCAGCCTCCGCGAAGGCTTTCGTCGCGAAGCGCCACGTCCGTGAGGGCCGGTGAAGGCTCCCGCGCGACGAACGTGCTGCGCTCTCACGAGCGTCTCGAGGTTCTGCCTCAACAGCCTCTCTACGATTGCACATCGGGAGCTTTTCCACGCTTGCACCTCGGCGGCGTCCGACGCTCGCAGGACGCTCGCGTGACCGCGCAACGGGTTGCCGCTTTTCGTACGCGAGCCCAGGAAAAAGCAGCGGAAGCGTCGTTGGCAACGGCCTTGCAAAAAGGGGCCTGTACGACGCCGTCGCGCCGAGCAAGGAGCCCCATGAAGATGTTGAAGGTTCTGTTCCCGGTCGTCCCCTCGAGCCTCGTCGTGGCCAGAGCGCGTCGAGCGATGCGCGTGGTGTGAGCTGCGCGTCGGATATGGAGGCGGATGCGTCGTCATCGCCGCGGGCGGTCGAGACTTCGTCGATTCGTTCGAACGCATCCGGACGAGAGCAGAATCGATGGGGGTCACCCTCACGTCGTCGGATGTGGTCTCGGGCGCTGGATCCCACGAGCGTCTCGTTCATCCGTGTGTACGCTAAAGGATGCGCAGGCCCGTACTTGCAGCCTTCCTCGTCGCCGCTCTCGTCGTGGCGTGTGGCGGGATGAGCACGTCGGAAGGGCTGCTCATCACTTGCCCCAGGGCTGCGCCTCGCGTCGCTTGCGGCGGGGCCACATGCGCGGGGGACACCCCGGTGTGCTGCCCCAACGGGGTCGTCATCGGCGGGGCCGTATCAAGACCCTTTGTTTGCGCCCCCTCGTCCGACGAATGCGTCCTCTTCACCTCCTTGTCCTATGCGACGTGTGACGACAGCGCCGACTGCCCGGGCGATTCCGATTGCTGCTCGTACTGGACCAAGGGAGGCAGCTGGCATGCATGCGCGTCCTCTTGCGAGGCCGGGACCAAGCTTTGCACCCAGCGCTGCGACTGCCACGGAGGCGACTGCGTGGAGGGCTTGTGTAGGCCCGAACCGTGACGTCGCTGGACCGCCCTCGCGCCCTTCGGCATCCGGGATCGTCCCCTGGTCGCGCTTGGTGCGGACGAAGTCCCGCGCGGGTTCGGCAATGGCAGACTCAGGTCGCGCTCGCCGTCCGTCGCTCGAAGCTCTCCGAGCATCTGCGCTAGGCCAACTCACGACTCGCGGTCCGTTGCGGCGAGCAATCGAACGAGGCGACGACCACCTCTGTGAGGCCGTCGTGGTCTCGGAGTGGGCGTGGGGAAGTTTCGGATGTGTGCGAGGTTACTGGGAAATGCGCTCCATTCTGTTCGGCACGGGCGCCCTGACGCTAGCCGCGGAGTCATGAGTGCGCTCGTTTCGATGGCTCGCTGTCCGAATTGTGGCGCGCCCCTCCCCAGCAAGCCTGGACTTCGTTATGCCATTTGCATTTTCTACAATTCGAGCGTTTCGCTCATGGCCTCGAGTGAACCCGGCGCGACGCCCCAGTTCGTTGCACAATCGGTCTCGAAAGAAGACATCGAGAAGGTCAAACAGTTGCTCGTGGACGGAAAGCGCGCGGAAGCCGTCGACTTGTATGCGCGCGCCGCGGCCGTTTCGCATGCAGACGCCGAGCTTGCCGTGGACGGAGTATTTCTGTCGGTCTATCGGGAGCTCACGCGTCATCTGCCTATCAATGGCTTTGGAGTTCTTTTGTACATGGCGATCATGGTTGGTGCAGGGCTCGGGGTTTCTGCGTGGGGTGCTAGCGGCCTTCCGGAGAATCCGGCCTATGCCGTATGGCTCGGTCTTGGAGCCGTCTTCGCGATTTGGCGCATCGTGGCGTTCTCGCGTCATCTTCGAGCCACGCTGAGCTCCACCTTTGGCGCAATGGGGCGCGGTCGCGTTGTTCGAGAGTCGGTCGTTCGCGAATTCAAGGACCAACAAGGCTACTTCATCGTGGTCGTGTTCGAGGTCACCCCGGACGACGGGACGGCACCCTTCGTGGACCAGGAGACGCTTTTTGTCGGCCCTGAGGCCCTTGGAAAGCTTGCGCCAGGAAATGCCGTTCGTGTGCGCTTCGACGGCGCGCGCGGCCGCGTTTTTCCGATCTCTCCGGTCACGGTGATCGCGTAGCGCTTTCCGTACTCGCAGCCGTGCGAGGCGCGCGTTCCTCCGTGTGCGCTCGTATCGAGCCCCTGGCCACGTGAAACTGTGACCGAAGAGCGCGTGCACGTGCCCTTTCCGAGCGGCTACACTCGTGGTCATGGTGATGGTCCCCGCGTGGCGCATGGTGGTCGGCACGTGCCTTCTCTTCCTCCTCGCGAGCTTCACCAGTCTTGCCGTCGGGTGCGCTTCGGCCCCGAAGTTTCCGCAGTCGGTTTCGACCGGCGCGCTCGATCGTGTGCTCGGCGGGCCTCCGGAAATCGTGGTGACCGGGCATGTTGCCGACGCACTGAAAGATCCCCTTTGGGAATCTTCGAAGGCCGCTTTTTTCGAGGACGTTGACCGTCTCACGCGCTCGCCCGAGGCCAAGCGCGCGCTCGCTTCGGTCGATCGGATCGAGCTCTATGTTCGTCTCTCTTCACCGAAGCGCGTCGTGGCAATCTTTCGTGATGTTCCCTCTGCGCTGACGCCGGAAGTGCTGCTGTCGCGGGATGGGTCGCCCGCGTACGGGAGGGAAAAGGCGCTGCCCTCCGGCGTGCGCGAGTATGCCCCTCATCCCGGGGACCATGGCCACGTCTTCGTCTTGCCGAACCACGATTGGGTCGTCGCCGACGACGTTTCGTCTCCAGCCGTCGCGGCGCTGCTCGCCTCGGACAGTCCTTCTTCCGCGTTTTCGCCGCCGGACATTGGCTTGGATCGCACCGCCGTCGCGTACCTCTCGGCGAGCTTCTTCGAGCACGCGGCGCAAGCGGGCTGGTTTTCCCAACCGACCCCGACCGAGGGGGTGCTCCTCGGAGTGGGAAACGCGCGCGACGCGGAGATCCACGTCAAGTACGCGACCGAGGCGATGGCCCAAAAGGCAGAGGGGGAGAACCAAAAGCTTCTCGACTCGCGTCTTGGAGGAATCAAGGTCACGCTTTCGCGCAACGGGACGGTCTTGAGCGTGAGTTTTCCGATGCCAGATATGTCGCATTCGCTTGGGGGGGAAAGGGCCTCTCCCGCGAGAGCGCGCCCCGGTTCCGACCCTGCTTCCGTCCCCGGTTCCGACCCTGCTTCCGTCCCCGCAAGTGCCATTCCGGAGCCACCAAGTGGACCACGTTTCGTCCCAGCACCCCTTCCGGCGGCATTTGCGTGCGATGGCCCAATTCAACGCATTTCGGACCCACCGCCGCCGCGGTCGTCACCCCCGCTACCGCCACGTGTGCCGCCTTCGAGGCCCGGAAAGGGCTCGACGCGCCCAGTGTCCGAGCTCGATCTCGACGAGCCGGGCAAGGGCGCCCGCACGCCCACACAGGTTGGCCCGCCACCCACCGCAGGCCAAATGACCGAGCTTGCCGCGGTCGCCAAACGGTTGTTCGACTCCGAACGATGGAACGACGCGGTTCGAGCCTTCGAGCCCATCGTCGACGGAACGACCGGTGACGACGAAGGCAACCGTCAGCTCGCGCAGTACCATCGTGGGATCGCCCTCTTCAAGCTTCGACGGTTTCCGGAGAGTGCCGCGATCTTTCGTGAAATCGCAGGTTCGACAAGGCACTTAAAGCATAACGAGACTCTCCTTTGGCTCGTCCAGCTCAGCGCATCCAAACCGGACGAGCTTCGCGTCACCGATTTTGCCAAGTACCGCACGGAGGACGTGAGGCGATTCGACAACGCGAACCAACAGGACGTGTATTTCGTGGCGTCGTTCCTCGTCGGTCGTCATCGGCTCGCGATGGGCGCCAACAGCGAGGCGCAGGAGCTCTTCGCGCACGTCCCGCCCATGCACCCCTACGGCTCCCAAGCCCGAAAGTGCGCGACCGCGCGCTAAGGCGCTTTTCCGCGACCCGAGAAGACGTCTCCACCGTGGCGCTCTCGGAACGTCGAAGCGAGCCACCATGCGAAGTGGCGCGCCCGCGGCCGTCGGAGGTAGGGTGATGGACATGGCCGTACCGACCGCTCGCGTGCGTGAGCTAGAGCAACTGCTCGCGAAGATCCGGAACGCGGGCAACATCCAGCTGAACTACGACATGTGGGACAGGCACGGTCGCGAGCATGCGTCACCCGAGCAACGC
>JAYUKI010000161.1:0-5520 GCA_043764595.1 Myxococcales bacterium | reverse complement strand
GAGACGCTTCATGATCACCCTCCAGTGGGGAAGCGCACTGGTTCGTGCGCCATGTCAGGGTTTATCCCACACGAACTTACCCACTCCCAAAATAGCGGTGTCGATTTTCGCGAGGGCCCCTTCTCTCCCGTCGCGAGAGCGGCGATGAAGGTGTCGTCGCATGGACAAGCCCACCTTCGAATCCCGGTTCCGCGAGCTTCTGGCGACCTTTCAGAAGACCAAAGGCAACGCCGGTTGCCTCGCGTGCGAAGCGTGCGAGTCGTGCGTCGACTGCACATTTTGCAAGCGATGCACGAAGACCGTGAGGTCGAACTACTGCGAGGACTGCCACGGCTGCACGGAGTCGTCCCACTGCACGGCGGGCCGCGACCTCTTCGCGTGCACCCACTGCCATGCCAGCGAACGGTGCCGCTCGTGCGCGTATCTCGTTCGGTCGGTCGACTGCTCTTCCTGCACCTATTGCTATGGCTGCGTAGGTCTCACGCGCAAAGACTTCCACATCTTGAACGAGCCCTACGACCGAGCGACCTACTTCGAGATGGTGAAGACCCTCGAGCGGACCCTCGGACGCTGATGCGAACCGTCGTGCAGAGGATCGCCGAAGCCCACGTGACCGTCCGCGCGAACGAGTCCAGCGACCGCGAGAACGTCGAGCACGAGACGACCGGTCGCATCGGCGCTGGGATCCTCGTGTATTTGGGTTGTGGCAAAGGCGACACCGAAGTGGACGTCGACTGGACGCTGGAGAAGATTCTCGGCCTTCGCATTTTCGAGAACGACACCGGAAAACTGGACCGATCGGTGCTGGAAATGGGCGGATCCATGCTGGTCGTGAGCCAGTTCACCCTCTATGGAGACGTCCGCAAGGGTCGGCGGCCGAGCTTCGAGGGCGCACTCGCCCCGGAAGCCGCGCGCGCTCTGTACGATTCCTTCTGCGCGAAGGCCAAAGCTCGGCTCACCGTGGCCACGGGGCGCTTCCAAGCCGACATGCGTGTCGCGTCGGTGAACGAAGGTCCCATCACGATCTGGATCGAGAGCCCGAAACGTGCGGAGATGAACACGTGAGCGACGAGGAAAAGGACCCGACGACGTTGCCCGTGGCGGACGAGCCGTCCCTTGGAGCGAACGATTCGGACACGACCGCCGAAGTCGCCGACGCAAAGGACCCCGCCCCCCCGCCGGAGCCCACGACGAGCCCGGCCGAAGCGATGGGCAACGACGCTCTCTTCGAGGCGTTGTGGAAGCGCGTGCTCGAGTCGTGGGACGAGGACAAGCCTCACGCCGCCATCCTCGACCACGCGGTGCGCAGCGAGATGCTGCCCGAGCTCGCCGGCCGCTACCGCGCGCACAAAGAGGTGCCGGGACACGAGGAACGCGCAAAAAAGAAGCTCGATGCGCTCATCGTGGCCGCCACTCAAATGCTCATGGCCACGAAGACCGAGAAGGCCGAAAAGGCGCCTTGGCAGCTCACGGTCGGCGTAGCGCTCGTCTGTGTGATGGTCCTCGTGTGGCTTGCGTTCAAAGTGCTGAAGCCCCACTGAACGGTGACGCACGCGTGCTGCTCCGCGAGTCAGCGCACCATGCGAATCGCGAGGCCGATGGCCTCACGCATGCCGCGCGCGTCAGCCGTCCCGGTGCCGGCGCGGTCGAACGCCGTCCCGTGATCGACGCTCGTGCGCACGATCGGCAAACCGAGCGAGACGTTCACGGCCTCCCCGAAGCCACAGAGCTTCATGGCGATCGTGGCTTGATCGTGGAACATGGTCACGGCCCCGGCATAGACGCCGTCGCGTGCGAGGCGCAGGGCCGATTCGGCAGGAACGGGACCCTCGACGCCAATCGGAACCCCTTCCTCCTCCAAGAGCGCACGTGCGTCGGCGATGGCAGGACCGATGCGTTCGATTTCTTCGCGACCGAGGAGCCCGCCTTCGCCGGCGTGCGGGTTGAGCCCTGACACCACGAGCCGAAGGTCACGGGTGCGCCCTCCGTCGAGAGTCGCGAGAAAGCGGGCGGTGTGAAGCGTGGCCCGAAGAACGGCTTTCCGCGTGACGTGGCGAGGGACGTCGCGAACCGAGAGATGGGTCGTTACGAGCGACGTCGTAAAGCTGCGCGACCAAAACGCCATGGTGACGCTCGGGGCACCGAGGCGTCGCATGAGGTGCTCGGTGTGGCCGAGAAAGTCGCTCGATCCAGGAGCACCCGACGACACGATTTCGGCTTTGCTGACCGGGCCAGTGACGAGTGCCGAAGCTTCGCCGCGCGCGACGAGATCGCACCCCGCATCGACGAACGACAAGGCCGCGGCTCCGCCAGCGGGGGTCGGTCGGCCCGCCTTGCGGTCCTTGGCGCGAAGACGGCCGTGGGGAGCGAGAACTCCGAGCTTGCCCACATCGAGGGCGAAGGCTTCTTCCGCGGTGCGGACGGCGACGAGCGATGCGGGATGCCCGATGGACCTCGCCCGCTCGACGAGGCTCCCATGGTCTCCGAGCAGCACGACCCGGACTCCACGAGGAAGGCGCGCAGTGGCGAGGAGGCTCACGTCCGGCCCAACGCCTGCAGGCGATCCGGTGCTCACGGCAAGGCGGATTCGGCTCATTCGCGCTCGATTGTTCCGGGCTCGCTCGGACCACGAAGCACGTACCCGGCGCCGCGTCGTGTCTCGAGGGGGAGAGCATCCCCGAGCTTCGCGCGGAGTCTGCGCACGTGAATGTCCACGGTTCGCGCGCCACCTTCGTAGCGTGGACCCCACACACGCGAAAGCAGTGCCTGCCGGGCAAAGACGCGACCTCGGTTTTGGGCGAGAAAGGCGAGCAAGGAGAACTCTTTGGCGGTGAGTAGGATGCGGTGGCCAGAGAGGCTCACCTCGCGGGACGCGCGGTCGATGACGAGGGCCCCGAGCTTCATCCGCTCTTCGGTCAGAAACTCGCTCTTTTGCCACTCGAGCCGACGGATCCGCGCGTAGAGCTCGGCTGGAAAATACGGAAGCACGATGAAGTCGTCGAAGCCCGACTGGAGCGGCACGTTCGTCACCTGACGCTCTGGAACGGCTAGCAACGAAGGCACCTCGGCAAAATGGGCTTCTTTGCGAAAGGCTCGGAGGGACGACACGGCCACATCGGGCCGGCCGCCGCCCTCCACCACGAGCGCTCGGATACTCACGCTTGCGGAGCTCTTTCCATCGAGCACCGAAGACGGCTCGTCCCAGAAATCGAGGACACGAACCTCGGCACCGAGCTGACGAAGGACGGGCGCTGCATTGCCTTCGTCCCACAGGCGCGGCTTGTCGCCGACGACCACGACGATGGCCGTGGAAGCGGCCTTGCCGTCGCGCGTGCTGCCGCGCCCCGAGGGCTCGCGCATCGACGTCAGACCTTCGTGCCGCCGACCGTGATCGACGAGATTTTCATCGTGGGACATCCCACGCCGACAGGGACGCTTTGCCCGTCTTTTCCGCACGTCCAGATGCCGTCGGAGATCTCCACGTCGTTGCCGAGCATGGTGACCTTTCGCATCGCATCCGGTCCGTTTCCGATGAGATTGACGCCCTTCAGTGGAACGGTGATCTTGCCGTCCTCGACGAGGTAGCTCTCGGTGAGCGAGAAGACGAAGTCGCCGTTGGCGATGTCGACTTGGCCGCCACCGAAGCGCTTGGCATAGATGCCCTTCTTCACCGAGCGGAGTATCTCTTCGGGGTCGTGTGGGCCGGCCATCAAGATGGTGTTCGTCATGCGGGGCAGAGGTACGCTTGCGAAGCTCTCGCGGCGGCCGTTGCCGCTCGGGGAAAGCTTGAAGTGGGCGGCGCTGTGCCGATCGTGCATGTACCCGACAAGACGCCCGTTTTCGATGAGCACCGAGCTCTTCGGCTCGAAGCCCTCGTCGTCCACGTTCACCGAGCCGCGCGACTGGAGCAAGGTCGCGTCGTCGATGACGGTGCAGAGCTCGCTCGCCACCATGTTGCCGATTTGGCCGGAATAATTGCTCGTACCTTTGCGGTTGAAGTCGGCCTCGAGCCCGTGTCCCACGGCCTCGTGAAGGAGAATACCGCTGTCTCCTGGAGCAAGCACGACCTCGAACTGGCCCGCCGGAGCCTCTTGGGCGTCCAGCATACGAAGCGCGAGCCCCGCGGCCTGCTCGGCGTGCCACTCGGGAGATTTGCCGTCAAAGTAGCCTAGCGTGGTGCGCCCACCGCCGCCGGACGAGCCTTCTTGGCGCTTTCCGTCCCGTTCGGCGATGACGCGAATACCGAACCGCATGAGCGGCTGGATGTCCCGAGCCATGCGGCCTTCGGACGTCACGACGAGGATCTCACGGAGCTCTTCGGCGAAGCTCGCTTCCACCTTCACGATCTTCGGATCGAAGGCTTCGGCGTGCTTGGCAGCTCGCTCCAGGAGAGCGCGCTTTTGCATTCCGGCAACGTCGAGCGTCACCTGGTCGAGCTCGTACCGCTTTGGAATCGAGATTTCCTGGGCACGGATCGGAAGCTTCGACCCACCTTCGGTGGCGATTTGGGCGGCCGTCTCCGCCGCACGTTTCATGGCGTCCCAGTCGAGCTTTTCCACGTAGGCATAGCCGGTGGCGTCGCCTTTCTGAGCCCGAACGCCGAGGCCCATGGATACGCCTCGCGAAGCGCTTTTGAGGATGCCCTCGTCGTAGACGAGACCACCCGCGGCCCGGTACTCGAAGAAAAGGTCCGCGTAGTCGGCGCCCTTGGAGAGAGCGATTGCGAGGAGCTTCTCGGCGAGCTTTTCGTCGATGGCATTCGGACCGTCGGGTCCGAACGGGGCTTTGTAAAGCGTGGATGCGGTCGCCATGACCCGACACCGTAAGCGGTCCGGAAGGAGAGCGGAAGCCATCGTTGATGCGATTCTCCGCAGAACCAAGCCTCGAGGACGGCCTCGACGGGTCACTTTGCGAAGCTTCACGGGCGGACGCCGTCAGCGGCCATCGGAACCGGGAGGGCGGGGCCAGAGAATTTCGTACGGCGCGTCGGATGCTGAACTAAAGTACTACCCGCGCCATGTGGCTCCTCCTCGTCGCCGTACACGTCATGGCCAACGTCGTGTGGATCGGGTCAATCTCGTCCGTTGGTTGGGTGACGCGCCGCTCGGCCCAATTGGACGAGGCCGCAGGGAAGGCCTTGGCGACGACGGCGTACCACCTGCTCTACAGACGCGCCGCCACGCCTGCGTTCGCGATCAGTTTCTTCGCCGGGGTGGCGAGGGTGGCCCAAGACCCAAAGGCCTTTTTTTCCCTTCATTGGTTCCACGGGAAGCTCTTCTTTGCCCTCGTCGTCATCGCCCTCCACCACGTCATCGGTGCCAAGGCAAAAAAGGCTGCAACGGGGAGTAGTCAAGGGATCGAAAGCAGCGCTACTCTCACGGGTGCGCTACTCGCTGCGACCTTTCTCACCGTCGTATTTGTCGTGATGAAGGGGAGCCTCGTACCTTGAGCCCCGTCGCCATCCCGTTCGCTCGTCTCGTCCGTCCCCGAAGGAGAACGTCACCCCGTGGCCATTGACCG
>JAYUKI010000160.1:0-5521 GCA_043764595.1 Myxococcales bacterium | reverse complement strand
AGAGCACGGTGCCAATGGCGAGAACGCCGAGAATTTTCTTGTTCATGGTCATTCTCCTTTCAGTATTTCTGCGCGCCGACGGGGTCTTGGTTGAACGGCTGGAACCCGGTGTTCTGGCGGGAGTAGTACTGGCCGCCGATGTCGATGGCTCGAATGAGCATGAGGCGCTCCTCTTCGGTCAACGTGACGCCCTTGTCTTCCGGGTGCATCGCGGGCGAGCCATAAGCGAACGTGCCGTCGGGCGCCTTCACGTTGAGCTTCTTGATGAGAGCCGACTCACGAGCGTTGCCAGGAATGGCCCAGAGCGGCGGCTTCTCGCCGGTGACCGTGGTTCCACGGCCGCCCATTTCGGAGGCCGCGGGGTAAAAGAGCGACACATACGAAGCGGGGTAGCTCGCAACGCGACGATCGTAGACCACTTGAATCTGGCGGTCGCTGAGGTCGAGGTAGGGAATCGTGTACGCGGTCTGGGCGCCCGAGGTCGGGTCCGTCTTGGTGACCCTGTAGGTGCGGCCCGCGAACGGGTCGCCTGCGCCGCCCGAGTGGCAGCTCGCGCACTTGTCGGTCAGCACCTTTTGGACGAGATTCTTGGGATTCGCGCCCGGGTATTGGGCCGTATCGACCGACCAGGGATACTCGGCACGATCGGCCACCGGCGCGAGGAACTTTTCGGCCTGCTTTTGCTCGGCGAGCGTCGGGACTTGGCCTTGACGGTTTGCGCCGATTCCGGTGCGGCTCTCGTGGCAACCGACGCAGCGGCGATCTTCGCCGGGCATGCCTTGAATCCAGGTGCGCTGGTTGCGGAGCGAGAGGCCGAACTTGTCGATCGGCTGGAGGTGAACCGGAATGTACGGCGGAATCTCGGCAAGCCAGCTTCCGTCCGCGTACACCTGCGCTTCGCCAAGCACCGCAGCGCCCTCGTCCATGGTGAGACCGAACATGGTCACGCCTTTGGCGGCCTCGCTCGAGAAGCCTTCGATGACGCGCACACGGGTCGCTTGCTTGAGGGCCTCGCCGAAGTCGACACCGTCGCCGAGCTGGGCGCCTTTGACGCGCTCCTTGAGGCTCGTCTTGGTGACGTCGACCGAACCGATACGAACTGGAAGGGTGGTGTCCGAGCTCGCTCCGACGAGGTCGCCGATGACCGGGGGCTCTTTGCGAACCGCCACGGGCAAGGCGTTCAAGTCCCAGGTGGTGCGGTCGTTGTAGATGAGCTGGTTTTTGCCAGTCGCCGGATCGAAAATGTAGATACCGAAGTCCGGCGGCGTGATCGAAAGCTCGGAGAGGTCGTTGACGGGACCGTCGGCCCACGAAACGAGGAGGCGTCCGTCCGGCAAGGAGCTCGGCTCGCGGTAGCGGCCCACGGGGGAAGGGCCATTTCCGGTCGGGACGTCCGGAGTCAACACTTCGAACTTCGCGTTCTCTTCATCGACACACGCGCGGCCGGTCTTGTCCGCGTTGGCGTCCATGCAAACCGGGTCGTTCACGTTGCGGGAGTCGATCTTGACGAGCGCTCCGGCGTGAATGGTTCGATTGCGCGAAGTGGCAATTCCGATCATCACGTTCGGGGAGAGCTCGCGGACGCTGAAGAGCGCCGTGGAAGGCTTTCCGTGCTGCCCGGCAACGGCGACCATTTGGGTGCCATCGGGGTTCGCCGCGAAGAGCTTCACGTCGTTGACGGCGCCGAGGTGCTCCCAGCGCGAATAGCCAATCTTGCCGTCGGCGCGGAGGAACGGAGCCACCGTGTGCGAGAGGTTTTGCGAGGCAAGTCGGCGATCGGCGTCGCCGCCATCGACCGAGATGGTCGCGAGCTGGGTCACGACACGACCGTGCTCGTACTCGTCGGCGCGGGTTCCCATCGCCGTGTACATTTGATTGGTCACGAAGGCGATGCGACCACCCGGAAGATAAACCGGATTGATGTCGTCTTGATTGCCGCCCGTGCGCTGGTGAATCTCGAACTTGCCGTCCACCGCGGTGAGCTGCGCCGTGTAGACGTGGTAGTGGTCGTCCGCGTCTTTCTTCATCGAGAAGACGGCCTGTTTGGCGTCGAACGAGACGTCCACGCCGTTGAAATCTGCGCCCGGGAACTCTTGCGTGATGTTGCTGACCACTCCGTCCGGGCGGGCGGGCGTGAGGATGTTCAGGCTGCCGCCGGGAACGTAGCGCTCGTAGTCGAGCACCTGACCGTTGCCGCCCGACACGTTCACACTCACCGCTCCATTGGCGCCCGTCACGGTGTGCTGGCGCTTGATGAAGAGAATCGAGGAAACCCCGATGCCAGTGTCCACGGGGGTATCGCCGCCACACCCAGCCGCCAAGAAGGCGGAGGTGAGCGACGCGAGAACCATCGTGACGGTGGAGATGCGAAGCATGGTGCGGCGTCCTTCCTGCGGGGTCGAGGTCGACCTCGGCTACCCATAGAGCACGAGTAGTGCCAACCGCGATGATGCCTATTTTTCGCAGGTTAGGGGCGAAGAAGCGCAGAGGTCGGGGGCCTGCGGTTTCGCCGTGGGGGCACACTCCCCCAAATGCGGCGGGCGACGGGCGTCGGTGGTCGAACGCGCTACGCTTCTTGTGTGACCTTCGCGCGGGCGCTCTTGAGTGCATGCGTTTTGGCCCTGCTGCTCCCCGGGTGTGGCAGTGCACGCTCGAGCCTCGCGTTCGGGATGGACGAAAGGCTCTTGGAAGAGACCTCCCTCGGCTCGCTCGCGGAAGGGAACGCACGTTCAGGCGATTCCGTCGTTCGTGTTTTCATCGGCCATGGCACATGCTCGGGGGTGCTCGTTTCCCCTCGTGTCGTGCTCACCGCGCGGCACTGCGTCGTGGAGACGACCCGCAGTGGCGAAGCCACATCCCGAGCACGGGTGGCCGGGGCGCTCCACGTGGAGCTTGGTGGAGACTATTTGCCGTGGGGGCGCGTGGCAGTCACCAGCGTTCATTCGTGCGACACGGCGCCGAGCGAGGAGCGCGACATTGCGGCCCTCGTTCTCGAGCGCCCCGTTCCTCCCGACGTACCCATTCGTTCGATCGGATCGCCGCGCGAGGGAGGCCACTACCGAGTCGTGGGGTTTGGCTCCCTTTCGTGGCCAAAATCCGCTGCGGGAGGGCTTTCGCTCGAAGCGAAACAACGGCACGGCAAGCGCGGAACGGTAAAATCGATCAGCGACGACACGCTCACGGTCTTCGCCGCCGCGGTGCCTGGAGATTCGGGGGGCGCCGTAGTCGACGTCGAGACCCACGAGCTCGTGGCGATTACCTCGCGCGGGGACTTCGAGCGACACGTTGGCGGCGTTTCGTACGGCGACGTGACTATCGGCGCGCGGATCGATCGCTGTGTCCCGGCGGTGCGCGAGGCGTTCGTGCGCGCAGGCGCTTTGCCGATAGGCATGGGAAGCCTGGGAGGCGGCGAGGGCGACGAGGTGCTTTTGGATCCTCGAAGGGCTGCCGCCCGGTAGCGGAACCTGCTAATCCTCGGGGATCGTGAGAATTGGCGTTCCGTTCGTGCTCACCATCCCCGTCGTCGCGGCCACGCTCGTCGTGTCCTTGCTCGCATGCTCGAGCTCCGAAACCCTCTGCACCACCGAGGTTTTTCCGAGCGAGCTCTCGGGCGACTTGCCGATCGTCGATCCGCCCAAGACGCTCGAGAAGACTCACGCCACGTTTTGCTGGCGGAACGAGTGCGGCGAAATGAAGCTGAACGACACTGGGCGGCGCATTGGCAACTACGCGCTCGTCGGCGGTCCGGCCATACGCGTGGGCTATTCCCGCGAAGGACTCGCCGACTTCGCCAACGGCGATCCCATCTACTTCACGCTCGTCGTGGATTCTCCCGAGCCGGGCGCCAAAGTCAAATACGAGCTCGCGGGTCAGGTCGACGGCGTAACCGTCACGGACGACGGTTGCCGAAGGTACGCCAAAGGCAAAATCGTACCGCGCTGAGCGTGGGCTCCGCCTGGCCGTTCTGCCGACAGGGTGAATCCAGGGAAAGCTGCGAACGGGCGAGTCGGGACGCACGAGGCGCCCCGACCCGACGGGATCAGCGCGCGACGGTGTACGTGAGCCGCTGGCCGAGCGCGCGATCGACTTCTTCGCAGAAGGCGCGGAATTGCGGGTATTCCGCGGCGGTGATGCGCGACTTCTTCAGCGTGACGCGGGTCTTCGTGCGGACTTCCGTGCCCTTCACCTCGACCTCGACCTGATAGGTGCCATAAACCGTGTCGCCCTTTGCGGCCCTCGGCTGGCTCGTGACCTTCGCATTGGCCGGGAGCTTCACGGTGGTGTCGCTCTCGTCGGTGGTGAGCGCAAAAATGCGGATGTCGCGCTTCCGTTGGGACAGGGGCGCGTAGTCGCGAACCATATGCTCGCGCGGGCCGGCGCTGACGCTCATGGAGTCGCCGTCTTTCTTTGCGAATTGCCCAACTTTGCCTTTGGCGCGAATCGAGACGGTCTCTTCGATTTTCTCGAGGTCGTTGGCTTTCACGTCCGAGAGCTCGAGCCCTGGGAACTCGGTGCCCAGGTCTTCTTGGATGCGCTTCTTCTGAGTCGACAGCGAGTGGTAGCGCCCGCGCCAGCTGCTCGAGTGGACGCCCGTCACGTCGCCCTTCCATTCGAGGGTGGCCGAACCGTCCGGGGCCAGCGTGGCCTCCACTTTTCGGGACGTGACGCTCTCCTCGGGAGGGGGCTCGGGGAGGTGAACGAGCTCCGGCTTGCCTTCGTTGATGCGAAGCCCGAGAGCACCCCGGTCCATCGAAGGAAGCTCGCGTGAGCCCGTAAATTCAGCCGTTCCGTCGAGGTAGAGGTTCATCGACGGTACGTAGGCAATCGCGTGATCGAACGGCGCGAGGCTCGCGGGCGAGCCCTCGAAGTCGCCGCGCATTCCCGTCCGGAGAATCACGATGGTCGACGGAATGCCCACTTCTTTGAGCATCGTGACGATGAGTGTCGCCTTGTCTTTGCAGTCGCCGAAGCCCCGCGCGAAAATCTGCGAGCACCGGTACGGCTTGAACCCGTGAATGCCGAACTCGAGCGCGACATAACGCGTGCGCTGGACCACATAGTCGTAGATGGCCCTGACCTTCTGATCGTCGGTGGTGAGGCCCTTCGTGACGTCGGCGACGCGCCGCTTGACCTCGTCGTCCGCGACGAACTGGTCTTTGACGAGTCCCCAGTACCACTTGCCCATGTCGTCCCACGATTTGTAGGTCGACACGTGAACGTGCCCTGCAATCGAAGCGAACGGGGGCTGGAGTGGCTCGGGATCGAGGGGCGCGAGGTTCTTCGCGACATACCGGTACACACGTTTGTCGCCCTGCTCGGACTCGGTCTTCACGATGCCCGGGATTTGTGGGGCATTGAAATGGAGCGTCCGCGACTTCGGGGTGATGAGCACGTATTCGGCGTGAGCAATGGGCTCTTGGCCTTGCATGTAGACCACTTCGCCGAAGTAGTCGGCAAAGGCGTTTCGCTGCGCCACGTCTTCCACGCGGTACAAAAGCTCGACCACGTCCCCCGGGAACAA